>LJKK01000170.1 GCA_001421185.1 Methanomassiliicoccales archaeon RumEn M1
GCCGCGCGGTGGTGCTGGCAGCCGCCCTGGCCTTCGCCCGGGAGAGCTGCCCCGGCGTTCCGATCATCCTCGACGAGCCGTTCATGGGGATGGATGGGGACGCGATGGCGCGGACGGCCGAGGCCGTGGCGGAGTTCATGGACGGCCGCCAGCTGGTGCTGCTCCTCTCCGAGGCCAGCGAGATCGAGGCGATGAGGTCCACCGGCAGGGTGGGCAAGGAGCTGGAGATCAAGGGCTAGCGAAAGGTTGAATATGTGCCGGAAATGAATACCCCGGCGGGTGAAGGGCGCTTGAGCGAAGAGTATAGAAGGATCGGCACGGAAGAGCTCCGCGAACTGAAGAAGGACATCGAGGACGGGGGTTGCCTGCTGCTCGATGTCAGGGAACGGCACGAGTTCGAGTCGGGGCACATCCCCCTTGCCATCCTGATGCCCATCTCCGAGATGGAACGGAGATGGCAGGAGCTGGACCCCTCGATGAAGATCGTGCTGTACTGCCGTTCGGGAAAGCGGAGCGCGCGCGTCGCCGACCTCCTTGCTCAAAAGGGGTTCAAGGACATCAGCATCCTGGAAGGGGGGCTGAACCGCTGGAGCGATGACCATGGCCCGATGGAGAGGAAGTAGGGGCGACGTCTATTGGATCGAGGGCGACGCCTCCTCCCGCAGCCTCAGATGGAGAGGGTACGCGTCGGCGTTGATCGCCGGCGGCTGGCTGGCGTTCTTCATCCTATGGCTCCTGTTCATGGCCGACGGCCTGAGCATATACCGCAACATGGCCATCATCTTCCTCTCGCTGGTGGTGGCGGCCGCCCTGCTCGGCGTCCTGTGGGCGAGCTACGGCCTGGGCATGGGGATGCGATACGCCCCCCGGATAATGGAGCGCCCTGAGTTCCGCGATATGCGCGCGCGGATCGTGGCCACCATCGCGGTGTGGGGGGCCTGGGCCGCCCTGCTCATAGTATGGCTGTACTTCTTCGCCGACCAGCTGTCCGGCTATCAGAACGCCGCCGTCCTCATCATGTCCTTCATCGCCGCGGCCCTCGCGACCTCGCTTGCATGGAGGCGGTACATGAGGGACTGGTGACCCTCAATCATTATCACAATAGATATCCATTCGACGAGCTAGAAATACGGCCGGGGCGTGGAACGTGCATGAACGCCCGGCATTTCAACCTGTTCTGCATCGCCGTCATAGTGGCGGTGGGAGCGGCCGCCATCCTTGCCGTGCAATCGGTGCCAGGCGGGGGGCACGTGAGCATCGCCCTCCCGACCGAGGGGGCGTTGTTCCCATCGCTGGACCTCGCCCTGTCGCTGGTCATCCTGTTCGACTTCGGCCTGATGGTAGCGGCCCTGGTGTGGCTCTTCGGCGATCGACCGGAGAGTTCGGAGTGATCACACCAGCCGCACCAGCTTGTCCCTGGCGAGGCGGGAGGGGTCGAACATGGAGGGCGGGAAGAGCGTGCCCCGCATCTGCTGCGCCACCTTCCAGCCGCCGGCCAGGGATGCCAGGAGGCCGATGCCGTTGCACCCCAGGTTGTACATCAGGCTGGGGACGCCAGGGTCAGGACCGACCAGCCTGATGCCTCCCGGCGTGTATCCCATCAGCCCGTGCCATTCCATGTCCCTCTCGTCATAGCCGTCCAGCGTCTCGCGGGCGAACGCGTCTATCCGCCGGTAGGCGCCCTCATCGTACTCTCGTCGGGCGTCATAGCGCTCCCCGTACGGCAGCTCCTTCTCGGGGCCGCCGATGGCCACCAGAGGCCGTCCGGAATACGGCCTCCTGGTCATGTAGTAATAGCTGTTCTCCCCGCTGCGGAAGAAGGCCGCGATGCCCGGCGGACCATCGTCGAGCCGGCCCGCCATGAAGCCCACCACCCCCTTGACGTTGCCCACCGAGACGGGCACCTGGCACGATTCGATCTCCATGCCCGTATATCCGTTGGTGCACAGGACCACGTTGTCGGCGAACACCGTTCCTCCAGCAGCGGTGGCGGCGACCTCGTCGCCCAGGCGCAGCCGCCTCACGCGGCTTCTTTCATAGAGGCGGAACCGGTCCGGATGCGCGGACAGAAGGTGTTCGGCCAGGGCCTCGGTCAAGAGGGCGGCGTTCAGCACCCCGGCGGGGGCGCAGAGGGCGGCCACATACCTCCGGTCGATCGTTCCCAGCAGAGAGGCCAACCGTGGGCCGTCGATCCTTACGGCCCCCTCGGCGGCGATCCCGTCGCTTACCGCCACCTCGGCATGCGCGCCGGCGGCGTTCCATCGGTCCCTCTCCCGCAGGAGCGAGGCCACGGCCTGGGGCGAGTCGACGGCCGCCATTCCTCTGGCCCTGATCAGCTCGTCCCGTCGGCCGGTGCTGTCCAGCACCTCTCCCATACGCTCCCATCCGGAGAGCGTCTCACGATACCCCTGGGCCACCCTCTCCTCGCCCAGCTCTCCCGCGAGGTCGTCGAACCTCCTCTCCATGGCGGCCACGGCCTGCCCGGCACTGTGGCCGGTCGCGCCATGGGCCACCAGGTCGGCCTCCAGCAGCACCACCTCGCGGTCAGTGTCCCGCAGCACGAAGAAGGCGGTGGCGAGGCCGGCGATGCCCCCGCCGATGATCACCGTGTCCGCCGACTCGTTATCGTCGAGCGCCACGGCAGGGCGCCGCCTCTCCAGCTGGGAGATCCACGGGGAGCCTTTCCGGACGGTCATGGCAAGGAATCGGAGGCGACGTTATTTAACCATTAGAGGAGGAAGAGACCACGGCCCCGGGCATGTTCCAGCGCCCGCTGGCGCTCCTCTTTTCGGAGGAGGTTGCGCAGTTCGGGGTGCTCCCGCGCCCGGTGCTCCGGCCGGTACTGGTCCATGAGGTTGACCGCCGCCTGGGGAAGGTTGTCGGCCAGCCAGTCGATGATCGGCAGGGTGCAGCACTCCAGATGCCCCGGCAGCTGCAGGTGGCGCACCAGTAGCTCGCCCTGGTCGGCGGCCAGGAGGTGGTTGCGGCGCACCACCGAGGAGTAGTCGGGCGCGCCGCACAGCCTCCTGGCGCACTCATCGTTGCCGAACTTGAGGTCGGTGAGGTACAGGTCGATGACGCCGTCCAGCAGGCGCATGGAATCCTCTTCGAGATACATGTTGGAGTTCCATACCTGGGCGACGCCTTCCTCCATCAGGCGAAGGACGTCCAGCACATAGGGCAGGGCCGGGACGGGGTCGCCTCCCACCCAGTTGATGTTCCTGATGCCCCTCCCCGACCGAACGATCGCGTCAAGGGACCTGGCCAGCTCCTCCGCCGACAGCTCGGCTCCCCGGTCCGGCATGGTGCTCAGGTCATAGTTCTGGCAGAAGGCGCAGTCGAGGTTGCATCCGGCGAAGAAGACCGTGTACGAGGGCACCAGAGGCGCCTCCTCGCCCAGGTGGGTGAAGGCGCTGGCCACCCTGGGGCGGCTCACCCCGCAACGTCCGCGACCGGAACGGCGGACGGCCCCGCACCGCCATGGGCATAGCGAGCATGAGCTCATGTGAGGCCTCGCGAGCGCGGCCTTGAGGTCCATCAGCGACGGGCTCGCCAGCGGACCGCTCACGTCCAGGACCGTCCGGGCCCGCTCCATCGCCCGGTCGTGCTCCTCCCACCGCCGCTCCTGGGACGTCGGAACCTTGGCCATGATGGACCTGGCCACTAGGTAGCGCGGCCTGGCCTCGCCGCCGACGATGCGCAGGTACCGGGACAGCGGGTGCATCGATGCTCGACCTCCGTCCGCGACCGTCAGCTCCTGGACCCGACCGTTCGCATCCCTCCCGGCGGTCCGCGCCCCTCCTGGCGCAGTCTCTCCACGGCGCGGGCGGCGATGTCGGGTATGATCTCGTAGCCGATGCCATGGCGGCCCAGCCGGGACGCCGCCACCAAGGTGGTGCCGCTACCGCAGAAGGGGTCCAGGACGGCCTCCCGCCGATAGCTGAACGCCCTGATGAGGCGCGACGGCAGATCGATGGGGAAGGGCGCCACGTGGTCCCGCCGGTCCCCGCTCCCCTCGGGGCTCATGTACCACACGTCGGAGTTCTTGATGCTCAGCCAGAAGTCCTTGTCCAGCCGAGAGGCCTCCCGGTCCTCGGGCGTCACATGGGCATACTTGGGCGCCCTGCCCCGCGGGGGCTTCTCCAGCTCCAGGATGAACTCGTGCATGTTGTTCAATAATATCCCTCCCGGGTATGGATAGGTGCCGAAGGGGGCCCTTACACCATTGGTCTTGTGCCACACGATGTCGCGCTTGAACACGAACCCGATGTCCTCGCACAGGTCCACCGTCCGTCCCGTGAGGTTCAGGGTCCGGTACGAGCCTCCGTCCAGCCGCACGGGGAGGTTCATGAGGTTGATGAACGCCCTCCTGCCGGGCTGCAGCACCCGGAACGTCTCCTTCCACACCAGGGCGATGCGTCTGAACCATTCCTCCATGGAATGGACGTTGCCCAGGTCCCCCTCCACCGGTGGGGAGGAGTACATCTTGGCGTTGAAGTAGGGCGGCGATGTCACCATCAGATGGACGCTGTCATCATCCAGCTCCTTCATGTAGGAGGCGTCGGCGCAAATCACCTCCTGCACCGTTCCGTCGATGGTCAGTTTCGAGCGCCTCGACCGGGCGACCTCCGGGCGGACGCTGGCGTGAGGCATCAGCGAGGCGATGTCGAACCGCTGCTGGCCGCTGGAGGCCCTCTGCACCGGTATGCGGCTCTCCCGTACCAGGCGATGGACCTCCTCCACCGTGGTGCCCAGGAACCTCGCTGCCTCCACCGCGGATAGGTACCGTCGGGCGCGGTAGTCGGAACGGCCCTGCTGTGTCCAGCCTTCCACGCCGCGAAACTAGGCATCCCACCATTGTTAAGGCTTTGCGGCCTCGGCGGGAGCGCCCTGGCTCATCCGTACCCGTCAGGTTCGTAGTCGATCCTTCCTCCCGGGGAAGGGCAGGAGCGGCGGCGTATGGCGTCGCGGACGGTGTTCCTGATGATCGTGGCGTTGGCATCGCCCACGAGCTCGCCCAGGTAGCGCCTCCCGCAGAAGAGCATGATCGTGGGGGTCACCATGACGCCGTACTGCAGCGCCAGGTCCAGGTTGTCCTGGGCGTCCACCTTGGCGAACACCGCCTCCTCCTTCAGCTCCTCCGACAGCTCCTCCAGGACCGGGGCGAGCTGCTGGCATATGGGGCAGTTGGTGAGGTAGAACTCCACCACCACGACCTTGGGGGTGGTCCCGAGCAGCCGCTCCAGGGACGGTTGGTCGACCTCCTGCACGCTCGTTCCGATCGTCGTCAGTTGCTCCATGCATCAGACTACGTAAGGAGGGGCTATATGTCACCACTCCGCCACATGCTCGCCATCCGCGGCACCGCCCGTCAGGAGGGCGGACGGCCCTCCCCGCGCGGGAGATGCTCGACGCGGTACTGGTGCCTTGGCAGGTCCACCGAGAACGCGTGGACCGTCGGCGCCATGTCCGGCTGGGAGTAGTCGGGCATCATGCTGATGGTCTGCGTGGGGCATACCTCCACGCAGGCGTTGCAGGCGATGCAGCGGTTCCTGATCACCGTCTGGGTCTTGGCCTCCTTGTCGGTGCTGATGGCCGACGTGGGGCAGGTCCGCTCGCACCGCCGGCAGAAGATGCACTTGCTCATGTCCCACATTACGCGACCGCGGTTCCCCTCGGGCAGATCAGCCCGTCCCTTGGGATAGCTGGTGGTGAAGGGGCGGCGGAACAGGTTTCGCAGGGAGGAGGTCAGCATGGACATGGTATCACCGGTCCGTGCAGCATATGCAGGGGTCCACCGACACCGTGATGACGGCCACGTCGGCCAGCCGGCTCCCGGGCAGCATGATCTGCACCGGCGGCACGTTGACGAAGGCCGGCGTGCGTATCTTGATGCGGTCCAGCTGCAGCTTCCCCGTCCCCTTTATATAATACAACAGCTCGCCGCGGGGCGCCTCCACCCGCCCGAGGCCCTCGCCGTCAGGATGGCCTTTGACGGCCACCGCCACCGGGCCCTCCCTCAACAGCGGGAGGCACTCCTCGATCATGTCGACCGAGCGCAGGCACTCGTCCATTCTGACCATGGTGCGGGCGTAGCAGTCGCCCTCCTCCCGCACCACCGGTCTGACCCGGACCACATCATAGGCGGCGAAGCCGTCCTCCCGGACGTCCTGCGGCAGGCCCGAGGCCCGGGCCACCGGGCCGACCGTGCACCAGTCCCTGGCCTGCTCGCGCGTCAGCACGCCGATCCCTCTCGTCCTCTTCACCAGCGTGCTGTCCCGGGCGAAGATGCCCCGCAGCTCCTCCAGCCGGGGGCGGAGCTCCTTCATCACGTCGGCGATGCGCCTTTCCATGGCCGCGTCCAGGTCCCTCTTGACGCCCCCCACGATGTTGGTGCTGTAGTGCACCCGGTTACCCGATATCTCGTTGACCAGGCGCATGACCAGCTCCCGCTCCCGGAAGCACTGCATGAAGAGGTTCTCGTAGCCCACGGCCTCGGCGATGTGCCCCAGCGCCAGAAGGTGGGAGGTGAGGCGCTGGCATTCCATGGTGATCGTCCGTATGATGCGGGCCCGCTCCGGGACCTCCAGGCCATATATGGCCTCGACGGCCTGGCAGTAGGCCGCGGAGTGGTGGTTGGAGCATATCCCGCACACCCTCTCCGCCAGGTACTGCGTCTTCTTGTAGTCGAGCGCCAGCGCGTACTCCATCCCGCGGTGGTTGTAGCCGATGTTCAACGTCGCCGACGCCACCCTCTCCTCGTCCAGCTCCAGGCTGACGTTCAACGGTTCCAGGAACGCGGGGTGCTGCGGCCCGAAGGGGATGAGGGTCGATCGGCTCATGCCCCCTCCTCCGGCCGCTTGCGCAACGGCGCCTCCACGCTTCTCCCGGGAACGAGCAGCAGGCCCGGCCCCAGACCCTTGAACCTCATTCCCAGCAGGTCGATGTTCTCCCTCTCCATGTTGGTGGCCCCGGAATAGAGGTCGGAGATGCTGTCCACCTCCTGCTCGGCCTCCACCACGAAGCGGTGGTCCACCAGCCTCCCTCCCTGGTCGAACATGTAGACGAGCTCTATGGTATCATCCCCCCGGTCTCGGCCGATGACGGTGATCAGCCTCGCGCCGCTCTCCTTCATGCCCCGCGCCATGTCGCGTATGCCCCGGTGGGCATCCCGGTCAAAGTCATCGCTCATTCCCTCGCCTCCCTGGCCGCCTTGGACCTCTCCTCCCACAGCGACAGCGCCTTGACGAAGCCGTCGATCAGGGCCTCCGGGCGGGCGGCGCACCCCGGCACGTAGACATCGACCGGAATGACCTTGTCGACGCCCTGGCAGACGTTATAGCAGTTGTGGAAGGGCGCCCCGGTGCTGGCGCAGTTGCCGCAGGCCATGACCAGCTTCGGCTCCGGCACCTGCTCGTACAGGTTCCGTAGCCGGTCCTCGCACTTCTTCGTCACCGGACCGGTGATCAGCAGTATATCGGCCTGCTTGGGGTTGGCCCGGTTGACGCCCCCGAACCGCTCCACGTCGTAACGGGGAGTGAGAAGCGCCCAGACCTCCAGGTCGCATCCGTTGCACGAGCCGGTGTCGAAGTGCAGTATCCACGGCGACCTCGCGCCGATCCTGTCCATCAGTCCCATCAGATCACCCCCGCCAGGTACAGAACTATGAGGTTCAGGGCGATGAGCCCCACCCCCGCCGTCAGCGTGAACAGCACCATCCTCCTCCTGGTCAGACGGGCCGTCGTGTTATCTATCAATATGGCCGCGAACAGCAGGGCGAACGCCAGGAGGAGCTTGAGCGCCACGTCGCCCGCGGGCCTGGGGCCCCATATGAACAGGGTGGCGATGCCGTAGACGAACGCCAGCTGGTACCAGCGGGCCAGCTCCAGCAGTGCCAGGTAGGGGCCCGAGTACTCTACGTATGGTCCGGTCGCCAGCTCCTGATGGGCGGCCGGCACGTCGTAGGGAGATTTCTCCAGCAGGATCACCAGCACCGGCAGCAGGGCGACCAGGGCCAGGGGGATGCGTTCCAGCAGGCCCGGCGGCACCTCGCTGATCAGGAAGGAGCCGTTGATGCCCACCGCCATGATCACCATGAACAGGACGGGCTCGTAGGCCAGCAGCGCCAGCAGTTCGCGGTTGGCCCCCAGGTGCGAGTAGGGCGAGGGAGCGGAGTAGGCGCCCAGGACGAGGAACACCGCGCCCATGCTGCTGACGAAGAACGCCACCACCAGGTCCCCCCCGAAGGCGAACAGTCCGAACGCCACCGCCTGGAACGCCACACAGAACAGGGCGAACAGCCCCTGCAGGTCGCCCAGCATCTGCGGCCGCTTGCTCAGCAGCTTGGCGATGTCGTAGAACGGCTGCAGCAGGGGCGGCCCTCGGCGGTTCTGCAGGCGGGCGGTGAGCTTGCGGTCCAGCCCCATGCTCAGCCCCACCAGCAGCGGGCCGATGAGGAGGACTGCGATCTCCGCCAGGACCATCAGAGCACCTCCAGGGCCGCCGGGACTACCAGCAGCACGACTATCAACACCGCTCCGACCGCGTTCCCCAGCCGCGTGACGCGGGATATCGATTCGTCGGAGAGGTAGTACTCGCCGGCGGCCTGGAAGGAGACCTCCTCGCCTCCCCCGTACGGGACGGTGGCCCTGTGACGGGGCCGGCGGAACAGGCGGACGACCAGGAGCACCAGCGCCACCAGGAACAGCACCAGGAACGCCTGCACCTCCCCTCCCGCGGTGAACAAGGTCACCGTATCGGTCAGCCCGGGGAGGAGGAACTCCCGGGCCACGAAGGGCGCGACCAGATAGTTCGTGATCGGGCCCACCAGCGCCGACATGGCCACCGCCCCGGCGCTGAGCGCCCCCAGCACCCACTTGTAGGTGCGATGGGAGACGTCCTCCCTGATGGCCCGCCGGGGAGCGTCGGACGAGGTCAGGAGGACCCCCAGCCACTTGAAGTAGTACACCACGATGGCCGCGAAGCCCACCGCCAGCAGGAAGGCCAGGGCCGGGAAGGCCACGGCGGCCTCGCTGATCAGCCACTTGGACACGAACATGCCGAAGGGGGGCAGGACGAGCGTGGCGATGCCGACGAAGATGGAGAGCGTGACCAGCGGCATGTCCCTCCTCAGGCCGTACATGTCGTCGATGTCCTCGGTGGCCCTCTCCTCCCTGACCACTCCCACCGCCAGGAACAGCAGCCCCTTGGAGATCGCATGGTACAGGAGGAGCACCAGGCCGGCGGCCAGGGCCAGGGGGGTCCCGACGCCCGCGCACATGAAGATGAGGCCGAGATTGCCGATGGTCGAGTAGGCCAGGACGCGCTTGACGTTCCCCTGGGTCATGGCCAGGACGGACGTGATCAGGAACGACAGCCCGCCCACCAGAGCGATGACGGCGGAGAACAGCGGCTCTCCCTGGAACGAGGAGGTGATGCGCAGCACCAGGAACGCTCCCAGGTTGACCATGGTCGACGAGTGCAGCAGCGCCGACACCGGCGTGGGGGCCACCATGGCCCCCAGCAGCCAGGACTGGAACGGCAGTTGGGCCGACTTGGTGAACGCAGCCACCGACATCAGCGCCAGGGGCAGCAGTGCCAGGCCGGTCACGCCCCCCCACCGGGATGTCGATGAGCAGGTAGGTGCCGTGGTAATACTCCGTGAGCCTCGCCCCCAAAAGCAGGGCCAGGCCACCGCCGGTGTTGATGATGAGGGCCAGCCGGGCCGCCGTCCGAGCCTCGTCGGTCCGCGTGTGGCCGATGAGCAGGAAGGAGAACAGGGTGGTGGTGCCCCAGAAGAGGTCGAGCCATCGCAGGTCGTTGCACATGACCGCCGCGTTCATCACGCCCAGGAACCCCAGGATGACGGCCAGGAACTCTCTCTGCCGCGGGTCCTCCCTCATGTAGGTGACCGAGTACAGGGCGATGAGCGAGCCGACCATGGAGGTGATGAGCACCAGGATGAGCGCCAGGGTGTCGATCAGCAACAGGCCTGCCCTGGGCGCCGGGGCGAGCGCGATGACCACCGCCATCACCAGCTGTCCGATCGCGAAGATGGCCACCAGGGCGCTGCGGGCCCTCCATCCCAGGTACAGGAAGATGAGCGCCAGAGCAGCCCCCAGCACCTCCACCGCCAGGGACAGCTCCTCGGGCATGAACAGCTGGATGGCCTCGAACCCCCGACCGGCCACCTCCATGAACAGGACCAGGGAGGCCAGCGCCGTCACCGCGGCGGTCGCTCCGACCACGTACCACTGCGTTCTCCGGGGGCCCACCAGGCTGGCCGCTCCCCCGATCAATGGGACCAAGATGAGCAGGATGACGGCGCCCTCTGCAGCGACCATGTGCTAGAGTAGATGTGCGTAGTTGATAGTTCTACCTTGCCCCTGGCGACCCGTCGCCTTGAGAACATCTATTAATCCAGCATGTCGATTGTGATGCGATGGACGAGAACAAGGCGGAGGGGCTCGTCCGGGGGAGGAACCTTCTCCTGGCAACCGACGGGAAGCCCCATTCGATGAAGGCCGCGCAGTACGCCATCGAGCTGGCCAGTCTGGCCTCCTCCCGGCTTTACATAATATACGTGGTGAGCGCGATCGACGAACAAAGCAAGCAGGCCGCCATTGAGGAGGGGATGGGGAGGCTGGAGGAGCTCAAGTCCCTGGCCGCGGCCAGCGGGGTGGAGGCCACCACGCTCCTGGAGGGAGGGAGCATCTACGAGGCGGTCCTGTCGGCCGCCGAGCGCATCCACGCCGGGGCGATCGTCGTCGGGACCTCGGGGAAGAGCACCCTGGACCGCGTCCTGATAGGCAGCGTATCGGAGTTCGTGTTCCGCAACTCCCGCTGCAGCGTCATAGTGGTCCGCTGAACTGGCGGGAACGCTCCTCCCATCGGTCCAGGGCGACCATGATGCCATGGATGATGGCCTGCGGCCTGGGCGGGCAGCCAGGTATGTACGCGTCGACCGGCAGGATGCTGTCGACCGCCCCCACCACCGCATAGGACGATGCGAAGAGCCCGCCGGAGGCAGCACACGAGCCCATGGCCACCACCATCTTGGGCGAGGGCATGGCGCGATAGGTCTTGATCAGCGGCATCTCCATGTTCCTGGTGACCGCGCCGGTGACCAGCAGCATGTCGGCGTGCCGGGGCGAGGCCACGATGTGCATGCCGAACCGCTCGATGTCGTGGACGGCGTTGGTGAGGGCGTTGACCTCCACCTCGCATCCGTTGCACGAGCCGGCGTCCACCTCCCGTATGGCCAGGGAGCGGCCGAACAGCTGAACTATGCGTTCCCTCAGCTGCTCCCCCATCCGCACGGCGTCCTCATCCACGGGCGAACACCACCTTCATCTCCTCCCGGCTCTTGGCGGCCAGCTCGAAGTCGTTGCCCATGATGATGTGGTCCGGACAAACGCGGGCGCACTCGCCGCAGAAGATGCACGAGCCAAGGTCCAGCTGCAGCCCCTCGTCGACCAGGGACAGCGAGCCGGCCGGGCATGCGTCGGCGCATCGACCGCACCGGTCGCAG
>LJKK01000077.1 GCA_001421185.1 Methanomassiliicoccales archaeon RumEn M1
TCACCTGCCTCGACCTCGATCCCGAGGCGGTCGCCCGCTGCCGCTCGCGAGGCTTACGGGCCGTGAGGGGGGACGCCCACGCCCTGCCGTTCGAGGACCGCTCCTTCGATGTGGCGTACTGCTCCTTCGTCCTCCTCTGGCTCCATGACGCCGAGCGGGCGCTGCGCGAGATGCTGCGGACGTCCCGCCACGCGGTGCTGCTGCTGGCCGAACCGGACCACGGCGGCCGCATCGATCATCCGGAGGCGCTCGGGCCCCTGCGCGAACTGGTCGTCGACGGCCTCCGCGCCGAGGGCGCCGATCCCCTGATGGGGCGGAAGCTGCGCGCGCTGTGCTCGTCCTGCGGGGTGGACGCCCAGATCGGCATCCATCCCGGGTCCTGGGACCGGGAGCGCGCCAGGAGGGAGGCCGACGAGGAGTGGAGATGGATCGAGGGCACGGCCAGCGCAGCAGCGCCTCTGCGCGATCGCTGGAACGATGCCCTGGCCGACGGCTCGCTGTTCACCCATTCCCCGGTGTTCTACGCGCTGATCATGAAGTAGGGCCGGCGCCCTCGATGTCGTACTCCCCCTGCCGGCGGGCCAGGGGGCATCCTCCTCCGCAGGCGTCCCTCAGTCCGCAGTCGACGCAGCGGCCGTTGAGGTAATTGCGGTTGCGGATGGAGCGGCACAGCTCGTGGTCCCATATGCTATCCCAATCATCCGTCAGGATGTTGCCCAGCGGCTCGTAGTAGCTCTGGCACGGCAGCACCGTGCCGTCCGGCTCCATCGCCATGTTCAGGGAGCAGGCGGTGCACTGCTTGATCCCCAGGTCCAGGTTGATGGGGTTCAGCTGGCAGTACGGCGTGGGAGTGTACCACGTCATCTTGACGCCCGCCTCATCGGCGATGCCCTTCAGGCGGAGCAGCGCATCGGCCATCTCCTCGAACGATATCCCCTCCGCCTCCTTCCCCTTTCCGGAGCGGATGAGGCCGTTGAAGGCGACGTTCCTCACCCCCCTGCCGATCAGGAACCGCAGCGTGTCTTCCACATGGGGCAGCGTGGACCGCATGATGGTGGTGTTGGTGTTGACGTACAGGTCGGACGAGAGGGCGGTGTCGAGCCCCTTGATGGTCTCCTCCCACGCCCCCTCGCTGCACACCAGGCGGTCGTGCACTTCCGGAAGGTGGGACAGCACGGTGATCTGAACGTGGTCCAGCCCCACCTCGATCAGGTCGTTTAGGTAGCCTGGCCTGGACAGCGCCCGGCCGTTGGTGACCAGCCCGGCCACCTGCCCGTTCCGCTCGGCGCGGTCGATCAGCCGCCGCAGGTGCGGGGACCGCGTGGGCTCCCCGCCGGTGAACACCACATGGGGGATGCCGTACTTCCACAGGCGGTCGATGACCCGCTCCCACTCCTCCGCCGTGAGCTCCTTGAGCTCCCGCGGCTCGTTATAGCAGTGGCCGCAGCGGTTCTGGCAGCTGTACGTCAGCAGGACGTCCATGCGGTACGGGGCCGGGAAGTCGTCCGCGCCGATGGTGGGCGAGTCGGCCCCGATGATCTCGATGACGCCCGTATCCCCTAGCACGAACCGGACCAGTTGCTCCCTGACCTGGTGGAAGTGCGCCGCCGCGGTGGGGGCGTCCAGATGGCGATAGCGGCGCAGCATGTGCTTCACCGCCTGCCTCTCGTTCCTTCCCTCGAGAACGCACCTCGCGTACTCCAGCGCGGTGCCGTTCAGCTCCACCAGGCCGGAGGCGTCGACGATGAGGATGCCCCGGTGGGCCGAGTCCACCCGGAGGTGGAAGCGGTGGTGGGCCAGCTCCCCCTCGCCGTCGTAGCGGTAGGCGCCTGGCTCCAGCCTCGCGCCGGTCATCTCGGCCCACCACTCCTTCAGGCCCATCAGCGCCCCCCTCCCGCGCAGGCACAGGCGCAAGCGCAGGCACAGGCGCAGTAGCAGCTGCTGCCGGACGACCGGACGCGGGTCCCGGCGGGCGGGGACGGTCTTGGATTGGTCTGCCCGACCACGTCCCTCGCCATGCCCCGCATGTCATCGACCAGGTTCTGGGAGGTCGTCCTGACCTTGTCCACGTAGTCACGCGCCATGCCTCCGATGTCCGGTCCTCCGCCGCCACCGGGGGCCGGGCGGGGATAGCCGATCAGTATCGGCAGGGGCCAGATGTCCCGCCTCATGCGCCCCTGGTAGTCGGGGTCGAGCATCATCCATTCGTTGCGCTCCTTCAGCACGTTGGCGAACTCCTCGGGCGTCCCGGCGTCCTTCACCTGCTGCCAGGCCTTCTCGGCGATCGTATCGTAGTACTTCTTGGTGGCCTCCAGGTCGAAGCCCTTCAGCTTGGTGGAGGTGCTTTTGACAAGGTTCACCAGCGCCCGCCGCAGCAGGACCCGGTCCAGGGTGCCGTCGGCGGTGATGGCCAGCATGTAATCGCTCTCGTACGGATGCTCGCCCCGGTCCACCAGCCGCTGCAGCCGCATGGGCCTCTCATCGGACAGCACCTTGACCATGCCCTTCCTCTCCAGTCCGAACAGGATCATGGTGGCGATCATCTCCAGCGGCCGTTCGGACACCACGGCGGCCTCCACCGCCGTAAGGTCGCGGCGGGGGCCAGCCCCCACCACGTTCATCTTGGGATCGAAATAGTCCTCACGCCGCTTGCGGGCCCCGCGCGCGGCCATCACGACGATGCCGATGATGAAGGCGATGGCGATCAGCGGCAGGAGCAGACAGATCAGCGTTCCAAGGTTACCAAGGAAGTCCCCGCTGGGTGGCTCGTAGACGACGTCGACGTACCGGTCGGGGAAGCCGACGCCCACGTCGTAGGCCCCGGCCGCCTGCTGGGCCGGGTCGACGTTGACGTACCGCCACGTCGCGGCCAGCCGCCCTGTCGCCTCGTCGACGTAGATGGGGTCGAAGGGGTTCTCCTCCAGCCACAGCACCTCCGAGGCGTCGGTCATGCCCTCGGGCAGCAGGATGGTGGCGTTGATGCTGGCGGTGTTGCCGTTCTGGAAGCCGGCGGAGAACCAGGTCGGGCGGACCACCACGCCGGCGGTGCCGTTCTGCAGCTCGTTGCGATACACCATCTGGGGATTGTTGATGTGGAACTCCAGTATGAACGAGCCGCTCGACCGGATGGCATCGATGGTCTCAGGTTCGAGCTCGACCGCCACCCCCGTGTCGATGTACGGCGAGTCGCGCAGCTCCCTGGGCGCGATACGGTCGCCGTCGACGATGATGGTGGCGGTGGCGGAGGAGAGGTCGAACTCTCCGTTGGGCAGCCCCACGTCCACTCCGAAGTCGTAGTCCAGCGACGACACGTTGCCGAACCGGAACTCGTAGTCGATGTCCACGCTGCCGTCCCGTAGGACCGTGACCAGAAGATTCTCCTGGTCCAGCGTGAACGAGTAGCTCTGGGCTGGAGCGGTCTGGGCCGGCAGCGAGACGGCGAGAATGATTGCTATGATGGCGATCAGGACCGCGAACCGCCGGCCTACCACTTGGGCGCCTCCTCCAGCGCGTACACGCTGCCGCAGTACGGGCAGGTGACCATGATGCCTCCCTGGACCACCTTGAGGTCCTTGTCCTCCAGCGGGGCGCCGCAGGAACGGCAGGTCAGCCTCTTCTGCTCCAGCTGACCGGAGCCTCCCATCTTGACGTTGAAGGTCTGGTTGATCAGTTTGGGCCTGGACGCCTCCATCTTGTCGCTGCGGTAGGCGAAGAAGATGAGCACGATGGCGATGACGATCAGCACCGCGCCGGTGGCGATGTTCTCGATGCCCGAGGCTATCACGAAGATGCCGCCCAGCAATATGAGGAAGACGGCCAGGGCTATGGCGAGGGCATAGGCGACCTTGTTCATCCGTCCGGTCTATGTCCGTGAGGGCTATTTTATAATGTCATCGGAAGGAGGGCCGGCCGTACTGGGAGCGGTGGCGGCGGAGCAGAGACGACAGCCGTTCCGATGCGCGGCGGCCGATCGGAGCCTCGGCGTCGCAGCGAGGGCAGCGGGTCATGCCGCACCCCCTGACCGCCGAGGGGCACCCGTAGCAGGCCTTTCCCTTACCTTCGATGAGGCCGTAGCGATGCCCGCACGACGGGCACATCGCCCATCCCCCCCTCGGTCGGTCGGACGGCCCCCCGCCCGCCTTGTAATGGCCGAGCGATGCGCACGCCCTCACCATCTCCTTCACGTGGTCCAGGGGCATGCCGCGGTGGAGGGAGCAGGAGCACATCATGACGTAACCGCCACCGTCCATGCAGGCGTCCAGGCATCTCGTGGTCTCCTCCCTTATGGCCTCCAGGGGGCCGAGCAGCAGGGTGGTGAAGGCGTTCACCCCTCCCATGATGCACGTCCTCCGGCCCCATCGCGCCTTGGCCTCCGCCAGGTCGTTGCCCTCCGCGAACTGGAATCCGGCCACCCCCGTCCCCAGGACCGGCTCCACCAGGTCCGAGAACTCCCCGTGGGAGAACGTTCCATGGGGATGGAAGACGGTGGGAGAGCCTTCGCTCCGCGCCGTGTCGACGATTCGCTGCAGTCCGGGGACGGTATGATCGATGATGGCGTCCCTGCCCAGGATGTCCGGGTTGTCGGTGGCCGCCGCCACGAACATGGCGTCGGCCCCGGCCTCGCACATGGCGGAGCACAGGTCGATCGTGAGCTCGTTGGAGAAGCGGACGGTCCTCAGGAACACGTCGGGATCGCTGACCATGTCCAGGGCCATGATGTCCAGCCCCCTCAGTATGCCGGCCTTGGTGAGCGGCCCCTCCACATTGCCCAGGACGGCCACCTCCCGGCCCGCGCGCTCGCTGACCAATCGGTACGAAAGCACGACGTGGAGAGGGGCGCGTCCCGGCGTGCGTCTGGGACCTCGGCGTCGTACACCCTCTCCGGCGAATCGAATGGGGCCCTCGTCACCGAGGGTATGCCGCGGCGGGGGAACATGACCTCCCCGCCCAGCATCTCCACTTCCATCCCGCAGTACTGGATGCTGCCCACCACCGCGTCATGCCCGATCTCTCGCTGAGCGGCCATGACCGAACGGGCCGACAGCTCGGCGTCGAAGGGGCCGGCGCACACCTTGGGAGTGTCCAGGTCGGTTACGTCAAGGCCCAGCGTGAGGTCCCTCAGGAACACCGGGACGCGGTCCGGGACGCCCCCGGACAGGGCGGTCATCATGCGCTCCCGCGGGGTCACTCGTAGACCTCCCTCGATGCTACGTGATGAAAGACGGTCCGGAACATGGCTCGACGATCCCCGTGGACATGCCCAAGGACATGGGCCGATAACTAACTTGGCCCCCTGGACCGGGTCCGGCACGGCTTCGGGAGCGGCGAACAGTACATAATCGACAACGGCCATCGCGT
Organism: Methanomassiliicoccales archaeon RumEn M1; assembly: GCA_001421185.1. Classification (GTDB taxonomy): domain Archaea; phylum Thermoplasmatota; class Thermoplasmata; order Methanomassiliicoccales; family Methanomassiliicoccaceae; genus DTU008. Next base: position 5,359 of record LJKK01000077.1, read on the forward strand.
GGCGATGCGAACGGCCAAGCTGCTGCTGAGGATACCGGGAAACTGGATAGGAGAACTGTCCATGAGATGCAACGCTTCCGTCAAGGTCCTTCAGTGCGTGCCCGCCGACCGCACCACGGGCCGCAGCCTTCTGCGGATAGAGGCGCTCGACGGGAAGGCCGTTCAGGGGCTGGAGGATGCGCTGAAGTCCATCGGCCCGGACTGCCACGTGGACCTGGCCACGCTGGGACCGGGTAAGCACATCGCCAGCGTGACCAACAACGCCTGCCTGATATGCAACCTGCTGAACGAGGCGGACTGCTTCCTGGACTTGGCGGTGTCGCAGCCCGACGGCAAGATCGCCTGGTCGGTCATCGCGCCGCGCTCGGAGAACATCGGCCGCCTGATCACGCGGCTGAAGGAGATGGGCTGCGAGGTCGAGATGCTGAACCTGCGGGACCAGGAGGAGGACGGCCCGCTGACGTTCCACCAGGAGAAGATATTGAGGACCGCCTACGACATGGGCTATTACGATATTCCTCGCACCGCCACCCTGGCCGACCTGTCCGACAGGCTGGGCATGGCCCGCTCCACCATCGACGTGGTCCTCCGGAGGGCCGAGAGGAGGCTCATCGGAGAGCACATCGGCCGGTAAGGGGCGAACAGGTTCGCCAATAGCTAGTCGAGGGTCGAGGTCATTCGCCCTCCGGGACTGTGTGCGGTCCTCTTCGGTGAACAATGCCTCCAAGAATGCTCGCATCGATCCGCCGTTCCGTCCCCGAGGGAACGTTACATCCATCACCCATGACCGGGTCCCGCCTGGTCTTTCCTCCTAGCCGATACGGCCACGTGATGGATCGCCCCTCGAAATCACTTTCCCCGCGTGAGGTGGCATCTCCATGACCGGCGACAAGGGGAGGGTGGCGATCTCGGCGACTGGAGCGTCCATCGAGGGGGAGATGGACCACCATTTCGGCCGCTGCCGCTGCTTCGCGATCGCCGAGGGGGAGCATATGCTCACGATAGAGAACACCGCCCGCGACGCCTCCGAGGGGGCGGGGGTGAAGGCCGCCCAGCTCATGATCGACAACAGGGTGGACGTGGTCATCACCGGAAGCCTGGGACCGAAGGCGTCGCAGGTGCTGGAGGAGGCCGGCATCCGCTCGTTCGTGGGAATCTCGGGCAAGGTGGCGGACGTCCTGGAGCGTTACCGGAAGGGACGGCTCGAGGCGTCGTCCGGCGACAGCAGGGACAGGGATGTCCAAAGGAAGGATCGAGATGATAGTCTGCGTACCCACTGAGGGACACCGAGGCCTGGAAGAGGCCGTATGCCAGCACTTTGGAAGGGCCGTCACTTTCACGCTGTACGATACCGACACCGGCGAGGTGCGGGTGATCGAGAACCGCAGCGAGCACATGGGCGGGGCCGGGACGCCTCCCGAGCACCTAAGCCGCGAGAACGTCAGTGCCGTCCTGGCCGGCGGCCTGGGACCCAAGGCGATAGACCTGCTGGGCAGCCACGGCATCAACGTCTTCGTGGGCGCCAACGGTACCGTGCAGGAAGCCCTCGACAGCTGGAGGAACGGTGCCATGGCCAGGGCCACCAAGGACAACGCCTGCCGCGACCATGCCCACTGATCGCCATGCGGTGAGCGACGAATGAGGATCGCGGTGGCCAGCGGGAAGGGCGGTACCGGGAAGACCCTGGTGTCGGTGAACCTCTCCGCGGTCGCGGGGCTCGACCTGGCCGACCTGGACGTGGAGGAGCCAAACGCCTTCCTGTACTTCGGGGACGGTCCGTCGACCATCGTTCCGGTGAGCAGGCCGGTGCCTTCGATCGACCGGTCCGCGTGCGACCTGTGCGGGGAGTGCGCCAGGGTATGCGCCTTCAATGCGCTGGTCCGGCTGCCCCAGCGCATAAGGGTGCATGAGGAGCTGTGCCACGGGTGCGGGGCCTGCGTCCGCCTGTGCCCCCGCCAGGCCATCGAGGAAGCGGGCCACGAGATGGGAGCCCTGGTCTCCATGGCCCAGAACGGCCGACGCCTCGTATACGGCCGTCTGGACGTCGGGGAGGCCAACGCCGTCCCGTTGATCAAGGCCGTCCGATCCTCCCTGGAGCCGGGGCGGACGACCATCATGGACTGCCCTCCCGGCACGTCGTGCAACATGGTGGAGGCGGTGAGGGGAAGCGACTACGCGATCATGGTGACCGAGCCCACCCCCTTCGGCGCTCACGATCTCTCTTTAGCGCTCGACGTGCTGGAGCGGCTCGGGGTCCCCCACGGGGTGGTGATCAACAAGGCCGGCATGGGCGGCGTGGACATCGTGGCCATGTGCGCCTCCCGCGGCGCGGCCGTGCTTGGCTCCATACCGTTCCGCCGGGACATAGCGGAGCGGCATGCCATGGGCCAGCTGCTGATCGACCGGCCGGAGGACCGCCGGACGTTCCGCGACCTATGGGGGGCGGTGATGAGGAGGATGCGCTCATGAAGGAACTGGTCGTCCTGAGCGGAAAGGGCGGGACCGGCAAGACGACCATTATGGCCGCCCTTTCGCGCCTGGTGCCCGGCGCCGTGCTGGCCGACTGCGACGTGGACGCTCCCAACCTGCACCTTCTCGTTCATGGGGAGACGATCGAGGAGCATGACTTCACCGCCTCTCGCCAGGCCGTGCTCGACGCCGCCAAGTGCAACCGCTGCGGCACCTGCGTCGAGGCCTGCCGCTTCGACGCCATCTCGCTGGATGACCTGAGCATCGATGAGCTATCGTGCGAGGGCTGCGACCTGTGCGCCCGCCTGTGCCCCGTCGAGGCCATCGCCATGAACGATCGCACATCGGGGACATGGGCGATGTCCCGTACCGCCGGCGGCATCATGTTCCGCGCCCGCCTGGCGCCGGGCGAGGGCAACTCCGGCAAGCTGGTCACCCTGCTGAAGCGCCAGGCGAGAAGGTACGCTTCCGGATCGAACGCCTCTCTCGTCCTGGTCGACGGCCCCCCCGGGCGTGGGATGTCCGGCCATCGCCGCGCTGTCCGGGGCCGACATGGCCCTGCTGGTGGCCGAGCCCAGCCGATCGGGTAAGGCCGATGCCGAGAGGGCTCTCGCGCTGTGCCGGCAGATGGACGTGCCGCCGGTGATGACCATCAACCGATGGGACCTGCACCCTGGCCTGGCCGATGAGCTGGAGGAGCTGGCCCGCCAGGAGGGCGTTCCCCTGCTGACCCGGATACCGTTCGACGAGGACGTCCACCGATGCGCGGCCGCGGGGCGCGTGGCGGACGCCGGTCCGGCGGGAAGGGCGGTCGGGGAGCTGTGGGCCAGCCTGCGCCGGCTCCTGCTCGACTAGTTCCCACCGATCCTCTCCAGCATCCCGTCCAGTATGGGGCCGAAGAATTTGGGCTCGTCATCGAGGACGAAGGGCCGACCCGCGTCGCGCCCCTGGCCACCTGGACGTCCAGGGGCACCTTGCCCAGGTAGGGCACGCCGTACTCCATGGCCGCCTGGAACGCCAAGCTTCCGCCCAGCCCCTCGGCCTCCTGTCCGCAGTGGGGGCACACGAACCCGTTCATGTTGTCCACCAGCCCCAGCACCTTCAGCCCCACGAGCCCGGCGAAGCGTATGGACCTCCGGACGCTGGTGAGGACGATGTCCTGCGGGGTCGTGACGATGACGGCGCCGTCGGCCTTGGGGATCAGTTGAGCGATGGTCAGCGGTTCGTCGCCAGTGCCCGGTGGCAGGTCGACGATCAGATAGTCGAGGTCGCCCCAGTCCACGTCCTCTATGAACTGCCTCAGCGCGCCCATCTTGACCGGTCCGCGCCATACGATCGGCGCGTCCCTCTCCTCCAGGAAGTAGGCGATGGAGATGACCTTGAGGCGAGGAAGCACCTCGGCCGGCCGTATGCGCCCGTCGACCATCTCCAGGCGCTCCTCGGTGGCGCCCAGCAGCCGGGGCACGCTCGGCCCGTGTATGTCGGCGTCGAGGATGCCGACCGAGTGCCCGCGATTGGCCAGGCCGGCGGCGATGTTCACCGCGATGGTGCTCTTTCCCACGCCCCCCTTGCCGCTCATGACCACTATCTTGTGCTTCACGCCCGGGAGAAGGTCCTTCTCCCGTTCGGCGGGGCCGTTGATGACCTTGATCTCGTCCATGCAAACCCTCCGCATCCCGCGGGATGATGGAGCCCAACGCCTCGACGTCACTTGTTCCTGACGGCGAACGGGTCCCGCCGCAGCCCTGGTCCGGCCTAGCTTCTCGATCGGTGCTTGGACTTGATGTCCCCCGAGATGGTCTCACCCATCTCCTCGGGCATCTCCTCGCCATGCTCCTCTATCATGTGCTCCCGCAGACCTTCCATGGCGTCCTTGGCGCTGGCCGCCTCGACGAAGAAGTTGCATCCTGCCTTGGGGCACTTGGCCCCCCTCTTTCCGCCCATCTTGCGCCTCCGTTCATGTCTTCCAGCCCGAGGCATATGAACATTGGGGCGTCATTCGTGTATGAGCATGACCGAGATGGGTCGGAAGCCCCGCTTGGCGTAGAAGCCCAGGACGTCGTCGTTGCCGTACACGGTGAACACGGACATGGTCCTGGCCCCGTTCTCCTTCATCCATTGGACCGACCGCTGCACGAGCATCTCGCCGACCCTGCGGCCGCGGGAGCATTCCTCTACGTAGAGCGACTCGATCTCCCCCGCCCCATCGATGACCGAGCTGATGCAGAACCCCAGCTGCCGTCCCCCGTAGGTGGCCACGTCGACGTTGATGGGCCCCCGGGACGCCTTCTTCAGGAGCTCGGACCTCCGCTCGTCCCAGCTCTTCTCGTGGAAGTACTCGGAGAAGTGCGTGGAATGTCGGGCGGCGTCCCTGGTCAGCTTGGTCCACATGTCCCTGACGGAATCGAGCATTTCCGTTCCGCCCGCGACCACGACGATGCCGTCCGCCACGCTCCGTATGATGACCTCATCTCTTATCACTCTTTGTCGAGGGAAGCAGAAAACGATTAACCTGCGGAGCCGTTTGATCATCGCATGTTCCGCTGCACCTCCTGCGGGGCGGAGCACCCGAGCTTCCGCTACACCTGCCCCCGCTGCGGCTCGGCGCTGCTGTTCATCGGCAGCGAGCTGTCCTGGAAGCCTGAGGGCGCGGGAGTATGGCGGTATCGCTCCATGCTCCCGGTGGACCGCCGGGTGTCGATGTACGAGGGGGGCACGCCCCTGATCCGCCGCCGCGACGTGCGCGAGGAGGTCTACCTCAAGGTGGAAGGGAACAATCCGACCGGCTCGTTCAAGGACCGCGGGACCTCGGTCGTCCTGTCGGACGCGGTGGGCCGAGGATTCGCCACCATGGCGGTGGCGTCCACGGGCAACATGGGGGCCAGCGTGGCCGCCTACAGCGCGTACTCCAACCTCGAGGCCCGCGTCTTCCTCCCGGAGGACGTGCCGGACGAGAAGGTGGCGCAGATATTGGCCTACGGGGCCCGGCTGGTGCGGGTGAAGGGTGGCTTCCGGAACGCCGCCCGGAGGATGAGGGAGGAGGCCGACGGCGCCTACCTGGCCACCACTGGCCTGAACCCGTACTTCATCGAGGGCCTGAAGACGGTGGCCTTCGAGCTGTACGAGCAGATGGGGGTGCCGGACGCGGTCATAGTGCCGACCGGCACCGGTGGGTTGCTCACCGCCATCCACAAGGGGTTCGAGGAGCTGCGCTCCCTGGGCGTCACCACCACGGTGCCGCGCATGGTG
>LJKK01000024.1 GCA_001421185.1 Methanomassiliicoccales archaeon RumEn M1
GGCGCGGGCGGTGGCCCCGGGGCCGGCGCACCCGACATGGACATGGACGACTGAGCATGACGAGGGGGGTCCGCCCCCCTCAAACCCCTTATCATTTCTAAGATGACAGGTCCCACCACGGACAAAGGTGCCAAGATGGATCAGGACGAGAGGACATCAGAGAGCGGAGAGCCCACCGAGATCTCCGACGGCGAATCGCTGGAGGCACAACTGGAATCGGTGAAGGAAGAACTGTCCAGGCAGACCGCCCTGGCCCAGGACTATCTCGATACCGCCCGTCGCGTCAAGGCGGAGTTCGAGAACTACAAGAAGAGGGTGGCCAAGGAGAAAGAGCAGATCATCAGCTGCGCCAATGAGCGGCTGTTATGCGATCTCCTCATCATATACGACGATCTGCAGCGGGCATTGGAGGCCGAATGCGGGGCCGACGAGCTGCGGGAAGGCGTTTCAAAGATTCACGCTAACATGACCGCTCTCCTCCAGGAGAACGGTGTTCGTGAGATACCCGTGGACGGTAAGTTCGACCCCTCCTGCCAGGAGGCCCTGGCGACCGGAGAGGGCGATGATGGCCGCATCCTCGAGGTATATCAGAAGGGATACTTCCTCGGCAACAAGGTGCTGAGGACGTCCAAGGTAAAGGTAGCAAGGAGCGAGTGATTACAATGGCTAAGATCATAGGAATAGACCTGGGTACGAGCAACTCCGCGGCTGCGGTCATGGAGGGGGGTCGACCGACCGTCATCCCCAGCGCGGAAGGGACCAGCGTGGGCGGGAAGGCGTTCCCGTCGTACGTGGCCATCACCAAGGAGGGCGAGCTGCTGGTGGGAGAGCCAGCAAGGCGCCAGGCCGTCACCAATCCGGAGGGCACCATCGCCAAGGCCAAGCGCAAGATGGGCACCGATTACAAGTTCAACGTCCATGGCAAGGAGTACACTCCCCAGCAGGTGTCCGCCTTCATCCTGCAGAAGATCAAGCGGGATGCCGAGGCGTTCCTGGGCGAGACCGTGGACAAGGCGGTCATCACCGTCCCCGCGTACTTCAACGACAACCAGCGTCAGGCCACCAAGGATGCGGGCACCATCGCCGGCCTGGAGGTCGTGAGGATCATCAACGAGCCCACATCGGCGGCGCTGGCCTACGGCCTGGACAACCAGGGCAAGGACCAGAAGATCATGGTGTTCGACCTGGGCGGAGGAACCCTGGACGTGACCATCATGGACTACTCCGACGGAGTGTTCGAGGTGCTCTCCACCTCTGGCGACACCCAGCTGGGCGGCACTGACATGGACCAGGCCCTGGTCGATTATGCCGTGGGGCAGTTCCGCAAGGACACCGGCATCGACCTGACCAAGGACAAGATGGCCATGTGGCGTGTGCAGGAGGCATGCGAGAAGGCCAAGATCGAGCTGTCCTCCACCATGAACACCGAGATCAACCTCCCGTTCATCACCGCGGACCAGAGCGGACCGAAGCACCTCACCATGTCCATCACCCGGGCCAAGATGGAGGAGCTCGTCAACCCCACCGTGGAGCGGTGCCGGGGGCCGATCATGACCGCCCTGAAGGACGCTTCCCTGACCCCCGACCAGGTGGACAACATCATCCTGGTGGGCGGACCGACCCGCATGCCCATCATCCAGCGGTTCGTGGAGACGGTCGTGGGCAAGAAGGTCCAGCGCGGCATCGACCCCATGGAGTGCGTGTCCATGGGGGCGGCCATCCAGGGCGCCGTCCTGGCCGGGGAGGTCAAGGACATCCTCCTGCTCGACGTCACGCCCCTGTCGCTGAGCATCGAGACGCTAGGAGGAGTGGCCACCAAGCTCATCGAGCGCAACACGACGATCCCCACCCGCAAGAGCCAGGTGTTCTCCACCGCCGCCGACAACCAGGACAGCGTGGAGGTCCACGTGGTCCAGGGAGAGAGGGAGATGGCGGCCGACAACACCTCGCTGGGCCGCTTCCAGCTGACCGGGATACCGCCCGCTCCCAGGGGCGTCCCCAAGATCGAGGTCACCTTCGACATCGACGCCAACGGCATCATCAACGTCTCGGCCAAGGACCTGGGCACCGGCAAGGAGACGAAGATCACCATCAGCGCCTCCACCAAGCTGTCCCAGGAAGAGATCGACAGGATGGTCCAGCAGGCCGAACAGTTCGCCGAGGAGGACAAGAAGAAGCGGGAGAAGGTCGAGCTTCTCAACCAGGCCGACACCCTGCTGTACACGTCCAACAAGACGCTGGAGGACCTGGGCGACAAGGTGACCACCGAGGAGAAGGAGAAGGTCAACAAGGCCGCCGACGAGCTGCGCGAGGCCATGAAGACCGACGACCCCGAGGTCATCAAGACCAAGGTGGAGGCCCTCACCAAGGAGCTCACCGCGATGTCGACCCGCATATACCAGGAGGCGGCGGCCCAGCAGCCCCCGCAGGGCGAGCAGCCCGCCGGCCCCGGCCCTTCCCAGGGCGATTCTAAGGGCAAGGGCGACTACACCGATGCCGACTACCACATAGTGGACTGAAGGAACGCCGATGGAGAAGAGAGACTACTACGAGGTCCTGGGGGTCGAGCGCGGGGCCACGGCCGACGAGATCAAGAAGGCCTATCGCAAGCTGGCCCGACAGTACCACCCGGACGTCACCAAGGAAGACCCCAAGGTCGCGGAGGAGCGTTTCAAGGAGATCTCGGAGGCGTACGAGGTCCTGGCCGACGAGAAGAAGCGCGGCCTGTACGACCAGTACGGACACGCCGGCGTATCGTCGCAGTTCCAGAACGGGAACTTCAGCTGGAACGACTTCTCCACTTCGGGGACGTTCGCGACATCTTCGGCGACCTTGGCGGGCTGGGGAGCATCTTCGACATGTTCTTCGGCGGCGGTGGCCGGCAGCAGCAGCGCACCGGCGGCCGCGACATGCGGATGGACGTCGAGATAACCCTGGAGGAGGCGTTCAGCGGCGTCCGGAAGAGGATAACCGTGCCCAAGTTCGAGCGCTGCGACGCCTGCCATGGCACGGGGGCCAAGGAGGGCAAGGTCGTGACCTGTCCCGACTGCGGGGGCGCCGGGCAGATGCGCCGAACGCAGTCCCGGGGCTTCGCCCAGTTCGTGTCGGTCGGCCCCTGCACCCGCTGTCGCGGAACGGGGAGGGCGCCAGGCACCTCGTGCCCGGAGTGCGACGGCCGGGGGGTCAACCAGCGCACATCGCAGATCGACCTTGAGATACCCAAAGGAGTGGACACCGGCTCCCGCCTGCGCATCGCCGGGGCGGGAGAGATCGGACCGCCGGGCACGCCCCCCGGGGACCTGTACGTCGTCATAGATGTGCGGGACCACCCCCTGTTCCGCCGCGACGGGGCCGACCTCCTGATGGAGGCCGAGATGAGCTATCCCACGGCGGCGCTGGGCGGCGAGATCGAGATCAGCTCGCTGGACGGCACCGCCAAGGTCAAGGTGCCCCCGGCGACCCAACCGGACGCGGTCTTCCGGCTGAAGGGCCGCGGCATGCCGGTCCGCGGCGATCTGCGCGGCGACCTGTACGTGCGCCTGAAGCTGAAGGTGCCGGACAAGCTGAGCAGTGAGGAGAAGAACCTGCTGAAGCGGCTCGCCGAACTGGAAGGTCATCAGGCCAACGGCCCCTTCTCCAAGTTGAAGAAGAAGCGATGAGCGGGCCTCAGAAAGAATGAAGTAGCTCCCGGGAGCTGCTCGTTCATGCCTCTTCGCCTCTCGCGGTCGCTGCAGGGCTTCGACCGCCGACTATGGATCCTCTTCGGCGGCCGCGTGATAGCGGCCACTGGCTTCTCCATAGTCATGCCCTTCCTCTCCATCTTCCTATATACGGAGATGGGAGTGCCCATGACCCTGGTGGGCATGATCTTCCTGGGCAACGCGCTGTCCGGGGCGGTGGGGCAGATCATCGGAGGTGAGCTGGCCGACCGTCTGGGCCGGCGGCCGGTCATGTGGACCTCCATGGCCCTGCGCGCCGCGGTGTTCCTGCTGCTCTCTTTGGCGATCGCCAACCTGGTCGACCTGTGGCTCATATCGGTGCTGCTCATGGTGTCCTCCCTGGCCGGCTCCCTGTTCGAGCCCGCCACCAACGCCATGGTGGCCGACCTGGTCCCCCCGGGCCGCCGGCTGGAGGCGTACAGCATCCTGAGGGTGGGGCAGAACGTCGGCTGGACGTTGGGGCCGCTGCTGGGCGGCATCCTGGCCATGTTCTCGTACGCCTCGCTGTTCGTGTTCACCGCCCTCACCAGCGCCACCGTGGCCATCATCATGTACGCCTGGATGTTGGACCCGCGGCGCTGGGATGCCCAGACGGACCGCTTCCATCCGCGTGACCTGCTGAAGATCGGGGAGAACCGGGTCTTCCTGCTGCTATGCCTGGCGACCATCCCCCTGATGCTCGTATTGGGGCAGATGACCTCCACCTTCGCGCTGTTCGCCGAGGACGAAGTGGGGATATCGGTCGCGGAGGTCGGCTATCTCTACGCGCTCAACGGCGTCATGGTGGTCTTCCTGCAGCTCCCCATGGCCCGCTACGTCAACCGCTTCAGGATGACGCACGTCCTGACCGCCGGGGCGGTCATGTACGCCGCCGGCTACCTGATCGTGGGGTGGGCCTCGGGCATTTGGGTCCTGGCGGTATCGATGATCATCACCACCCTGGGAGAGAACGTGACCTCCCCGCCCAGCATCAACCTGGTGGCCAACATCAGTCCGGAGAACGAGCGGGGGCGCTACATGGGGGTGTCGGGGATCTTCCAGACCTTCGGATGGTCGGTCGGCCCCCTGGTGGGCGGCGTCCTGTACGATACGCTGGTAACCACGCCGATGGTCCTGTGGGGCTCCATCGCCGCCATATCCCTCCTCAGCGCGGCGGGCTTCATGTGGCTGAGCAAGATCATCCCCCGCGAGATGGACCTGGTGAGCGAAGGCCCAGCATCCCGGGTAGGCCCGTCCGCTCAATGAGCGGACGCTCGACCTCGGATGTCCATATCCCCCGGACCAGTTCCGGGGACCGACCTAGTGGGTCACGAGTCCTTTCGGCAGAAAAGTGTTAAACCTTCTGGGCTCATCAGACGTCGGATGAAGGTCATCGGCATCATGACCGCCAATTTCCCGCTTCTTCTACGAGCTGGTCCAGATGCTGAAGGACCATCACGAGCCGTTCGTGGCATTGGATTTCGACGAGGACGTCCCGATCAACGTCGGAGTGGTCGTCACCACCCGGGAGGAGAGGCCGAAGGTCAGGTTCCATCGGGTGGTGGCCGAGAACTCGCCGGCCATGGCCTACAAGCTGGCGCACAGTCGGCTGAAGGGGCGGGAGAGGTTCGACACCATGGTGGTGGGCATCGATCCCGGGAGGCGGCCGGGACTGGCCATCATCGGCGACGGCAGGGTGCTGTTCGCCGAGACGGTCGGCTCGCCTGAGGCGGTGGCCGACGAGGTGGCGCGGTTCAGCCAGGGCGTCACCCACGAGCGTCTGCTGGCCCGGGTGGGCCATGGCGATCCCACCAATCGCGACAGGGTCATTCGCTCCCTATGGAACGTGGTCGACGACGTCGAGGTCGTCGACGAGCGGGGCACCACCCGCCGCACCGAGGAGCCGGACGCCGATGCCGCGATCACCATTGCGCTGTCGGCCGGCGTCCGGCTACCCTTCCCGCCCAAGGTCGAGCCCACCGCTGGAGAGATCAGGGACATCCAGCGGCAGAGCCGCATCGAGAGCGGAGGAAAGATCACCATCTCCGCCGATCTGGCGGAGGCGGTGGCCCGCGGGGACCTCACTCTGCCTGACGCTCTGGCGACACAGGGCAGAAGGTCCTCTCGATGACGGTGCTCTTGGACACGTACGGCAGCTTTGCCAGTATCATGCCCTCCACCGTGATGGGGTCCAGCTTCCGCGACAGTTCGATGGCCCTCTCCATCTTGGCCCGGTTGTCGGCGTAGATGGTGAACAGCGGCTCGCCCTCGCCCACGCGATTGCCCTTCTTCTTGTGGAGCAGTATGCCCGCCCCCTTGTCCTTGGGCGCCCCCGCGGCCCGGGCCAGCCTCACCAGCTGCTTGTTCTTTATCGAGTTGACGTACCCGCACATCTTGGCCGTGACGTCGTAGGTGTACTCGCCCACCGCGATGTCCTCGGAGCGGATGTTGGGGTTCCCGCCCTGGGCGGCCACGATCTCGCGGAACTTCTCCAGCGCCTTGCCCGACGCCAGGAGCTCCCTGGCCCTCATCTCGCCGCCCTGTATGCCGCCCATCTCCAGCACGATGCCGGCCATGCCGGCCGCCTTCTCGATGACGCTGGACGGATGGGGGTCGCCCTCCAGGATGCGTATGGCCTCTCTCGCTTCCAGCGCCGGTCCGATCGCCCGGCCCACCGGCTGGTCGCCGTAGGTGATGGCGACCTCCACATGGATGCCGAGGAGCTCTCCCAGTTCGACGAAGTCCTTGGCGAAGGCCTGGGCCTTCTCCATGGTGGGCACCTTGGTGCCCTCTCCCACCGGTATATCGATGGCCAGGTACTCCGCGCCCACCGCCTTCTTCTTGCTCATGACCGAGGCCAGGAGCTGAGCGTGGGGGTCGATGCCCAGCGGGTACTCCACGCGGATGATGACATCGTCCGCCGGGGCCAGGTTCATGGACCCGCCCCAGGCCAGCGCGCCGCCGGTCGTCTCGGCGATGGAGCGCAGCTTGTTGGAATCGAAGTCCACGTTGGCGAACACCTCCACGATGTCCGCCGTACCGGCCGCCGAGCTGATGGCCCGGGACGAGGTCTTGGGGATCAGCAGGCCAGCCGCGGCCACGATGGGAACGACCAGCAGGGTGATCTTGTTGCCCGGGCATCCGCCGATGGAGTGGAAGTCGAACACCGGGGAGCGGTCGAACTTGATGACCTCCCCGGTCTCCACCATGGCGTTGGTGAGGTCGGCGGTCTCCCGGATGTTCATACCGTTGATCTCCAGCGAGCTGACGTACGCCGTCAGCTCGATGTTGCTGAGGCTACGCTCGGCGATGTCGTTGACGATCGTGCGTATCTCCGCCGTCGTCAGCTCCTTGCCGGCCATCTTCTTCTTGATGAACTCCACCGAGGCGGGCCGGGACGTGGCCACCACCTCGATGACCTCGTCCGGCTCCGGCCCCAGCTCCACGTACGCCCGTCCCAGTATGCCCACTTCCCCGGGCTGGACCACCGTGTCGGTGGTATGGACCAAGGTCACCACGGCGCTGCGCTCGTGCTTTATCCTGACGCGGTCCTGCTCCCTTACTCCCATCTCCTTGGCGTCGTCCACGTGCAGAACGCAGGTGTACTCGGCCGATTCCATGTCGATATACTTGGCTTTCAGTTGCATGTTCATCCCCACTTCTTGATCGCTTCGAAGAGTTCCTGGTGATCGGCCGCGTAGTCCTTGAAGGCGATGCCGGCCGTGGCGGCGTCCACCGCCTGGGCCATGGCCTTGGCCCCTCCGCGCACTCCGCCGGGGTGTCCGGCCACTCCGCCGCCCGCCTGTATCTGGACGTCCAGGCCGGTGATCTTGACCAGCGGCTCGATGAGGGCGGGGTGCATGCCGCCCGAGCATACTGGCATGACGGGCTTGTACGGCACCTCGGTGGTGACGCACGCCCTCTGGTTGGCAATGTCCTCGTCGCGCCTCCGCTCATCTTCCCCACGCCGAAGGTACCGACGTGCAGGGCGTCGCCTCCGCACATGCGGACCAGCTTGGAGAACACCACCATGGCGATGCCGTGGTCCCGATCGCGCGTGATGGCGCCGTGCATCGTCCGATGGACGTGTATGGGCACCTTGATCGAGGGGTCCTCGGCCAGCACCTGCACCGCGCCGAAGCCGCAGGTGATGACATCGACCATCAGCTCCGACGCCCCCAGCTCCTGCGCCCGCTCGGCCACCTCCAGGATCTGGTGTCCGTTGGTCGATACGTTGATGGCGTGCATCATGACCTGGCCGGTCTCGTCCTTCACCCGGTCGATGGCCTCGGCCACCGCCACCACGCGGTCCTCCAGAGGGCAGAACCTCTGGTTCGACAGCGTCTCGTCGTCCTTGCCGTTGGTCAGTCCTCCCATCCCGGACTCGTAGATGTAATCGGCGTATCCCTGGGGCGGCAGTCCGATCTTGGGCTTGACTATGGTGCCCACCAGCGGCTTCTTGGGCCGCTTCAGCAGGTCCCTCATCCCCTGGATGCCGAACTTCGGCCCCTTGAACTGCTCTAGTATGGAACGGGGGAAGAAGACGTCCTCCAGCCGCACCCCCTTCAACGCCTCCAGGCCGAAGAGGTTCCCGCTGATGACGCTGAGGATCTGCGGCACCCCTCCGATGTCGATGGAGAAGTCCTCGACCGGGAAGGCCACGGTGGCCACGTTCCCGGTGATGTCGGTGACCTTGGCGCCATACCTCTCCAGGATGTCATCGTTCAGGGTGGAGATGCCGGTCCAGGTGCCGGTGGACTGCTCGGTGGCGATGGCCACGGCGGCCTTCCGGAGGTCCAGGTCGGTCTTCATCTTGTACTTGCATATCACGTACTCGTCCGGGTCGACGCTCTCGCCCAGATGCAGATATCGGTTGGAATATTCCATGCTCAGTCCTCCGCTCCCTCGAAGATGCTGGTCTGCCCGAACTCCCGGACGATGACCTCGTAAGCGGCATAGGGCGGGATCACTCCCACCTCGGTTATCAGCGAATCGATGTACTCTGGCGGAGTGGCGTCGAACACTGGGTTTCGGACCTTCACTCCCGGAGGCAGCAGCCGCGGGTCCACCACCTCGGAGGCGTCCCTCTCCTCGATCTCGACCATCTCCCCGCTCAGGGTGCGGGGCGAGAACTTGTAGGTTTCGGCGCACACCATGAACGGCACGCGAGAATCGCTGGCCGCCATGGCCACCTGGGACGTGCCCACCTTGTTGATCAGGGCGCCGTTGGAGCAGATGGTGTCGGCCCCCACGAACACGGCGTCGACGTCCTTCATGGCCCACCGCACCGCCGAGTCGATGATGAGGGTGCACGGCACCCCGGCGGCGCTCAGGTCCTTTACGGTGAGGAGCCCCTGCCTCCACGGCCGCGACTCGGTGGCGTACACCTCGATGTCCAAGCCGTTGGCGTGGGCGGTCTTGATGGCGCTGAGCGCGGCCTTGCTGTTGCAATGGGTCATCACCCTCATGCCGTCCTTCAGCCTCTTGGCCCCGAACCTGCCTATCATCTCGACCGCCTGGGAGGAGCGCTTGACGAACCGATCGGCGTTGGCGATCACCATGCTCCTCAGCTCTTCCACCGACGTCGCCTCCTGCGTCCCCCGCAGGGTGGCCTGCACGGCGTTCCAAAGCGAGATGGCCGTGGGGCGGGAGGCCACCAGGACCTTCTTGTCTCTCTCCAGCTCCTTCCGGAACACCGTCAGGTCGTTCCCTTGGAAATCCTGTGCGGCCTGCTTCAGCGCCTCCGCCGCGGAGCGGGCGATGAGCCCCGCCCCCCTGATCTCCATGCTCTTGATGGAGCCCGCCACCTCGTTCACTCTCATGTCCATACCCGTGGCTCTAATCACTTGGATGGGTCATATAGTTTCGGCCGTTCAGCGGGCCAGGGCCTCCTTGAGCTGGCGGTAGGGCAGGCAGTTGAGCACGTTCTCCGGCTCCAGCCATCCCCGCCGGGCCGTTCCGACGGCCAGCCGCATGTTGGCCAGATTGCTCTCGCGATGGGAGTCGGTGTTCAGCACGATCATCACGCCCTTCTCCTTGGCCTTCCGGCAGTTCACGTCGTTCAGGTCCAATCGGTCAGGGTAGCCGTTCACCTCCATGGCCACGCGGTGCTTGCGGGCCTCGTCCATCACCGCCTCCATGTCGATGGGGTAAGGCTCCCGGCGCCCCAGCAGCCGCCCGGTGGGATGGCCCAGTATGTGCACGCGGCCGCTGCGTATGGCGCGTATCACGCGGTCGGTCATCTCGTCCGCGGTCATCTTGAACCGTGAGTGCACCGAGGCGATGACGTAGTCGAGCTGCTCCAGCACCTCGCGCGGATAGTCCAGCGAACCGTCCTCCAGGACATCGATCTCGCCTCCCCGCAGGACCGGGAAGTTCAGCTCCTCGGTGAGCTGGCGGGCCTGCTCCACCGAGGCCAGGAGCTCATCGTCGTCCAGGCCGTGGGCGATGTGCAGCGATGCTGAATGGTCCGTCAGCCCGATATACTCGTATCCGCGCCTCATCGCCGCCACCGCCATCTCCCTCATGGTCCCGTGGCCGTCGCTGAGCACCGTATGCACGTGCAGGTCGCCGCGGACGTCCCCCAGCTCGACCAGGCGGGGCAGGCGGCCCTCGGCGGCCGCCTCGATCTCCCCC
>LJKK01000090.1 GCA_001421185.1 Methanomassiliicoccales archaeon RumEn M1
TGGCGTCCGCGAGGCCCTGCGGGGCGCTCCCGAGCGGCGAGTTGACGAGATCCTTCATGACGATGACGTTCAGCACGTCCCCCGGCAGGCCCAGGCGGTATACGGCGTCGCCGTTGACCGTGGTATTGTGGCCGATCCGGTTGCCCGATGCGTCGTGCGTGATGTCGTGCAGAAGCATGCTGGCCGAATTCGAGTTCAGCGTGACGGAAACGATCATCGCTACGTTGCCGGAGCCGGACGACGCCAGGGCATCGGCGCCGTACACCTTCGCTCCCTGGAAGGCCGTCCCGGACAGGCGGCCCGCAAGGTCCTCGAACACGTGGTCCATCCTGCTCTCCAGAGCGACCGAGCGCGGCAGCAGTATGGTGTTCATGCCCTTGACGAAATGAGAACTGCTCTGCGTGCATTCGAGATAGATGATGTAAAGCTGCTCGTCGGCACTGTACCGGTGCTCGTTCCCGATGCTCTCCAGGCCATAGGCCTCGCCGTCCTGCATGCCGCTGATGACGACGGTGTTGGCCGGCTGCGCCGCCATCTTCCTCAGGTGGACGGTGAAGTAGATGTGCTCCCCGTCGAAATCGTAGGTGCGTCGGTCATCGGCATACATGCCCTTGGCGAAGCAGTAGTACATGCTTCCTTCCCTGCCGTCACCCTGCATCCTCAACTGGAGGTCCTCCCTGAACCAGTTGCAGTCGGGACCGTCCTCCCACGCCTGGATGCCCAATGTGATGCTGTACCGGTCGTCCGGCACCTCGATGTAGTATCTCAGATCGGGATAGTGCCCGGAGGTGACCCGCTTGGTGGCGATCTTGGAGCCGTCGGCGTCGATGATGAAGAAGACCCCGTCGGACGAGTGGCCGGTGCGCACGTCGTAGTAAGCGATGTTAATCTCCAGCTTCATGTCGCCGAGGTAGCGGTCGATGTTATCGTTGAAGCCGTCGCCGTCGGTGTCCTTGCTGGTCGGATCGAGCTTCTGGCCGCACGGCGTGCTGCCGATGATCTCGTTGCGATCGCTGACGCCATCGGAGTCGGTGTCGACGAGCACCGGATTGGTGATCCAGCCGTCGACGCCGAGGTTCACTTCCTCGCCGTCCAGGATGCCGTCGTTGTCCGTATCGTCGTCCAACGGATCGGTCGTCCCGTCGACCTGGATGCGGAAGTACTCCAGGCGGCCGTCGTTGCCGTCGGCGTCGTAGTCGAGCGCATAGAAGGTCCATGTCCGGGCCGATGAGAACGACGAGGCTCCGAAGCCGAGAGATAACAGATCGCGAGAATCGAAGAACGACGTTCCCGACGGACCGCTGCCGATGCTCGTCCAGGCCGAGTCGCCGGCGCGGACGACGAAGACGCCGACATCGTTCGAATGCGGATGCGTTATTCCCCAGTGCACCGTGGCGCTCCTCACGCGGCTAAGCGCCGGCAGCTGCACTGTGGCTGAGGCGTAGCTCGTCTGCCAGTGATCGTCGATGACATGTGAGACGTCAGTCGACCACGTCTGAGACCACCGCTCGCTGCCGTCCATCAGGCCATCGTTGTCAGTATCAGGATTCGTCGGGTCGGTGCCGGCCGCCAGCTCGTCTTTGTCCCTGAGGCCGTCGGAATCGGTGTCGGCCGAGAACGGGTCAAGTCCGTAGGCGTTCCCGATGCGGTCCGCTTCGTAGGCATCGCTGAGCATATCGCCGTCGGAATCAATCGACGCGCTCATGCGATCGACATATGTACCTTGGGCATTGAGCCTGAAGATAAGATTCATCCCGCCATTGGCAAAGGCGTCGAAGTAGCTCGATTGGTCGATGTAGAATACCGCCTCACGCCATGCGTTGTCCCCGATCAGCGAGGCACAGGTGGTGTGCGATGCACCGTTCCAGAGCGAGATTGCCCCATTCTGCGATGCGCGATAGACGACCCTTACCTCATAGGAGCGATCGCTAAGCAATCCATTCAGAAGGAACAATCCAGCGCTGGTTACGGTCTGGCGGGCCGTGCGGCCGTCAACAGTGACTGGATCGCTCCATGCCCCATCGTCATATGTGCTCAGTCCCTGCAGCTGAGAAGCAAGGTCGCCACCGACTCCTACGTCAGTGTGCTGTTTCGCCGGTATCATGACCACGGACGATACGTTGTTGATCGATGAAACGAGCTTGATGCGTACATTCATGCCCATCGTCGAAGACAAGGCGTCGTAATATTGTGAATTAAGCAGGACCACGGCCGCTTGGCCTATCCGCTTCAACGTACCTAGCGAGATCCAAGACGAGGCAGACATCTGCTGCTGGACCTCCACGCCTTCCGCCTGGTCGATGTAATTCAGCTTCAAGAGGTACTGAACATTGGCGTTTGGCGCATTGATTATCATCGTGGCGCCGATGCCGCCGTTCGCCACCGCCCCGTCCACCGACCAGCCGGACTCGAGCATCACGCCAGGGCGGTGTCCTGCCGACATGTCGCTTACGAATGAATACGAGATACCTTCGATGTGATAGAGATACATGGCGTTGGATATCTTCATCCGCACGTTCATGCCCAGAGTTCCGTCAAGGGAATCGTGGAAGGCCTCGCAAGGGACGATCACGGAAGCGGCCCGCAAGGCTGTGCGCCCGGGAAGAGTACCTATGTCCACCCAACCGGCCCCGTTGTAGACCGAGATGGTCACATCGCTAGTGGAATAGTATGAGAACGTAAGCAGATAATCGGTTGACATCTGATAGGTGCCGTCGTATAGATTGAGGAGGAGCGTGGAACCCGCCGTCCCGGCCCGCATGCCGCCGCTCGGGGATGACCATCCATCCTGGAACGAGAGCCCTTGGAGGCGTTGTATCGTATCGATCTCACCTGACGGATCAACGACCAAGGATATGTCATCCAGGACACTGGACGAGACGTCTACTTTCAGAGAATAGACTGCACGACCAACGCCTGAATAGTGCCGAACATTGATAGACCAACGGCCGTCTGTATCGGCCACATAGTTTATGCTTTCAGTTCCACCGAGGCTGCGCGTACACCTGCTCGCTTTAATGACACCCTGCGGATCGAGCACATACAGGTCGTAGTCGAAGCCACTAGGCACCGCCATGAACACTTCGACCTGCTGGCCGGAGTGAATATATATGCTGTAGAAGTCGTTCCCGTCGTTCACGCTACTGAGCGCACCGGTGAACTCCAAGGGGACTATGAGAAGTCCATTGGCTACGCTGTTTCCTGCATCTACCTTCCGACCGGCGTCATCGTCGGATGGCGTGGTGAAACCTAGATCGTAGCTACTGGACGTATCGCCGGGAGTGGAGCTGGACTGCGAGTGGACCATGAAGCGATACGCTGTGCCGGGGGACAGGTTCATTAAATCTACCGTATGCGCGGTTCCTCCGGCGCTCGTCACCGTCGAACCGTAAGAGGATGTTGTTCCATAGCTAACACAGCTAGAACCTATGTAATCAGTATTCCATGTTATCCGCACCTGCCCGGTCGCCATGACCTTCACGGCGATGTCACGTACCGAGATTGGATCGCTTACAATGATCATATCGGCGCTCTCAACGTTCTCAGGCCCATCTGAGGAGCTGACCTTGAAATGATGCGCCGTGGAGCTCACGCTTGTTCTGAACGAGACGCTATGCGAGAGCAAATGGTTGCCATCAGTGATCGTCGCCCCATAGACGTCTGAGATCCCCCACCATACAGTGGAGTCGGACGGCATGTTGGTGTCCCACCGTATCGTGATCACGCCATCGGCCGAACTGCTGACTATGTTGCCGATCCGTAGTCCAGTGAAGAAAGAACTGAATGAAGAGGATGCATTGATCGCCGAGGAGCCCATCTGCTCGGAATAAACCCTAAATGAATATTCCGTTCCGGCGATGAGCCCGTCGACGGTGACGGCATGCGACGTTCCGGGCGAGCCGGACATGCTCACGTAGCCGCCCGTTGCCCATATCGATTCAGCATCCGCCGGAGCGCAGGCGGCGATCTGAACAATACTGGTCGCATCAAGATTGGTGCTCCAGTGTATCGTCGCGGACGTGCGATCGAGGCTTGAGATCGAAACGGAGCTAATAGTCAATTGGGAGATCGTGAACGAGTAGCATCCTGACGTGGCAACCACCCCGTTCCAGTCCGAGCGAACTTGGAAGTAATATATTGTCGACATCCTCAGTCCTGAGATGTCAACGTGATGTTCCCTGACGCCAGAAGGCCCGCTATATAGGCCATATTCATCACGGTTATAGGGCGCGTCAATTATATGCGTGGAAGCACGTCTATCCAAGCCTGTGATGGATGTCGATAGATGATCAGTGGTCCAGCTGATGCGGACGCTGGTCAGGCTCGTGAACACCACCGTTATGTTGGAGATGGAGAGGGTCGCACGGAATTCGTGGGCTGCTCCATCGGTGACGTTCGCTGTGGCGTCGGCCTCTGGAACAGAGTATATCCAGCATCTGTAACTGCGGCCCGCATTGAGGCCTGGCAACAGAACAGTATGCTCCGAGCCGTTGGCACCGGCGAAATAGTAATTAGTGTTGTACTTTTCACCCTCTTGGACCTTAACCACCGACGAGCCGATGAAATTGGTCCTCCAGCTAACGACGGCGGTCCGATCCTCGAGGAACTGTACGTTGAAATCATATGCCGAATATTGCTGGGTGGTTACAGAACCGGTCTTTTCGCATGAAACGTTCGATCCGTCGATGGCGACAGAGGAGACCACGAACGCATACGGAGTGTTCTGGGAAAGCCCGCTGATCGAGATCATGTGTTCGATTCCAGGCTCGCCGGAGACCAGCGTCGTCGGTCCGTCGGCCGATGTCCCATATCGAACCGATGTAGTGGCGGCCCGGTTCGTCGTCCAAGAGAGGATGATCGAGTCGGCCGTGGACCATGTGGTGAGGTCCTCTACCCCCATCACCGCCGTTCTGAAGGAACCTTCCGAGATTAAGTAGAGCTGAGGCAGCTATAATGTTCCGCCCAGACCCTGTAATAGTATACTGTATCGAATTCCAGATCTGTCAGATGGGCAGTGAACTGCGCGAGGTCATAAGCTTGTGGCATGCCTGGACCGCCGCCCAGCACCTTGCTCATCGCTCCCGTCTGCCCATAGGCCGTAGTTAGACCATAATCGAGATAGGCTATGCAATCACGGTCCGACACCCAGGAGAGGGTCGCTTCGCTTGATGATGGTTTCACCTCGAAGTTGAGCAGGGTCACGTTCGTGGTTACCGAATACGCGGGACTGTCGAAAACAACGCCACTATATGATGAATAATGAAGCCGATAGGTATATTCGGTGTTCACCAGCAGATCGGCCCCTCTCCACCTATCGACCCTTTCGCTCACGTAGCCAGGTCCATCGTATTTTATCCGGACCTGTTCGCTGGTGACGCCGTCCCCGAAATAGAGGTATCTGGTATCCATCCTGACATCAGCGAACCAGCTGATAGTGACCGTCGTCTTAACACCATTGAAGTAGTCTTGGAAGCCGGCCCTTGCAACCAGGCCATGGATGATGTTCACCGTGACTGAGCCCTCATGGACGGCGTACTTCGCCGCATCGCCAGGGACTGAGGAGGTCATCCGATAGTAGTAGACGACGCCGGGTTGCAACCCTTCCAGCTTTATCTGATGGTGTGTTCCGAGAGAATCGTTCGCCACTCCTGTGAGAGCTCCGGGAGATATGCCGTATTGCACCTGTCCCGTACTTGCGACATTGGTGTCCCACACGAACTCAATCGTTCCGGCCGCTTGGGCCGTCTCCGGGGAGGACGCCGTGGCGTTGGTGATCACTACCGCCAATGTCTGGAAAGTTGATTTGTGCTCGGCCAGTCTGGAAGGGATTTCGACCAAATAAGCACCGATCCTGAAGAAGTACGTTGCACCCTCGGTGAGCTGGGTCAAGCTGACCGAGTGGGCCGACAGGTCAGCGGACGAGGAGACAGTGACAGAGATGCCGAGCGATGGCGATGCGCCGTATTCGAAGGTGCATGTCGAGCCGGGTCCGGTAGACCAGTTGATGTCGGCCGTGGTCAAGCCGACATCAACTTCGACCTGATCGATCGATAGACTGTAAGTGGTGAACGACCCTGTTTGGACATGAGAGAATGAACTTGACTGATAGAATTCCGCTCTGATCCTGTAATAGTAGGTGGTCCCCTCGGACAATTGGTCCAATGTTGAGGTGTGCGATGTTCCATCCTCGGAAGAGGTCACCACGGCGCTCGAACCATACGATATGGTGGTCCCGTATTCTATGACGCATACGCAGTTGGAATTCGTGGTCCAGGATACCGTTGCGGTGTTGAATTCCGGCGTTGTGGACGTGCCTTCGATCCTTACGCCCGTCGAGAACGAATATAATTGTGACTGGATAGAGCCAGACATGACATAGTAAAGATAGTTCCTATCCCTCGACAGGCCGGTCAGCGTGACGGCATGGAACGTGGAGTTCGGGCCTTCTACGGTGACTCGGTCCCTTGGACTGCTTGGACCGTAGTATACATAGTTGTCCGTAGGGCTGTCGACGGCTGTGCGCCATGAGATGATCGCGGCGCGAGAGGAAGGGTTCACGACCGCCTTTATGTCAGAGAACAACGGGTTCTCCAGAACGGTGGACTGTTGCATGGCCATGGGCATATATCCATCCAGCGATGGCGTCCCCTCCGTCAGAAGCTGGTCCAAATTGGCGTCCAACTTTGCTTCGACGGCGAAGGCCTCGGTGTGAAGGATGTTAAGCGTGAGACCATCCGTTCCGATACCTTCAAGTTCGTTCTGCAGATCAGCTATCTGCCCGTGGGCCTCTGGGACGTTCTTCTCGTAGAAGGAGTCGGCGATGCCGACGAGCCGTTCCACCGTTCTGCTTCTTGACTCCACTCCACCATGGAACACTGTCGGGTCACGTTCATCCATCCAATCGATCAATCTTATGAGATCGGGCATGATGAACTCGAGGTCCTTCGCCAGATAGGCCTCGCTCCTTGATTCATGGGGCGATGCGAATATGCACGAGACCACGCCCATGTCGTTCTGTATCAACGAGGGGTGCGACGCCCCTCTCTCATGACCGCTTATAACTCGCGGATCGTCCAGAAGGCCATCAGCAAGGGCGCTCGCCATGATGAAAGGACCGTTCTCTTTGCCTTCTTCCCAGGCGACGATGCCCTTTTCAGGACCGATGGCCCACGATATGTCGCCGATACTTCCCTCATTTCGCAAAAGTTCGGGGAACCTCCATGCGGTCGGATCACCAACCATATCACCATGCATCAACGAGAAGTACGTCTCGTCGTTAACGCCTATCAGCATTGATGGGCTGCCATTGTTCGTTCCAAGCTCGACATCCGAGACGACCCCGGATACCGTCCAGACGACGGTAGGTCGGACGATTAGGGTCGAATCGTAGCCTACTCTCCCATATATGATATGGCAGAGGTCGGGGCCCAAAACCATCGATATATCGATGCCGTCCGGTGTGCAGAGGATCCTCACCTTGGATTCCGGAGCCTGCATAGACATCAATGTTCTCGAGGCAGTAAGTGACGTTTCCTCCAGATTGAGCTGGATGATGGAGAATGCGCTCATGCCTTCGGTGCTGCTGAACACCCCGAGGTACGCGGAGCCATTGAACAAGGACACGGTGGCCTGACACCCTGGCGCCACCAAGCACGCCTGAGTCCAGTCACCGCCTCCATTAGCGGAGGCGATGATATATATGGCTGGATCATCGTCCGCGGCCGATCGGGCCGAAAAGACCACGGCAACGAGGCCGTTATCGTCCGAGCAGGCCATCTGAACATTCTCGATCGATTCGAATCTCGGAGAGATCGGACGATCGGCCGTGAACGTCATTCCGCCGTCGTCCGACCGCTTCCAACGGAGTTCCATTCCTTCGTCGGATACGTCGGCCCAGGCAACATGGATGGATGTTAGGTTCGAGGCCGCCGATGGCAGAACCGCCTCGTTGTTCGATATGGTGAGCTGCTTTAGCGGCATCCCTGTCGGTTCGTTCATCGGCCTGAGCACATCATCGCTCTCAGCAACGGCCCCGGCCGCCACGTGGCACATCGTCATCAGCAAGATGAGCACGCAGAACATGCTGGCAAGCTTCAGCATTGGCATTGAGAGCACGGAACGCATCGGACACTTCCCCATTATTGGAGAGCAGAAATCTTTTTTAACATATATTAATATCTTACGATTGTAATAAGGCGCATTATACTAATCAACCATATCACGCCCCTATTAGAGCCGCGTTACGAGGAGCGGGCTCGCTGATGATCAAAGAACTTGATGGGGCTACATCGTCAGGTGATGGGGGCCGCTTAACGTCACGAACATATCGTGGTCATGCAAGTGACCAGGATGTCCCTGTTCCAATGAGGATGAGCGCAAGGGCATGCTCAAGGATCGAGCGGAAGAACAGCTCGTCCGCATTGGTTTCGCCGCATTATTGAGGCATATATGGGGGCGGCGACCGGCCAATCGATGAGATCAGGCCTGGGGCCGCCCCTGCCCCGTCCCGCTTCACTCGAACTCGATTGTGGCCGGAGGCTTGTTGGTGATGTCGTACACGACGCGGTTGACGTCGCTCTTCATCTCGTTGGTGATGCGCACCGAGATCTTCTCCAGCACCTCGTGCGGGACCTTGGAGTAAGCGGCGCTCATTCCATCGACCGATTCGACGGCGCGAACGGCGATGGTGCGGCCGTAAGCGCGCACATCTCCCTGAACGCCGACCGTCTGGCAGGGTAGCAGGACGGCGAAGTACTGCCACGGCAGCGTCATCTTCCCGGCCGCCGCCGCCCGTTCCAGTTCCTCCTCCACGATGGCGCACGCCTCCCTGACGATCGCGACCGATTCACGGTTCACCTCGCCGATGACGCGTACCGCGAGAGCCGGACCTGGGAACGGCTGCCGCTCCGCCACCTCGACGCCCAGGTATCTCGCCACCTTGCGCACCTCGTCCTTGTACAGGTCGCGCAGCGGCTCCACCAGCGTGAGGTCCATGTCCTTCGGGAGGCCGCCCACGTTGTGGTGGCTCTTGATGGTGTCCCTGACACCGTCCCCGCTCTCGATCCAGTCCGGCGCGATCGTTCCCTGGACGAGATACTTGGCGCCGTACTCCTTGGCCTCCCTCTCGAACACCCGGATGAACCGCTCCCCGATGACCTTGCGCTTCTTCTCGGGGTCGGTGACGCCCTTCATGGCCTCGAAGAACTCGTCCGAGGCGTCGATCAGGCGGTAGTTCATCCCCACCCGCTTGAACATGGCCTCCACCGCCTCGGTCTCGCCCTTGCGCATGAATCCGTTGTTCACATAGATCGTGAGAAGGCGGTCCCCGATGGCCCGCGACACCAGCGCCGCGGCCACGGTGCTGTCCACCCCGCCCGAGCAGGCGATGATGGCCCTGCCCTCGATGGCGTTCCTTATCTCCTCGACCTTCTCGTTGACGAACGCTTCGGCATCAAACATTCCCGCTCAACTCCTCCGAATCCCGCCTGACCGCCTCGGCCATGTCCTTCCGGTGCTGCTTCAGCCTCTCCGCCAGCCTCTCGTCCTTGAGGGCCAGGATCTGCACTGCCAGCAGGGCGGCGTTATCCCCGCGGTCCAGGCCGACCGCCGCCACCGGGATGCCGCCGGGCATCTGGACGATGCTGAGGATGGAATCCAGGTTCACCTTCCCGCTCACCGGCACCCCGATGACCGGCCTCGTGGTCGATGCGGCCACCACGCCGGGCAGGGCGGCCGACAGACCGGCGATGGCGATGAACACCTCGGCCTCGGACGTGGCGACGATCTCGTGGACCAGTTCGGGCGTGCGGTGGGCCGACGCCACCCTGGTCTCGCAGGTGACGCCGAACTCCCTGAGCAGCGCGGCCGCCTTGGCGGCCACCGGGGCGTCGCTCTTGCTGCCCAGAATGATAAGGACGTTAGGCATGACTGCTGCAATCCACAAGCGAATAAAAAGATTGTGC
>LJKK01000020.1 GCA_001421185.1 Methanomassiliicoccales archaeon RumEn M1
GGCCTGTCGATCACCGGCATCGCCGGCCCGGGCGGAGGGACCGAGGAGAAGCCGGTCGGCCTGGTGTTCATCGCCGTCGACGACGGGACCGTTCGCCGCGTGGAGCGGCACGTGTTCCAGGGCGATCGCGACGGCATCCGCAAAGCGGCGGCCGAGAGGGCGCTGGAGCTCCTGCTGGAACTGATGCGACCGACGTCCTGAAATATCGCTTCGGCCATGTCCGGGCGGGCACTGTTTTGTCGTTGCCAGCCCGCTGAACCAGGAAACGGCCCGCGAGAGGTGTTCGCATGGGCCGCAAGTGTAGATCGATCGCAAGAAGGAAGCCGTACCACACCACCTGGGCATGGCTCTTCCTGGCCTGGATGTTCCTGTACATCGACCGCTCCATCACGGGGCCGGTCGTGGCGTGGATGATCGGCTCCGACCTGCCCATGGTGTCCGGCTCCTCCATGCCCCATACCCTGGGCGGGCTCATCGGCGGGATGTTCTTCGCCGGCTACATGCTCACCCAATATCCCGCCGGCTATCTGGGCGACCGCTACGGCCGCAGGTCGATGGTGTTCCTCTCCACCCTGCTCGCCGCGGTCGCCACCCTCCTCACCGGGATGGCCCGCTCCCTCCACGCCTTCGTGGCGGCCAGGGTGCTCACTGGACTGGTCGAGGGAGCGTACTACTCCAATGACCGCGCCCTCATCGCCTCCATCACTCCGGCGGAGAAGAAAGGGATGGCCATGGGGGTCATATTCTCCGGCCTGGCGGTCGGCCTGACCATCGCCACTCTGCTCACCCCCCACATCCTGGGATGGGCGTCGGGATGGATGGGGCAGGAGGCATGGACGCTCCCCTTCCTCCTGTTCTCCGTTCCCACCTTCCTGGTCGCGCTCGGCCTGTGGCGCCACGTCCGCCCGGCCGAGGGGGAGAGGCAGAGGGTGGGGCCGGCGGCGGTAAGTCTGCTGGCTTACAGCGCTGTGCTCCTCGCCATCCTCATGGCCGTGTACACGGTGGCGCAGGACAGCGGCCTCGCCGAGCTGGTCCAGGTGGGTGCGGTCGCGCTGACCGCCCTGGCCCTGGTGGCCGTGATCTACTCTCGAATGGGGCGCCGGACCGCGGTGCTGCGGGACCGCGACCTCCTTATCATGTACCTGTCCGCCGTCCCGATCCTGTACGCGCTGTGGTTCTTCGGCTTCTGGGCCCTGCTGGTGGTGTCGGAGTCGGCCTCTATCGGCCTGGACGGGGCGGCGCTGTACGCCGCCTTCTTCGGCCTGGCCAATGGCCTCGGCTATCCCCTGGGCGGCTACATCACCGACCGGGGGGCGGCGCGGGGATGGAGCAGGAAGCGTTCGTACGTCGCCCTGTGTCTCGTGGTCGCCCTCCTGGTATGCGCCCTAGGAACCTACCTTGGCATGGGCGGGAGCGACTATGCCGTCATCGGCCTGCTGATCTTCGCCATCGGGCTGCCGTTCTCGGCCATGCAGACGGTGCATATGGCCCTGACGTCCGACCTTGCACCTCCCGAGCAGATGGGGCAGGCCTCGGGATGTGGAACCTGGTGGCCGAGTTCGGCGCCCTGCTGTCGCCGGTCGTGGCCGGCTACCTCCGCGACCTGACCGGTTCATGGACCTTGTCCGTGATGGTGACCGGCGCCCTGCTGGCGGCCAGCGCGGCCCTGGTGCTCCTGGTGCGCCGATGACCGCGGCCATGCAATGGCATTTTTATTCCGATCAATTATGTCAAAAGCTCTATATTCTCCCGGACGATATCTTCGCCGTCAGGTGATGGGATGGGCAGAGCAGCGAACAGTATACCCTCTGGGGTGGCCGATTTTGACTCCATAATCAAGGGAGGGTTCCCCTCCGGTTCGGTCGTCCTGTTGATCGGGGGCGTGGGCGCCGGACAGATGGAGTTCGCCCTTACGTCGGCGTCCAAGCTGTCGATGGTCATGCTGGACCCGTCCTCGAAGTCCTTCTACCTGGGACCGGGAAAGGACTCCACCATGCCCGAGCAGATCTGCTACATCACGTTCTCCCGCTCTCGGGAGGAGGTCCTGCAGGAGCTCGACAACTCGTTCAACCACGAGTTCCACGACGCCTTCGAGAAGGTGGTGAAGTTCAAGGACTTCTCCGAATCGTACTTCCGCAAGACGCTGGTCCCCCGCTCCTGGACCGGGATGGACCCCGGTTCGCTGTTCTCCTCGCCGTCCAGCAAGAGCGTGCTGGAGGCCCTGGTGGAATACCTGGACGAGAACGCGCCGCGCTCCATGGTGGTGATCGACTCCCTCACCGACCTGGTGGTGAGCGCCAACATCGATATCAAGGACCTGGTGGCGGTGCTGCGCGGGCTGCAGCGCGTGTCCAAGAAGTGGGGAGGTATCATCTACCTCGTGCTGACCGACGACGTGCTGGAGGAGCGCTATCAGCGCATGATCATGGACTCGGTGGACGGCGCCCTGGTGTTCGAGTGGAGCCGGTATCTCAACTCATCGAGGAGGCAGCGGTACATGTACGTGGAGAAGTTCATCTCCCTATTGCCTCACCTGGACAAGGAACGCATCGCCAGGTTCGCCACCACCGTGACGGCCAGGAGCGGACTGGTGGTCATAGACGCGGAAAGGATCGTGTGATAGCATGGACAGGGTACGGACAGGCATAGAGGGGCTCGACGACATGCTGGAGGGCGGCCTGCCCAAGGGCCACGCCGTGGCGGTCATGGGCTCCTTCGGTACGGGCAAGACGACCTTCGGGCTGCAGTTCCTGCACCAGGGCCTGAAGGAGGGCGAGAAGGGAATATTCATCAGCCTGGAGGAGGACCAGGAGAGCATCCTGGCCAACGCCCTATCGTACGGATGGGACCTCCGGCAGTATGTGGACGCCAGGCAGCTGGCGGTGCTCAAGCTGGAGCCGACCGATGCCAAGAGCTCGATCACCCGGGTCCGCTCCGAGCTGCCGGACCTGGTGCGCTCGTTCGGGGCCTCCCGCATCGTGGTGGACTCGGTCTCGCTGCTCAACATGCTGTACGACACGCTGCCCGAGAAGCGCGTTAGTCTGTTCAACATGATCCAGATGTTCAAGGGCACCGGAGCGACTTGTCTAATGACGGCCGAGGTGCAGGACCACAACCCCAACGCCTCGCGGGACGGCCTCATCGAGTACGCGGTGGACGGGGTCATCGGCCTGCGGTACGAGGAGCACGCCGAGATGGGAGAGGTCAAGCTCACCATCCGGGTGATGAAGATGCGCCGCATCAAGCACTCGCGGCGGGTGAAGCCGTACTCCATCACCGACCACGGCATCGAGGTCCACAGCGCCGCCGACTTCTGAGGTCGAGATGGCTCGCCCGGGCGGAACGAGGATCGAAGCGAGGCCGCTGGTGTACGCCATCCTCTCGACCGCCCTGTTCGGCATCAGCCCCCCGGTGGCCAAGGTGCTTCTGGAAGACCTAGACCCGGTGGCGCTGGCCGGTTTACTTTACCTGGGAGCGTTCATCGGGCTGACCATCGTCAGCATCATGCGCCCATCCCGCTCGTCCGCTCCCTTGGAGCGCAAGGACGCTCCGTGGCTGGCGGGGGCCATCCTGGCCGGCGGGGTGCTGGCGCCGGTGGCCTTGATGATCGGTCTCACCATGGTCTCGGGCCTGGCCGGTTCACTGTTGACCAACCTGGAGGGGGTGGCCACCGCCCTCATCGCCGTAATCGTCTTCAGAGAGTACGCCGGCAGGCGGCTATGGTTCGCGCTGGCCGTGATGACGCTGGCCGGCGTGCTGTTGTCGTGGGACCCCTCGGGCGGCACCATCGACCCGCTGGGCCCGCTGCTCATCGTCCTGGCCATGGTCTGCTGGGGCGTCGACAACAATCTCACCAGGCAGATCTCGGGCAAGGACCCGGTGCGCATCGCGCAGCTGAAGGGCCTCATCGCCGGCTCGTTCTCATTGAGCGTGGCCGTGCTGCTGGGCGTCCGCCTGTCGCTCACGCCGCCGTTGCTCCTGGCGCTGCTGCTGGGAGCGTTGAGCTACGGTATCAGCCTGGTGCTGTTCATCAAGGCGCTGGAAGGCCTCGGCTCATCGCGCACGGGGGCGTTCTTCAGCCTCGGCCCGTTCGTGGGAGCGGTGGTGGCCGTCCTGTTCCTGAACGATCCGCTGACGCCGCCCCTCCTGGCGGCCGCGGCGCTCATGGCCCTGGGCGTCTACGCCATCATGGCCGAGCGTCACGGCCACTCGCACCGGCACGAGCGGATGACTCACACCCACGCCCATGAGCACGACATGCATCACCGCCATGGGCATGACGGCGAGGGCGCTCACAGCCATGAGCACGTGCACCCCGAGATGGTGCACAGCCACGTGCACTGGCCGGACGAGCATCACCGGCACGAGCATGACGACTAGCGGTGGAACGCCCTCAGCGCCTGGTCCCTCGCTCCAGTGCGATCGACCAGCTGCTTAACTCCCGGCAGCGAGGAGAGCTTGGCCATGGCCTTGACGGTGCCGCGCTTGGCCTGTATGCGGATGAGGGGCACGTCCTTGGCCCCCAGGCGGTACTTGAACTCCTCCGGGCCGGCCCCGAAGTCGAACTGCTTGAACCCAGCATCCTGCGCCTCCCTCATGGCGTGGATCGCCACCAGGTTGCCGGGAGAGAACTCCGAGAAGCGGTTGTTCATGCCCACGCGGTACGCGCGCATGACGTCCCCGTCGTCCAGGCATAGCATCTGCGATGCCAGCGTGCCGTCGATCCAGGCCTCGTAGACCATTCCGCGCCCCTCCTCGGCGGTCGCCCGCATGACGTCGCGCAGGAACCCGGAGAGGTTCTCGTTGCTGAAGATGCTCCCGCCCTTCTCGCTCCAGCGCTCCATGTGCTGCAGCGCGTACAGCTCGGCCGCTTCGGCCGTCTCCTCGGGAAGGTCGACGGTGCGGAAGCTGATGCGGTTCTCCTGCTCCAGCGTCTCCATGGCCTTGCGTATCGTCCTCCGCGTGCGCGACGATACTGCCTCCATCACGTCGCCGCTCTGCGGTATCTGGGTCCTAGGACACGGTATCTGCACGATCTCGTCCGTGTCCCACCGCTCGGCGACCCGGCGCAGCAATGCCCGGTTGACCGCATCGTCCCGCAGCTCGTTCAGATGCAGGACGTTCCATTCCAGCTCGTCCATGGCGTCGACGATGGCTTCGATGACGTCCTCCCGTTCGTCCAACACCAAGATGCCCAGGTCGTACAGCTCGGCCACGCCGGCGCCGTTGCCCACCATGGACAGCTTCCGCATGCGGATGCCCATGGCGCGATGCTCCATCACCGCGAATGGTGCCAATCCTACGAGCTCGCCATCCTCTTCGACCATGATGATGCGCGGCTGCGCCACCTGGTCGAAGTGCCGCAACCATTCCATCCCCCAGTCGAAGGAGGAGAATATCGAGCCACGACATCTTTTCCTCAAGGATTCCCACTCTGCCTGTATCGACGGAACGTCCTCGGTGTTATCGACCACCTGCACCGTCAGCTCAGCGCTCCTGCGGACCGAGCGGTCCCACTTCCCCACCTGTTCCATTGTCATTCTAATCCCTCACGGTCCTTGCCGTCCTTGAATAGGTACCTGAGCCCCCTGATGGGGGCGGTGAGCGGTTCCTTGAAGGCCGAGCCCATGTACGAGCGCATCATCGCCCGCCGCTTGGTCCGGCGCTCCATGTCCAGATATCTCTGCGATGACACGCGGGCCATGCCCTTCCGGTCGATGGCCGAGAGGTCGTACGTCCCCACGCGGCCCCACTCCTCCAGCGTCTGGGGGGGAACGAAGCCCTCCCGCACGGCGTCCTCGTACAGCGGAGTGTTGGGATACGGCGTGTACGACAGGAACTCGGTATACTCCGGACGGATGGTCCGCAGCAGATGCTCGGTCGCCCGGGCGTCCTCCTCCGTTTCGCCCGGCAGACCGCTCACCATCATGGCGTACAGCTCTATGCCGGCGTCGTGGACCTCGGCCGCCGCCCTCTCCATCGTCTCCACGGTCAATCCCTTGTTGACCGCCTCCAGCAGACGCGGCGAGCCCGTTTCCACGCCGATGAGCACCTGCCGGCAGCCAGCGTCGTACATCTCCCTGAGCAGCTCCGGCCGGACCAGGTCGGCCCGTATCTCGCAGTTCCACACGATGTCCAGGCCCCGCTCCTTGATGCCGCTGCAGAGGTCCCGGACCCGCTGGGGGTCGGCGTAGAAGAGGTCGTCGATGATCAGGAACCCTCTGATGCGGTCGTCCAGCGAGAGCACGTGCTCCATGGCCTCCAGCGTTCGGCCGGCCGACAGGGGACGCCATCGTCCGCCCCACATGGCGCGGGCGTAGCAGAACCCGCAGCGGCCGGTGCAGCCCCTCGACGTGACCAGGGGAACGACCGAACGGCCGTGCAACGGGACTAGATATCTCGATAGATCGCCGAGGCCCTCCCACCACGGCAAGGGAAGCGTATCGAGGTCCTCGATCCTCTCCCGGCGTTCGGTCACCACCGCCTGGCCGTCCCTGGCGAACGCTATTCCTTTCACCGAGGCCAGGTCGCCTCTCCTCTCCAGCGTTCGAAGCAGCTCGGACGTGGTCACCTCGCCCTCGCCCATCACCGCCACGTCCACTGACCCCTGCAGCACCGTCATCTCCGGTATGGTGGTCGGCCCGGGGCCGCCCCATATCACGGTCCGGCCGTCCTCCCGGGCCCATCGGGACACCTCCAGCGCCCGCAGCAGGGCCGAGCTGATCTTGACGTGGACGCCCACCACGTCGGCGTCGATGCTTCGGAGGGCTCCACGCTTCTCACTGTCCAGCTCCTCGCCCGACCAGTCGAGCAGAGATACGTCGTGCCCTTCCTGTCGAAGGTAGGCGGCCAGCTGCATGATGCCGAAGGGCGGCGACGGCCTCAGCTCCCCTTCCCCGGGACCGAAGCCCACGTTGACCAGGGCGACCTTCATGCTGATCCCTCCGCCAGCTCCAGATATCGCGAGATGTAGCATTCCGGGGTGTGCAGCTCCTCGTACCGCCGCAGCGCGTTGGCGGCCATTCGCTCCCTCATGTCCCGCTCGTCCTCGAACATCCTTAGGGCCGAGGCGAGGCCGTCCACCGTCAGGTCGGCGACCAGGCCGCAGGGGCCGGACACCAGCTCCGGCAGGCCCCCTCGAGGAGAGACGAGCAGGGGCACGCCCATGGAGAGCGCCTCGATGCACGAGAGGGGCGAGTTCTCCCAGCATGCGGAGGGCGCCACCAGGCACAGCGCCGACGAGATCTCCTTGAGCATGTCCTCCCGCTGGAGGAAGCCCAGCTTCCGAACCTTCCCGCCGGTGCGCTCCTCGAACTCGTCCACCATGCCCTCCAGGCTGCCGCTCCCCGCGATGTGCAGCTCGGCCTCCACGCCCGAGGCCTGGTAGGCGCGCAGCAACAGGTCCAGCCCCTTGTGCTCCTCCAGGACGCCGGCGAACAGGAAATGGGATGGCGTTCGTGCCTGGCATCCGGGCCGGGGAACGAAGTTGGGCAGGACCGTTGCCCTCAGTCCAGCGTGCTCCCGCAGGACCTCCGACATGTAGTGCGACGGCGCTATGGTGCGATCGATGCCTTCCACGCTCCTCATGAACTCCTCGTTCCGCCATATCTGGGGCGGCCGTCCCGAGGCGATGGAGCAGGTCGTGCACCCGCTCCCGTCGCACCGCTCCCGCCCGCGGTACATCATGTCGCTGCGCGGGCAGACGAGCCAGTGGTCGTGAGCCGTGTACAGCCGGGGCATCCTGCCCACCCCCAGGACCTCGTGGCCCAGCAGCGAGATGTTGTGATGGTGCACCCAGTCGGGGCGTACCTCGGAGACGACCTTCTTCAGCTGCCTCCAGATCCTTCGATTGGAGCCAGTGATGTAAGTCACCGCGGCCGATGCCGGGCCCATGCTGGTGCTGACCGGATGCACGTGCACCTCACTGCTCTCCGGCCGGGGCTCGCGCCCCCTGGTCTTCAGATGGTAGGCGTCCATGCTGTGCAGGACGTGCACCTCGTGGCCGTGGTCCACCAGCGCCTCGGCCAGGTACTTGACATGGACAGCGTCCCCGCCCAGGTGGTACGGGGGATAGAAGGTCGAGGTCATCACGATCCGTCTGGTCTCCATTCCTTCACCTAATGTGCATGTTTCATCCCGTGCAATAGGTAGTTATTGGCTATCTTGAGGGCATAGCGGAACGCTAGGTTGAGATCGGACGGCTCTCGTACGACATGGGCGATGTTGGCCCTCCACCACCGTCCCGAGGTGTACAGCGTCCTGTAGGCCATCTCCCGGGCCTTGTTGAGGTCGTCCGGGGTGAGCAGCTCCGTCCCCACCACGGCGTCGTCCTGGTACAGCTTGCGGAAGTCGATGTCCAGGCCCAGCTCTCCGTGGACCTGCTGATACAGCTTCGTTCCCGGGTACGGCACCGCCACGTTGAACTGCGCCGACGTCGGAAGCGTCTCCCGGACGAAGGCCAGCGTCTCATGCACGGTGCTCCAGTCCTCCCCCGGGAGGCCCAGGATGAAGGAGCAGAAGGTCTTCAGCCGCGCCTCCTTGGCCCACATGACGGCCTGCCTCCCCTGCTCGACGGTGATGCGCTTCTCCACCGAGTCCAGGATGCGCTGGCTGCCCGATTCGATGCCGAACGACACGCCGCGGCAGCCGGCGCTGCGCATCAGCCTCAACAGTTCGGGGTCGACCAGCTGGGCGCGGGTGTTGCAGTACCACTTGATCCTCAGGTCCTCGTTCTTCATGCTCTCGCAGAGTTCCACCACGCGCTTGCGGTCGAACGTGAAGGTCTCGTCGAAGAAGGAGGCGGTCCGCAGCCCGTAGCGCTCCTTGAGGTACCTCAGCTCGTTCAGTATGCTGTCCGCCGAGCGCATCTTCAGCGGAGTGCCGGCCACCGTGCAGAACGAGCACTTGAACGGGCACCCCTTGCTGGTGTACAGGATGGTGTACGGCCGTCCGGCCGGGGCCGTCACGAAGTACGGGTCGAGCGAGGGCAGCAGGTCGTAGGCGGGCAGCGGCATGGAGTCGTAGCTCTTCAGCGGCGGGGCCGCCGGCGTCCTGACGACCTCCCCGCCCTGGCGG
>LJKK01000169.1 GCA_001421185.1 Methanomassiliicoccales archaeon RumEn M1
GTGATCGACAGGCCGATGTCCGCCCTCCCCGCTCGCCGGGCTCCCAGGGCCATCTCGGCCGCGCACTCGGCGCTGACCGCCCCGTGGGATGCGAGCACGCTATCGTGCACGCCAAGGGCATCGACCTTGGCCTGGTTCGAGTAGGTCACGAAGGAAGCGAGGAAGTAATCCGACGAGCCGGGGACGGACGTCAGCATGGCGCCCAGAAGGCCGCCGGTGCACGACTCCGCCAATGCGATCGTCCGGCCGCGCGAGCGGAGCAGCCCTCCCACTTCCTCCGCCAGGCTCAGATCGTCACCTCGTTGGCATGGCCCTTGGTGATGTCCCGCAGGCGCTGGTCCCCGTGCACCTCGTAGATGGTCTCGGAGACTCCAGGAGGAACGAGATGCTCCCACTCCTTCCCGCTGATGATGCGCCGGCGTATTTCCGTCCCTGAGTACACATCGCGGTTGAACAGCGGGGAGGTGCGCACCTTGTAGCCGGCCTCCTCGAACAGGCGGCGCGTCAGCGGATTGTTCGTGTACACGTCCTGGAACGGCGGCACCAGGGACTGGACGTGCGCCACCCAGACCGCATAGCGGTTGATGTCCACCATGGGGACGAGGAAGAAGTTCTCCAGGCCGTCATCGTGCAGGGCCCGGGAGATCATGAGGTGTCGCTCGCCGGCCGTGAAGGGGTTCTCGAACGTGTGGGACAGCTGGGCGCTGCCGATGCCGACGATGAGCCGGTCGCACTGCTTCGCTATGGTCCTGATGACCTCCATGTGCCCATTGTGGAACGGCTGGAAACGTCCGATGATGAGAGCGCTGACCTCTTGCTTGCGCATGTGAACCGTGGTCAGAGAGCCCATGTCGGCGTATAATGTTTTGTCCTTGGACGAGATCGAGAGAACGAAAAGAGAAGGTTGGTAAGGGGTTTTACTGGGCCGCGGGGCGGATGGGAGCGCCGATGGAGACCTTCCTCTCCACCAGGTCGGACAGCTTCCTCAACAGGGTGTCCTTGTTGGGCCCGCCGACGAGGGCCTTCTCCAGCACCTCGCCCAGGGTGTCCACCGGGATGATCTCGATCGTTCCCAGGTACTGCTTGTCCAGCACCACGTCCTGCATGTTGGCCTTCGGTATGATGACGCGCTTGATGCCCGCCTCGGACGCCGCCTCGATCTTGGCGGTGACGCCTCCCACCGGCAGCACCTGACCGCGGACCGACAGGGAGCCGGTCATGGCCAGGTTCTGATCGACCGGGACGTTCTCGAAGGCCGAGATGACCGCCGTGGCCACCGAGATGGATGCGGAGTCGCCCTCCACCCCCTCGTAGGTCCCAACGAACTGGATGTGCACGTCGTGGTTGGCGATGTCCTCCCCGGTGTACTTCTTCACCAGGGCGGAGACGTTCTGCACGGCCTCCTTGGCGATCTCGCCCAGCTTTCCGGTGGCGATGATGCGGCCGCCCGAACGGGTCTGGGCGGGCGTCACCTCGGCCACGATGGGGAGCACGATGCCCGAGTACTCGGCCATGGAGCTGCCGCTGTTGAGCGCGGCCAGGCCGTTCACGGTCCCGACCGACTCGCCCACGGTGGTGAAGGTCTGGTAGTCCTTGCTGGACTCCAGGAACCGGTCGGCGATCTGCTGCTCCAGGGAACGGGCGATGCGCTTGGCCTCCAGCACCATCTCGGCGGTGACCAGGGGCTGCTGCTTCTCCCGGGCGACGTCGCCGGCCACCCGGACCAGGCCGCCCAGCTCCCTCAGCCGGAGCGTCAGCAGGCCCGTGCCTGCCGGCGCGGCGCTGGGCCTCCTTGATGATCTCGCCCACCGCGTACTTGTCGAAGTGGGGGATCTTCTTGTCCCTGGCGACCTCCTGGGCCACGAAGCGGACGAGCTTGTCGCGGTTGGCGCTGGTGTCCTCCATGGTGGAGCGCATGAACACCTCGTAGCCGTACCCGCGTATCCTGGACCGGAGCGCGGGGTGCATGCCCTGGATGGCGTCCAGGTTCCCGGCGCACACCAGGACGAAGTCGCACGGTACCGGCTCCGACTTGACCATGGCTCCCGAGGAGCGCTCCGACTGCCCGGTGATGGAGAACTTGCCCTCCTGAAGGGCGGTCAGCAGGCTCTGCTGGCTCTCCATGCGGAGCATGTTGATCTCATCGATGAAGAGGACGCCCTTGGACGCCTTATGGATGGCACCGACCTCCAGACGGTCGTGGGCCGGGGTCTCCAGCCCTCCGCTCTGGAAGGGGTCGTGCTTGACATCGCCCAGCAGGCGCCGGCGTGCGCGCCGGTGGCGTCGACGAACGGGGGCATGTCGCCCTCGTCATGGCCGACCAGCAGCTTGGGGACGATGTAGCTCTCCTGCTTGCCGGTAGCCGAGTAGCGGGTGGCGAAGAATAGGATCGCCACCGCGATGATGCCGACCAGAATGACGGAGATGTCCTGCGTCACCAGGAACATGGCCACGGTCATCATCAGGAGCACGACGATGACGGTCGTGATGATCGAGGCCTTCTGCTGCTTCTTGGCCAGCGCCTCCTTCTTCTGGGCGGCCACTATCTCCTTGCCCTTACCGGCAGGAACGATACGAACCTTCGGCTCATTGGGATCTTCGGGGTTGTGATACGCGATGACATCCTGGAGCTCGCCCTTGGGCAGGAACTCGGTCATCGACTTAGACAGCATGGACTTGCCCGTGCCAGGCTCTCCGATTAGCATTACGTGACGTTTCTGCTCGGCAGCCTTCTTGATGACCTCTACGGCAGAATCCTGACCGATGACCTCATCGGCAAGCTTCTCCGGGATCTTGATGTCCGCAGTGGTCTCGAACCCCCTGGTCTCGATCCATGTATCGACATCAGGGGTCGTGATCTCAGGCGGCTTGTTGTCGCTGCTCATAATACACCTGCACTAATATTCGACTCATAAGGGTACCACTAGTTAAGGGTTTCCCCGTCCATATAAATCATATGTGATGGCCAGCCATCGATCCGGCGGCGCTCGCGCCGCGCTTGGTCGGCGCCCATTCCGTCCTTCTCTCCATCGCATCGTCGCACAATCGCCCCTCCGGCGGTAGGGGTGGTGAGAACCGACCTGCTCAGCGGAGAACGGTGAAATACCTGCCGTTCCCCCGGACCGGAAGGTGACGCCCTGACAGAGTTCCGCCCCTTCCAACATCGGACGGTGCCCATGAGCGAGCAGTTCAGGAGCATGGAGGAGCACACCTCCCTGCCGTACGACGTAGGCACGGTCGATCCCTACACCAGGGCGAGAGTGCTGCTCATGGTCGCCATCGAACGCAGCTCGGTGCTGGCCAAGCATCACATGGCGCGGTCCACTGACCACGATTCGGTGAAGAAGCATCTGGCGGTCATCAGGCGGGCGGAGTCGCTGCAGCTGCAGTCCCTCGGCTCCCTCATCCCAGCGGACGAGACGCCGCTGGAGACGGCCATCGGCCTGGAGCAGATGACGGTCGACCTCACGGCCAATCTGGCCCAGAACGAGGCGGACGACTATTTCAAGCAGGTGCTGGACTTCGCTCTCCTGGAGGACCTTGACCATCTGTTCCGCTTCTCTTTGCTGTACGAGATGGCGGAGGGCGGGGACGCCGAGCTGATGACGCGCGGACGCACGCCCATTATGGCGGGAAGGCCGACGGCGGTGCAGCACCGACACCCGGTCGACGAGCTGAGGGCCCATTTCGATCTCGGGGAGGTGCCGCTGCGCACCCTCATGAACCTCTTCACCATCACCTCGGTGGAGCAGGAGAAGATGCTGTTCTACCAGAACGCCGTCCGCGCCTACCCGGAGCAGCTGATCAGGCGGCTGTTCGGGGAGATCGCCGACGTGGAGGAGCAGCACCTGTCGCAGTACGAGGCCCTGGGGGACCCGCACATCACCCCCATGGAGCAGCTGGTGCTGATAGAGCTCAACGAGGCGTACAACTACTTCTCGGCGGCCCAGGCGGAGGCCGACCCGGCCGTCCGGAGGCTGTACGGAGAGCTGATGGGGCAGGAGCTGGAGCACTTCCAGCTGGCCGTGGCCCTGCTGGAGCGGGTCGAGGGAAGGGATGCCAGCGAGCTGCTGGGCGAGGCCGTGGTGCCGTCGCTCATCGAGCTCCGGCCCAACATGGACTACATCGAGGCGGTGCTGGCGACCCAGGCGGACCTGCAGCCGTTCGACGGGGAGTTCATTCCCGAGGAGAGGCTGCCGGCGGACTGGCCGTCCTTCGCGTTCCGAGAGAGGATGAACGGCCGCGGCTCCTCGGCCGATGAGGTGGAGAGGCGCATGCCTCGGGAGAGGATGCCCCCTTCGTGACGCGTTTTTCGCCCAGCTCAGAGGAAAGCTCTTAATCACCCCTCCCCTTAGCGACGGCGAGGTAAGACGATATGCGAGTGGACGAGCTGGAGCTGCCCGACGGAGTGGCCGGACTGCTTCGAGAGGAGGGCATCGTGGAGCTGCACCCGCCCCAGGCCGAGGCGGTGCCCCATGCTCTGGACGGCAGCAACCTCATGCTCGCCATCCCCACCGCCTCGGGGAAGAGCCTGGTCGCCTACCTCGCCGCGCTGAAGCACGTGCTGGAGCGGGGCGGCAAGGCGCTGTACATCGTCCCGCTGAGGGCGCTAGCGGCGGAGAAGTTCGAGGACCTCAAGCGGTTCGAGACCCTGGGCCTTAATGTCGCCATGTCGGCCGGGGACCTCGACTCGCCCGACCCCGACCTGGACAACTTCGACATCATCGTGGCCACGTCGGAGAAGGCCGACTCCCTCCTCAGGCATCAGAGCGCCTGGCTGCAGCGCATCTCCCTGGTGGTGGCCGACGAGGTGCACCTGATCCACGACCCCGGCCGGGGCCGACGCTGGAGGTGACGCTCACCAAGTTCCGCAAGCTCAACCCCTCGCTGCAGGTCATCGCGCTGTCGGCCACCATCAAGAACGCCCGGGAGGTCGCCGATTGGCTGGATGCCAAGCTGGTCACCTCGGAATGGAGGCCCACGCCCCTCAAGGAGGGCGTGTACCTCGACGGCGAGATCGTGTTCACCGACAACTCCCGGCGGGAGGTGCCGGCCGGGAAGGACGTCCTGTGGAGCCTGGTGGCCGATTCCATCGCCGAGGGCGGGCAGTGCCTGATCTTCGTCAACACCCGACGCTCGACCGAGTCGGTGGCCACCAAGTTCGCCAAGCTGGCCGATGAGGTCATGGGCGAACCGGCCATGGACGGGGTCGACGATCTGGCGGAGGACCAGGGCGAGCAGACCACCATGGGACGGACGCTGCGCGCCTGCGTGAAGAAGGGAGTGGCGTTCCACCACGCCGGGCTGACCAACGAGCAGCGGCGCTTCGTGGAAGCGAACTTCAAGCAGGGCAAGATCAAGTGCATCGTGGCCACTCCCACCCTGGCCGCCGGCATCAATCTCCCGGCCCGCCGGGTCATCATCCGCGACGTCCTGAGGTTCGAGAACGGCGGGCAGGCGTCCATCCCGGTCATGGAGATCAAGCAGATGTGCGGGCGCGCCGGGCGGCCCCGGTTCGACCCCTACGGCGAGGCGGTGCTGATCGCCAAGAACGAGGAGGAG
The DNA here is from genome assembly GCA_001421185.1 of Methanomassiliicoccales archaeon RumEn M1. Lineage (GTDB taxonomy): Archaea > Thermoplasmatota > Thermoplasmata > Methanomassiliicoccales > Methanomassiliicoccaceae > DTU008. The sequence goes on from LJKK01000169.1 coordinate 5,563, forward strand.
CGGCAGTTCCTGCAGGACAACTATCTCCTGGGCGAGTCGGAGGAGATCTACTCCAAGCTGGGCAGCGAGCCGGTGCTGCGCGCCCACGTCCTCGCCACCCTGGCCACCGGGACCGCGTTCTCCCGGGACAGCCTGATGGACTTCCTCAACTCGACGTTCTTCGCCTACCAGACCACCATGGTGGGCCTGGAGGAAGCGGCCGACAACGTGCTCGATTTCCTCCAGGAGGAGGGGATGATACGGTCCGAGGAGGGACGGCTCATACCCACCTTCTTCGGCCGCCGGGTGTCGGACCTGTACATCGATCCCCTGACGGCGACCAAGCTGCGCGACGCCCTGAAGAACTTCAGGCCGGGCGGGTCGCCGTTCGGCATGCTGCATGCCGTGTGCTCGTCCCCGGACATGCTGACCATGTACCTCAAGCGCACCGACTACGAGTGGGTGGAGGAAGTATACGCGCTTCGCGAGGGAGAGCTGCTGCTGCCTCCCCCGGACGACCTGGACGAGTTCGACTTCTACCTGGCGGAGCTCAAGACCGCCTGCGCCATCGACGACTGGATCATGGAGATGGAGGAGGACGAGCTGCTGAAGAAGTACGGCATCGGACCGGGCGATCTGAGAAACAAGGTGGACGTCGGCGAATGGCTCATCTACTCCATGAGGGAGCTGTCGAACATCTTCAACAAGGACGCGTATCCCGTTCTGACCGAGCTCATGACCCGCCTCCGCTATGGCGTGCGGCCGGAGCTGCTCGACCTGGTCCGCCTGCGCGGGGTCGGTCGGGCCCGGGCCCGCTCGCTGTACAACCACGGCGTGAGGAGCGCCGAGGACATAAGGAACGTCGACCCGAGACGGCTAGCGAGGCTTCCGAAGATCGGCGACGCGGTGGCCAAGAGCCTGCTGCAGCAGGTCGGCGGCTCCCGCTTCCGCCGCGAGGACGAGGCGGTCGAGGAGGTCATCGAGGAGATCGAGGCCCTCGAGGAACGTCCGACCGACAGCGGGCAGCGCACCCTGTTCGACTTCTGAGGGTCAAAGCGGGGAGGCTCGCCGACACCTCGAGCGGGCCCATCCAGCAGTGAATGACGATGGTCTTTCCTGTCAGACATCGTGCCTTCAAGGCCGATCGGCAGGATGGGCCAAGGGGCCATAGGACCGAACGGCGTGGCCTCCTTGACGCCGCGTGGAAAGGGAGAGGACGACTCAGGCAATGACCCGCTTGACGTCCTCGGTGGTGGCCTTGGCCTCCAGGATCGGCTCGCAGCTCCCGATGACCGTGTCGGGGTCCTTCAGGACGTTGCCGGTGCAGATGCACACCACCCGCTCGTCCGAATCGATGACGCCTTCCTCGACCAGCTTGAACAGTCCAGCGATGGACGCCGCTGATGCCGGCTCGACGCCGACGCCTTCCGTCCTCCCCAGCAGGCGCTGCGCTGCCAGTATCTGCTCGTCCGTGACGTCCGTAGCATATCCCTTCGTGTCGTACAGGGCGCGGAGCGCCTTCTTGCCCGACACCGGGTTGCCGATGCGTATGGCGGTGGCCACCGTCTCGGGGTGCTCCTCGGGAACGAAGTCGTCGGTGCCGGCCCTGAAGGCACGAACCAGAGGCGCCGCCCCTGCGGCCTGGATGCCGGTGATCTTGGGAACGCGGTCGATCCAGCCCAGGCTCTTCCACTCCACCATGGCCTTGTGCACCGCGCTGATGTTGCCGGCGTTGCCCACCGGCAGGATGATCCGGTCAGGCACCTCGAAGTCCAGCTGGTCGACGATCTCGAACGCCACCGTCTTCTGCCCCTCCGGCCGGAAGGGGTTGATCGAGTTGAGCAGGTACAGCGTGCCGTCGCGGGCGAGCTGCCTGACGATGTTGAGGGCGTCGTCGAAGTTGCCGTCGATGGAGACCACCTTGGCGCCGTAGAACATCGCCTGGGCGAGCTTTCCCGCCGCCACCTTGCCGGACGGCAGCAGCACCACGCTGACCAGGCCGGCCTTGGCCGCGTAGGCTGCCAGCGACGCCGAGGTGTTGCCCGTCGAGGCGCATCCCACGGTCCGGCATCCCAGCTCCACCGCCCGGGACACGCCGACCGTCATGCCGCGGTCCTTGAACGAGCCGGTGGGGTTCGCTCCCTCATACTTCACGTGCAGCGACCGAACTCCAGCCTTCTTGGCCAGCGCGCGGCAGTCGTACAGCGGCGTGCCACCCTCCTGCAATGAAACGGCATGGGAGGCGTCAACGGGAAGGAAGGGCGCGTACCGCCACACCCCGATGGGTCGGCGGCGCAGGTCCTGGGGCCGCAGCGAGGACGCCTGTTCCAGATCGGTCTCGATGGCCAGTACGCCGCCGCAACGGGGGCAGGAATCGACGAAGGGGTCCTCCACAACGCTGGCGCATTCGAAGCACTTGATGACGTGAGACATATCACAACCTCCTGCATCCCTGGCCGGCATGAGTGATCCAGGTGTCGGAGCTGATGCCGTTGGACGAGTACACTTCGCGCACCGCCGAGGCGATCGCCTGGCCGTCCCCGGCCGAACGGTCGTAGATGGCGATCATGCACGGTCCGGAGCCGCCCAGGAACGCGCCGGCCGCTCCCGCCGACAGGGCCGCCTGCTCGGCCTCCAGAAGATGGGGGTTGAGCGAGGCGCGCGCCGGCTCTACCACGATGTCCCGCATGCTGTCGCCCACCAGCGCGATGTCGCCGCGGCACATGCCGAGGACGAGCGAGGCGGCGTTGCCGACCTCAAACACCATGCTCTTCAGGGGAACGTTCACGGGGAGCGCCTTCCTTGCCTCCTTGGTGTCGACAAGGATGTCCGGCATGGTGACGACCACGCCGAAGTTGTCTGGTACGTCCATGCGCAGGATGCGGAAAGGCTCGTAGGATTTGACGATGGTGAGGCCGCCCATCACGGCCGGTCCGACGTTATCGGCGTGGAAGCTGCCGGACGTCACCTGCTCGGCCCGGGCGGCGCAATAGACCACCTGCTCCAGCGGCAGGGGCTCGTCCAGGAGCAGGTTGGCCGCGTACGCGCCGCCGGCCGCC
>LJKK01000049.1 GCA_001421185.1 Methanomassiliicoccales archaeon RumEn M1
CCGCCCGCCCACCCGGACGATCCGCTCCTCTATCTGATTGAGCACCACCCGGTGGCCTATCACGGCGATGAAGTTGCCTCCCGGGTTGTTCTCCAGCTTCCTGACCGCCCGGATGATGTCCCTCACGGTGCGCAGGTTCGGCTCCCGCCGGTCCTGCATGATCTTGTAGATGGTGCTGGGCGATAGCCCGGTGGAGGTGCAGAACTCGTGCACGGTCATCTTGAGGTCCTCGTCCAGCACCTCCCGGAAGGCCTCCCTGAAGCCGCCCTCGTCACGCAGGATGCCGGCCACCAGCTTGTTCTCCAGGGCCATCAGCTCTTCTCCTGCTGCCGCACCGCCTTGGCGGCGTTGTCGCCGGCCACCGCGCCCTGTCCCACCGCGCGTGCCAGCTGCCAGGGGGAGCCGGTGACGTCCCCGCAGGCGTACACCATCTCCATCTCGGTGCGGCAGTTCTCGTCCACCGTGATCTTTCCGGACGGGTCGGGGAGGATGCCGAGCTCCAGCGCCAGTTCCATGGAGCCCTTGGCCCCCAGGGCGACGAACACTCCCTGGACGTCAAGATGCCGGCCGTCCTTCAGGTCCAGCCCGGTCACGGATTTCTCGCCGAGGATCCTGGCCGGATCGCCGGGGACCATCTCCACCTTTGTGCCGGAGGCCTTCTCCAGCATTTGAGGGGAGACCTTCAGCTCGCGGTGGACCCAGTAGACCTGGGAGGCATACTCGGTCAGCAGGATGGCCGACTCCGCCGCCTCCGACTCCTCGCCTATGACCGCCACGGCGCGGTCGCGGAAGAAGCCGCCGTCGCAGGAGGCGCAGTAGCTGACCCCCCTGCCCAGGAACTCCTTCTCTCCCGGCACGTTCAGCTTGACCCGCCGGATCCCCATGGCCAGGATGACCGCCTTGGCCCGGACCTCCCGGTCGGTCTCAGTGACTATCTTGAACACGTCCTCTTCCTTGGCGAGCTTGATCACGTCCTCCTCGACCAGGGAGGCTCCGAAGCGCTGCGCCTGTTCCCGTCCGATGCGCAGGAGGTCCTCCCCCTTCGCCGAGACAATGCCGAAGTAGTTCTCTATCTCGGCCTTGTTCAGCGCCGAGCTCTCGCTCTTGCCCAGTACCACCACCTTGACCTTCTTCCGGGCGGCATGAATGGCGGCCTGCAGCCCCGCGGGGCCCAGGCCTATGATCGCTACGTCCACATCCATGTTGATCAATTGTAGATGCGGCTACGGCGATTTGTACCTTAGGGACCAGCGACGCCTATGAAGGACAGCGTCGCTGACGTGGCAAGAAGAGGGGAAATGGTTTGGAGCGTCCGATATGGACGTTCAGAGCATGGCCTGCAGGCGGCGGGACAGGTCCTCCTTGGGACGGGCCCCTACCCACCTGTCGACCAGTTCGCCATCCTTGAACACCAGGAGGGTGGGGATGGCCTCGATGGTGTAGCGCATGGCGGTCTTCTGGTTCTCATCGGTGTTGAGCTTGCCAAAGGCCACCTTGCCCTGCATCTCCTTGGCGAGAGCGTCGATGACCGGGCCCATCATGCGGCACGGCCCGCACCAGGGCGCCCAGCAGTCGATCAGTACTACATCATAGCGCTTTACGAAATCGTTGATGTTGCCATCGTTTACGTTGACCGCCTCGGATGGCCAGTCGGCGCCGGAGCTGGCGGCGATCTCCTGCCTCTTCCTCTCCCTGATCTGCTCAAGCTCATCCATATAATCATCCTCTCGGTTGTGCATAACCAATGCAAAACCGTATTATCCAAACCCGCATAAATAGATTGCCGCCAATAGATTCGGTCCCCGCCCTCGAACGCCGTCGAGCTTCCGTCCATCGGGTCCTGATCTTCGGAAGGAGTTGCGGTCCAGCTCCGCCAGTCCAAGCCCTTACAACAATGTTTAAAACATACAAGCCGATACCAAGACCGGGATGAACTCATGCTAGAGGAAGCCTCCGAACTGATTGGATTACAGGTCTACACGCCCAACGGGATCTTCTTGGGGAATGTGAACAACCTCGTCATTGACTTGGACAACAAGCGCGTGGACGGCCTGTTCATCGGCGAGACCAACCCCCTTCTGGTGGAGGAGTCCAAGGCTGTGAATCTCCCGTTCCGCTGGATAGGCGCAGTGGGCGACGTCATTCTGCTCAAGTACTTCCCCAAGCGGGTCACCACCAAGAAGCCGGTCAAGATCTAAGGGCGCTCCTGACCGGAGAGGACATGATCGGCAAGGGAGTCTACATCGACCCGGCCGCAGTGATCATAGGAAGGGTCACGCTGAAGGACGGGGCCAGTATATGGCCTTGCGCGGTACTGCGCGGCGATGAGAACGACATAGTGGTGGGCGAGGGCAGCAATGTTCAGGACCACGCGGTCGTTCACGTCAACCGCGAACATCCCACCGTGATCGGCAAGGACGTGACGATAGGCCACGGTGCGATAATCAACGGGGCGGTCATAGGTGACCGCTGCCTCATCGGGATGAACTGTACCATCGTGGAGGGCGCGGTCATCGGCGAAGGATGCATCGTCGGAGCGGGCGCGGTCATCACGGGAAAGATGAACATCCCGCCCCGTTCGCTGGTGGTCGGGATCCCGGCCAAGGTGGTCAGGAGCGACGACCCCTCTCTGGAGGCCAGGGCCCTGGAGAACGCCAAGGACTACCATCACCTTCGGGATGAGTACCTGGCCGGGAAGCACGAGAGGCTGGTCGCTGCTGGCGAGCGCGACCGATCATAGGTATTTGGAGCACGGCCCTCGACCCTTGAGATCGATCCCGGGCGTCAGCTCGTCTATGTCCACGCCGCACGCGTCGGACAGGGTGCGGTGCATCTCCAGCATTCTTCCTCCCTGTTCTTCCAGCCCCTTGCCGATGAAGTCGAGGTAGGCCTCTTGGGAAGTTATCACCCTGTCATCGTCGACCAGGTTGTCGGCGTGGCAGACGATCCGCTCCTCCATCGTCGACGGCATGTAATCGAGCGGGGGCAGGCCGAGCTCGATGGCGTTCTCGGGCGTTATGCCGGCGCCGACATGCTTCTGTACGATCAGCACCAGCGCTTCCGGCAGGCCGAGCTCCCGGGCCCTCTGGGCCCCCACCACGCCATGGCCTATGCCATGCGTCCGCCCCCTGCCCAGGTCGTGCAGCAGGGCGCCGGCCCGCACGAGGGTCAGGTCGGCCCCGCACCGCATAGCGATGGCCTCCGCCACCCTCATCACGGTGCAGACGTGGCTCACTACCCTGGAGTGCACCCCCTCGTCGAGGAGGATGCGTATGCATTCGTCCTCACTCGGTATCGTTGACAACCCTTTTCCCTCGCTCGCAGGGCAGGACCTTCATGTGCCCGCCCATGTCGCGGCGGAGCCCCTCTCCCTGGAAGAAGCGGTCCAGGAACACCGCCAAGGCGGCCACCTCGGAATGGGGCTGGTTGCCCACGCCCACGTTGAAGGTGGCCCATTGGTACACCTCGGGGGGCACCTTCTCGGCGCCCACCACGATCAGCATCCTGTCGGTCGTCCTGCTCTTCACCCGAGGCATGGCGTCATCGACATGGGTGCCGTACATGGTCAGATGGACCGACGTTCCCTCGAACTCCTTGAGGAACGGCTTCCACCTCACCCCGGTGGTGATCTCGAAGTCTCCGCCGAAGCGTTTCACCACCGACCTCACGCTCCTCTCTAGCTCTTCGTCCTTGGTCGAGACGTAGATGCCTTTGGCCCCGAACGCGCGCGCCGTCAAGGCGACGTGAGTGGTCACCCTCTTGTCCCTTTCAGGCCGATGACCGAGCCTTAGAATGTAGATCTCGGGCATTGGAGAACATTACCCCTTGAGCCTCTCGATGCGATGCCCGCGATAGTCCAGCCGTACCGAGCGCTTCACCAGGCTGCGGAGCATGGTGGACGTTATGTCCAGCTTCTCGGCGATGTCCCCGGCGAAGCGGCCGCTCTTCCCGACCTCCTCGTAGATCTGCTTCTCCAGTTCATCGAACTCCTCCTCGGGCATCATCGCGGCGGCGAGGACATCGGAGATCTCGTAGACGGGCCATGAAGCGTTGATATGGAACGAGGTGTAGTAAGTGTGATAGGCCTTCTCGGGAAAAGACCCGCTGGTGCTCTGCCAACGAGTCTCCACCAGCTTCATCTTCTCGAAGAATTTCAGGGCCTCGGCCCCTTCAGGACCGAACTTGGCCTCCACATCCTTGGCGGTGCGCCATTCAAGCGTCACCTCCTTGAGGACCTCCCTCTTGACGGCGGTATCAACGGCTCGCAGCATCGGTACCAGTTCCGATGGCTCGTTGATGACCTTGATTCTATTCATAGCCCACCTAATTGGATTGGTAGAATATAAAGGACTACCGCAGACCAGGTCATGGGCCCGATTAGGAATGGCTAACGGGACCTCAACCCTTATAAACGCCCTTCAGAATACAGGGTCCCATGGGTCTTTGGCAGTCCATCGTTGGTAGGAAGAAGAACAAGTTGGTCTATCAGTGCGCCTACAACGGCAAGGTCTACGATACCGAGGAGGAGGCCCTGCAGAAGTGCTTCGGACCCTATCAGGCGTTCGAGACCAAGTACGGACGGTTCCCCGAGAACGGCTTCTTCGGGACCGTCGTCTGGTGGGACGAGAAGGACAAGAAGAGAAGGGACGAGGAGAAGAAGAACGAGAAGCTGTAACCTTCTTCGCCCATTCTCGCTGTTTTCGCCGGGCACCCCTCTAGTGCCGATGCCAGACCCATTTCAAGGTTTTCTCACGGCAGCATTACCGCCGCCAGGCCCAGCAAGGGCACGACCACCATGAGGAAGTCGTCGTCCACCCTCCGCCATCGGAGCGCCTCCACGCCCACCGCCAGGGGGGATGCCACCATGGCCGCCAGCAGCGTCCTGGCCGATGGCTCGTAGAACAATAGGAGGATCGACAGGGTCAGAAGGAAATGCGCCAGCAGTGGTATCCAGGGATACCAGCGCGTTCGCCGCACTATGGAGATGAGGGGGTCGATGAATGCCATGCCGGCGATCGCCGGCGCCGCCAGCGACAGGGGGAAGAACAACATGGCGAAGACCATGCCGATGGCCGCCCACGCCCCGGCGGAGACCCGTTCGTCCTCGTAGCCCCGCAGCCCGGGAACCTTGAACCTCAGGCGGAGCCGGAGCGCCTCCACGGCCAGGACGATGGCCAATATGGCCACCAGCCCGACCTCGCGCGGCGGCCCGCCCTCCCACATCGGGGACGGAATGTAGTAGTAGACCAGGTACAGCGGGGCGGAGAGGTGAACGGTCCTCCGGAGCACAGCCTGCCGGTCCATGGTCCAGAATGCCGAACCCGTCAATTAAACCCTGTGCCCGACCACTTGGCATCGATGCGCGGTAGAACAGCAGGGCGGCCAACAGGAGCAGGGCCAGCACCGCCACGATGCCCGCCGCGGCGAAGGTTGCATGACCGAGCGAGAAGGACATGATGGTCAGTCCAAGGTTGGGGAGAATCGAGATGACCATGAACTTGCTGAGCACCGTTGGATCGAACAGGGAGGAGCTGGGCCGTAGGCCTGTAAGGTAGGCGGTGGCGATGACCGTGTAGATCGACATGACGTACAGCACGGGAAGCGCCAGCCACAACATGCCTGCCTGGCCGTTCAGGAGGGCGATGCCCAGCACGAAGGCGGTGGATATCCCCAGGGTGAGCAGGAGGAACGTGAACAGCTTGGTGCGTATGAGCCTCGGCACTGTGACCGGCAACGTCCCATAGAAGTCGTGGACGTCCACATCGGTGAGGTTGGTGTACAGCATCACGCTGAAGAAGCCCACCATGGCCGCGTAGAACACGGTGTTGAAGCCGACCGGCACGTCCAGGCCATTGTTGACGTACCAGGTGGTGAAGCTGAGGACGGTGAGAGGGATCACGAACGACAGGCCCATGCGCCCCACCGCGCCGCTCCGACGGAGGTCTACCAGCTCCTTCGCCAGATACGGCCGGTAGGGGCCGAAGGCGGCAAAGCGGCCGTAGTAGCGGACGAACAGCCGGCCGCGCCGGACCTGCCGGCCCTGGTAGCTGTCCGGGACCATGATGATGGCGGCCGAGACGAGGGCGAGGATGGCGACGGCCGATGCCGCCATCCAGAGCGACGCCGCCAACGGGTCTGCGCCGAGGGGCGGCACGCTGAGCTGGTAGCCCATCGAGGGCAGCAGCCACTCGATGCCGTAGAGGCCTAGGGCGCCGTATCCGAACAGAGCGGCCATGATGACGAGGGCGAGCGCGGCGAAGGCGACCTTGGAGCGGGTACCGGCCACCGAGACGGCGAAGCTGAGGGCCATGCCGTAGAGGAACGACAGGGCGAGGGCGAGCGAGGCCGCCAGCACCGAGAGGACCGAGAACGATGTGAACGGCACGGAGGCCAGAACGCCCAGCAGGGCGGGGATGATCAGCAGGGCGAAGTAGAAGATGGCATCGCAGACGAAGAAGCGAAGGAAGGTCGAACGGTAGGATAGGGGAAGCAGGGAGGGCATGGCCAGGATGGAGTTCATGCTGCCCTGGCGCCGCTCTATCATCATCCTCCCTATGAAGCCCAGCGCCCCCACGCTGACTCCATACAGGAACACCACGGCGTTGACGTTGAACAGCAGCTCCTCCGGACCCATGGCCCCCGTGATGGAGTCCAGGACGAGAGCCGTCAGCAGGGCGATGGTGAACGCGAAGGCCGGGAGCGAGAGGAGCATGCGCCTCGAGGAGTAGGAGGCGTGCATGCGATATTCCTCGCGCAGCATGGCCCTAAGGATGAACATCTTCCCCCACCAGCCGCAGGAACAGGGTCTCGAGGTCCTCCCGGGCGGTCAGCTGGGGAACGCTCCCCGATGCGACTATCCGTCCCTGGTTCAGGACGATCATCTCCTGGCACAGCCTCTGCGCCGTCTCCAGTATGTGGGAGCACATGAAGATGGTCCGGCCCTCCTCCCGCAGCCGGAGCAGGTACTCGCGCAGCCTGTGTTGATACACGGGATCGAGATTGACGAACGGCTCGTCGAGGAAGAGTATGGGAGGTTCGTGAAGGAAGGCCGAGGACAGCATCACCTTCTGCCTCGTCCCCCGGGACAGGTCCTTGCAGAGAACGTCCTGTGAGGCCTCCAGGTCGAAGAAGTCGATCCATCGGCCCACGCGTTCCTCGAGGTCGTCGACCTTGCGCACCCGGCCGACGAACGCCAGGTACTCGTACGCTGTTAGGTACGAGGGCGGGGACTCCGCCTCGGGGACGATGCCCACCCTCTCGCGGACGGCCGGCCCGTTCCCCTCGACATCGATGTTGGCCACCGTGGCCGTACCGGAGGTGGGCGGCAGCTGCCCCGTCAGTATCCTAAGGAGGGTGCTCTTGCCGGCGCCATTGGGGCCGAAGCATCCGAAGAAGGTTCCCTCCTCCACCTCAAAGCTTATCCGGTCAAGGGCCAGGGTGTCGCCGAACGACCTGCTCATCTGCCTGACGAGGATGGAGGGCACGCTCCCACATCCGGCTCTGTTTATTTATCTCCTGCCGGCCGGTCACCTGAGAATCATCTTAAATAATACTAGCTCCAAGAATTTTGCTCATGACGAGCGAGTCCCCGCCCCCGGTTGACCTGCCTCCGGAGGAGCCCGCGTACGTTCCTCCGCCACCGACCCCCTATACCTACCCGCCGCCTCAGCGCCAGCGGCCTTTCGGCGTCACGCTCCTGGCCATCCTGATGATACTGGGCGGCATCTTCTCGCTGCTGGTGGCCGTCGGGTCGTTCCTGCTGTCGGCCGCGATCGACGCCCAGGAGATCATCGATCAGCTAGGCCCCGAATTCCCGCAGGAGATCGTCGAAGCGGTGCCCTTCCTCTTCGGCATCATGGGCATCGTGTTCCTGATATTCGCCATCCTGGCGTTCCTGGTCGCCTATGGGTACCTGAAGGGCAGAGGATGGTCCTGGACCCTCAGCGTGGTCCTGATGGGGCTCTCCATACTGTTCAGCGTGATCGGCTTCATCGCCAGCGGCCTCAACCTCGGTGGACTGATCAGCATGCTCATCGGCATCGCCATACCGGTCATCATCCTGGTGTACCTGTTCCAGCCCGGGGTCAAGGCTTGGTTCGGCAAGGCCTGAGATCCCTTCCTTCAACGAAGAGAAAAGATAGGTGATGTGATGACTACCTACTCTACGCCTGTAGTCCAGACAAAGGTCAGGCCGACCGGCGTTACCATCCTGTCGGTCCTATTTGGCCTGGAGTCGCTGCTGTTCATCGTGGCCGGCATCGGTGCCGTGGGGCTCGGGGGCCTGCTCGGGCCCATCGGCCTGGGCCTCGGCATCATCGTGGGCATTCCCCTGATACTGCTCGGACTGATCGGACTGCTGGTGACCTGGGGACTGTGGAAAGGTCGAGGATGGGCCAGGATCGTGGCCATCATCCTGGCGATCATTGGACTGCTGGTCAACCTGGTGGGGGCCATCGGACTGGAGCCCTTTTCGATCGTCGGGCTGTTGATCAACATCGTCATCCTGTGGTACCTGTTCCAGCCCCATGTGAAGGCCTACTACGCCTG
>LJKK01000152.1 GCA_001421185.1 Methanomassiliicoccales archaeon RumEn M1
CGCCGGGCTGGTCGACGAGGTCAGCGTGCTGGTGCATCCCCAGCTCATCGGCGGCCGCTCGCCGTCATCGTTCCTCATCGCCGACGACCTGGGCAGCGGCGAGGAGGCGGTGGGCGCCGAGCTGATGGCGGTCGAGAGGCTGGACGACCTGGTGTGGCTCCGATACCGGCTCAGTAGTCCGGACAAGGGCCCTTGAACCGGGAGGGGTAGCACAGGTCGGCCAGCAGGGCCGCGTAGACCTTGGCGTCGTCCACCAGGTTGTCGATCCTGGTGTACTCGTCCACCTGGTGGGCCACCTCGTCGCACGTCTCCCACACGTAGGCGTCCATTCCGGCCTGCCGGAACCAGTTGGCGCACGTCTGCCCGCCGATGCCGGTGATGGTCGGCTCGATGCCCCGGATGCGGCGGATCGCCTTCCTGAGGGCCACGGCGCCGTCGCCATCGGTCGATGATGCCTTGCCAGCCGGATCGACACGTTCCACCGTCACCTCGATGGCGGCGCCGGTGCGCTCCTCGAACATCTTGGCCACCTGCCGGGCGGCGTCGATGCACTCCTGCACGTCGTACTGCGGCAGCAGGCGGATGTCCATGTAGAAGATGTCCTCGCCCGGGACGGTGTTGACGTTGTCCACGTTGGCCAGGCGCTTGGTGGGCTCGAAGGTCGAGTTGGCCGGGGCGAACAGGGGGTCGAGCGCCGAGAATTTTCCGTACAGGTGATCGCTGACCGCCACCAGCAGCTGGGAGCCCACGCGCAATGCGTTCAGTCCCTTGGCCGGCACCGACGCGTGCACCTGCTTGCCGCGAACCACGAACTTGAGCCAGATGATCGACTTCTCGGCCACCTCGACGACCGAGCCGTCGGGGGCGCCCGAGTCCGGGACGTAGAAGATGTCGTCCTTGCCGAACAGTCCCTTCTCGATGAGGAACTTGATGCCGTAGTCCGAGCCGGCCTCCTCGTCCGCCACCACGGCCGCGCCGATGGTGAACTCCGGCTCCTCCTCGACGGCCAGGAGGGCCTTGAGGGCGAACAGCGTCGATATGACCGCCTGGCCGTTGTCCTCCGAGCCCCGGCCGTACAGCTTGTCGTCCACCACCGTCCCGTCGAACGGGGGATAGGTCCACGCCTTGGTGTCGCCCGGCGACACGGTGTCCATGTGCGACACGAACCAGATGGTCCGGTCGGACCGCCCGCGGCGCTTGGCGATGACGCTGGGCCTCACCTTCAGCTTGACCCTCTCGTCCAGGGCATCGTACGTCTCAACGTCCTGGAACCCGCACCGCCTGACGAGGCCCTCGATGAAGCGGGCCCGGTCGAACTCTCCCTCCCCGCCGTTCTCCGGTCCCATGGCAGGGATGCGCAGCATGGCGGTCATCTCCTTGATCATTTCGTCCCGGTAGCCTTCCACGGAGTCGAGCAGGTCGTTCAAGCGGGTCATGAGAACACCGGACCGAGAACGGGGCGGCGCAATAAAGCATTTGGCCGCGGAAAGATACGCTATATATACGATTTGTGATGCCGGAACATGCGTTCCGCTGCCCTCGTCGCCCTCCTGTCGATCGCCCTCCTGCTCGTTCCCTCCGTGGCCGCCGGGGATGTCCAGACCATTCCCGCCGGGGAGATGGACGTTCATCCCATCGAAGTGCCGGCCGGGGCGACGGTGGAGATCAACATCGAGCTGCTGGTCGGCCCGTCGATCAAGGTGGTCCTGATGGACGATGCCAACCACCAGCTGTTCGAGGCCGGATCGGACTACGAGGCGGAGCACGAGAGCACCGTCATGGACCGGCTGACCTACACCGAGGAGCTGGCGGCGGGGACCTGGTACCTCGTCCTTATCGCCGAAGGGAACGAGATCGAGTATACCGTGGAAGTGGACGTCCGCTCCGGCTCGTCATTCGGCTCCTGGCTCGTTCCCGCGGCCATCGTAGCCGTCGCGTTCGCGGTGCTGGCCCTGATCGTTATAAAAAGGAAAAGGGGCGCGTAGGCGCCGTTACCGCCGCACGATCATCGAGACGGCGTTCCCTCCGCCCAGGCACAGCGTCGCCAGGCCGGTCTCCTTGTTCCGGTCGTGCAGCGCGTAGATCAGGCTGGTGAGCACCCTGGCGCCCGATGCTCCGATCGGATGGCCGATGGCGATGGCGCCCCCGTTCACGTTGAACCGCTCGTCGGGAACGTTCAGCTCGCGCTTGACCGCCACCGAGGCGGTGGCGAACGCCTCGTTGTGCTCGAACAGGTCGATGTCGTCGATGGCCATCTTGTTCCGCTCCAGCAACGCCCGGGTGGAGATGATGGGGGCCTCCATGATCCACTCCGGCTTGGTGCCGCCGGTGTTGTAGTCCACGATGGTCGCCAGGGGCTTCAGTCCATGCTCCTCGGCGTACTCCCTCGACGCCACCACCACCGCGGCCGAGCCGTCGCTGATCTGCGAGGCGTTGCCGGCCGTGACGACCCCGCCCTCCTTGAACGCCGGGCGGAGCTTGGCCAGGCCCTCCAGGGTGGAATCGGCCCGTACGCCCTCGTCCGTCCGGAACTCGACCGTCTCCTTCTTGCTCTTGATCATGACCGGCATCATCTCGCGGTCGAAGCGCCCGTCCTTCAGGGCGGCGGCGGCCTTCATGTGGCTCTGGTACGACAGCAGGTCGGCCTCCTCCCTCGTGACGTTATAGCGCTCAGCCACGATCTCGGCGGTGAGGCCCATGTGCTGGTCGGTGGGGGCGTCCCACAGGCCGTCCTTGACCATGTGGTCCACCACCTTGTTGTCGCCCAGCCGATAGCCGAAGCGGCCTTCCATCAGGAGGTACGGGGCGGCCGACATGTTCTCCATCCCGCCGGCCACGATGAGGTCGTGCTCCCCGGCGCGTATGGAGTTGGCCGCCAGCATGACGGACTTCAGCCCCGAGCCGCACACCTTGTTGACGTTGAACGAGCCGATCTCCACCGGCAGCCCGGCCCCCAGCGCGGCCTGGCGGGCGGGGTTCTGCCCCGTTCCGGCCGGCAGCACGATGCCCATGATGCATTCCTGAATGTCGGTCCCGGCCACGCCGGCGCGCTTTACCGCCTCGGCGATGGTCATCGCTCCCAGCTGGGGAGCGGAGAAGTTCTTCAATGAGCCTCCGAACTTGCCGACCGGGGTGCGGACGGCGCTCAATATGACAGCTTCCTTCACTAGATCATGCTCCTGGTAAGGGAGTCGGCTCCCATCCGCCGAGCCATCTCGGGGTGCCGTTAAAAAACTGTCGGCAGGGCCACTCGACTACTGTCGATTCAGGTCATTCGCTTGAGGGGCTTGGATATGTGGCGTCTGGCGCACACCGGCGGCTCGTACCATCCCAGCTGCAGGTAGCGCTCCTCCGGCTCGGTGACGGCCTCGGCGGCGCGTGTGCCGCACTCCCGGCACCGGTATCCCTGGCCCGCCCCGATGGACTTCATGTGCCGGCCGCACTCACAGACGGGATTGGACGTCTTTATGCGCGACGGCGCCAGGCTCAGCACCTTCATCTTCTCGATGTTCAACGTGCCGCGGTCCTCCCGGACCTCGCCCAGCACTCGCACGCGGTCGCCCCTGCGGAGCGCCCTGACCACGTCGCGGAACGATTTCGACGGCTCGTAGGCGGCCGCCTCCAGCTCGGTGCCGTTGTCGGCCCTAAGGCCGACGAGCACGTGGCCGCCGCGCACCGTGAACGGCTCCTTGACGACCGTTCCGGTCACGTCGTACGAGGAGTTGGGGGCGAGCGTCTCCCACTCGGTGATGATGTGCTCGTCGGTGCCCTGGTTGGTGATGAACAGCTGCCAGCTCTCCGCCTTCTCCGAGATGATCGACAGCATGGCCATGACCAGGTCGGGGGCCGAGTCGCCCCGGATGCCGTAGAGGACCGGGCAGGTGGTGTGCGGTATGATGGCCGGCCGCCCGGCCTCGGCATCGTAGTTGTTGAACGTCGACGGATAGTCGCGGTCGAGCCGCCGTATCTCCTTCTCGGAGATCTCGCGCTCGGTCCCCCAGCGCTCCCTCTGTCGATAGGTCAGTATCTCGTACGTCCGGTCGTGAGGTCGCCAGGCCACCGCCGAGGCGGCGCCGATGACCCCCCGGCCCTCGTTCATCTGGAAGTAGCTTCCTCCAGCCTCCCTGACGGCCCGCAGGGCGTCCTCCTTGTCCACGATGGTGGTGACCGCCCGGCGGTACAGCGACGCGTCGGGCTGTCTCGGCAGCACGACGAGCCCGGGGTCCGATTGGTCCCTCTGCGCCCACTTCTCCACCACCCGGACCGCCCGCTCGAGGGTCTCGTCCCGGTCCGGCTCCTCGGACGAGCGGGGATAGGCCCGAACGAGGCGATCGCCCGCCTCCCCGATGAGGCGACCGTCCCCCCGGCCCCGGCCGATGTTGATGGCCAGAGCGGCGTTGCCGCGCGTCTTCCACGGCACCGCCGGGTTCAGGCGCACCAGGCGGGGCATGCCGATGAGGTCCCACTCGGGGAATGCCTTGATGAGCTCTATCGCCAGGAAGGTGGTGCACATGTGGTCCGGGGAGTCAGTGTCGTCGACGCCGATGTACATGGATGGTGTCGATAAGTGAGGGATTGTTAATCAATCCTTCCGCCCCGCACCTCGGGCGGGGGGAGGACGACCATGCGGCCGATGTAGAAGAACGACGGATCGTCCTCGGACGGCCGCGCCCATATACGTACGGCCGAACCGTTGAGAGGCGTGCCTTCGACGTCCCCATAGCGGCAGAAGGCGTCGATGTGGCCGCCGGCGGTGTCCGTCAGATTGAGGACCCATCCGTTGTCGGACGGCCGGCACCGATCGATGGTGCATACCACGATGGACGTTCCGTCGGTCATCATCTCATCGAACGTGGATGCTTCCGTCCCGTCCGGCGAGGACAGCAGTGCCAGGACGAGCACCGCCACTATCGACAGGACGAACAGATCGCGCGGTTCCAGGGTGCGCCGGCGCATGCCTCGGCCATCGGCCTGAGGGTCTTGGACGGTCGCACTGCAATCAGGCTCCGCCCCTTGGCCAGAAATGTTGAATAACCTTTTGACGATGTCCCTGGCCATGTCAAAGCCTGTGCAGGTCGAGAGGGCCGCTCCCCTCTCCATCAGCATGCTGGTGGCGGGCATCGCCATGGTGATCGCCGCGATCCTCGCCATGTACGACGTCGCATTCACTGAGATGGGCAACTGGGATTGGTGGGTCCTGATCATTGGCGCGCTGGCCGCGGTCGTCGGAGGCATATGGCTCGCCTCCTACGTCATGAACGTCAGGAAGTTCCGAAAGCTCATCGCGAAGCCGAGCAAGGCGGCGTTCATCAAGGAGCTCGACGACCTTGAATACCTCGCCTGGCGGCTCCCCATGAAGTTCGAGAACGAGCTCATGGCCAAGAAGAAGCACTTCGGCCTCAAGTGATCGCGAAAGAGGGGGACCCCTTCATTTCCACTGGAACCGGTTCTTTGACCGGCTCCGGTAACAAAGCCGGTACACGACCACGTGCCGCGGCGCGTTAGCTGGGGCGGCCTCCCGCCTCGATCAGGCGCCGCACGATGATGGAATGGTCGCTCTCCCGGCAGCGAAGATCGACCATGGTCCCCTCGGGCATCCTGTCCACTCGGAGCTCGGTGCTGTCATGCAGCCAGGACAGCAACGATTCGGCCTTGGGAGAATGAGGGAGGAAGAAGGTCATCTCGATAGGTAGGCAAAATGCTCCAATATGGCGGCATGCAGCTCCTCGATGCCGCTGCCGGTGAGGGACGAGACGCCGATCGTGGTCACGTGCGGAACGATGCTGCGGACCATGTCGATCCTCTGAGCGAGCTCGGTCGCCCGGTCGGTCTTGGTGAGGACGACGATCAGGTCGGTCACGTCGACCTCCGGGAACAGGATGCCAAGGGAGGTGGTCAGCTTCTCCATGAACGTCTCCTCGTCGTCCGATGAATCGATCAGCAGGAGCACCAGGTCGGCGTAGAAGATCTCGTCCAGGGTGCTCTTGAACGATTCGATCATGAAGGTCGGCAGGTTCGATATGAAGCCGATCGTGTCGGTGACCAGTAGCTGCTTCCGGCATCCGTCCAGGCGGGCGGTGGTGGTGGACAACGTGGAGAACACCTTGTCCTCGACCAGGACCTTCTCGCCCGTGATGGCGTTCAGCAGTGAGGACTTGCCCGCATTGGTATACCCCGCCAAGGCGATGGTGCCCAGTCCCAGCCGGGCGCGGCGCTTCCGGCGGAGCTCGCGATCGCTGCCCAGTTTCTCCAGCTCCACCTCGATCCGGGCCAGCTGACGCCTGATCATCTCATAATAGGCGTCCGTCTCATAGGCGCCGCCGCCCAGGAAGCCAGGGTGCTCGCCGCTCTTGGCCGAGTGGACCCATTCCCTCAGCAGGGGGATCTCGTACAGCAGCCGGGCCCTCTGCACCTGCAGGCGAGCCTCGCGGGACGATGCCCTGTCGTCGAAGATCTCCAGGACCAGACGTATGCGGTCCATGCACTCGACCTTCAGCTCGCTCTCGAGAAGATAGTGCTGGGAAGGCTTCAGGACGCCGTTGACCAGCAGGACGTCCACGTTTCGAGTGCTCAGGACCTCCTTGGTCTCCTGAAGTTTTCCCTTTCCGACGAACGAGGCGGGGTGAGGCCTACGGCGTCGCTGTATGATCTCGTAGACCAGGTCCATTCCGGCCGAGTAGGCAAGCTCCTCCATCTCCGAGACGTTCTCGTCTATCGTCAGGATCGCCGCCTTTCGTGTTCTTCTTCCTTTCAATTCCTTCCTCTTCCTTCCTATATTATAACGTATGTAGTTTCTCTATCCTATCCTATTCCCTTTTCCCTTCTCCGGTCCATTTTCCATGTTCCTGTGCAACCTCTCCATATCTGGCCTCCATATTCAATGGTTCCTCCTCCATCCGAAATCGGGTCGCCGTATCGACTGGCCCATGTGGATCCATATCCCCTGGTCCGTTCGATTTTGGATCGGGGGACAAAAGCAGGCTCCAATGGAAATAAAGGGGTGGGGGGCATGAGACTCCTAAGAGAATTTGGCGCGCCCGCCGGCCAGTTGTGCCGTCCGAAACGAGGGAAGAAACATACTTGAAGCAGATGCACCTATCCGAGGGCTTGCGGCAGGCAGGACCCGTTTCCAATGGAAATAAAGGGGTGGGGGGTGTCAGGCGGGCCGTTATCGCATGGAGGCATACATGGACGAAAGCATCTTCCAACCTTACCTAAGCTCGAAGAAGATATTCCAGCGCAACCGGGAGATTTTGAGACCCTCATACATTCCCGATGAACTTCCCCACCGCCGAGAGCAGATCAACCAGCTCGCCTCCATCCTGGTCACCGCTCTCAAGGGCGACCGACCGTCCAACGTCATCATCTTCGGCAAGACCGGCACCGGAAAGACCGCCTCGGTGAAGTATCTGGGAAAGGAGATACGCAAGGCCGACTCGGAGTTCAATCGCGTCAACTACCTTTACATGAACTGCGAGGTCGTGGACACCCAGTATGGTGTTCTGCAGAACATCGGCAACATGTTCATCGACAACTTCAACGAGCGCATACCGTTCACGGGATGGAGCACCGAGAGGGTGTACAACATCCTGCGGGAGAAGATCGACGAGTCGAACCGGGTCGTCATCATCGTCTTGGACGAGATCGACAAGCTGGTGTACAAGTCGGGCGACGACGTGCTGTACCACCTCTCCAGGATCAACGACGACCTGCAGAACGCCAAGGTGTCGCTGATCGGCATCTCCAACGACCTGAAGTTCACCGACTTCCTCGACCCGCGGGTCAAGAGCAGGATGGGGGAGGAGAAGATGGTGTTCCCGCCCTACAACGCCGACCAGCTGAGGGACATCCTCAAGCAGCGGGCCGAGCTGGCGTTCTTCCCCGGGGTCATCGAGGCCAGCGTCGCTCCGCTCTGCTCGGCCCTGGCCGCCCAGGAGCATGGCGACGCCCGCCGGGCG
>LJKK01000154.1 GCA_001421185.1 Methanomassiliicoccales archaeon RumEn M1
CGGCGGCATGGGCGGCCGCGAGCAGCGAGCGCTTCTCCTTTATGAGGCGGAGAAGGCCCGCCTCCTCCTCCCCCAGCAGGCGGCGGCCCCCTTGGCTGAGCCATGCGCGGTACTCAAGGCGATACGGCATCCATCGCCCATCGTCGACCCATAGATTAATAGTTAATTCCAGTTATGGCCAGGGCATGACCGATTGGAAGAGGAGGATCCCCACCATAATGACCTCCCAGGAGCTTCTTGACAGGGCGTTCGCCCGGGCGTCCAAGGCAGAGGTGCCTGGCTCAGTGCCCTTCGACTCGGTCAAGAAGACCAACATCGCCAAGATCAACGGCATCGGCGACATGACCGTGACCACTCTGCTGAAGTACGTGCGGGCGTTCCCCCGCATGGAGAAGGAGGACGAGTTCTTCTCCCAGCTGGTCGACGTCGTCGTGGGCCTGGACGACCTCAAGAAAGCGCTCTCCTCCATCACCTGGGCCGCCGAGAAGGCCTCCCACCTTCAACGCATGTACCTGCACAAGGTGAAGAAGGCCCCCAACATCGACACGGTGGCCAAGGTCACGCGGGAGTTCTACGGGCGGTTCTCCTCCGTCATCAAGCAGATCGAGAAGGACCTGCTGTTCGCCCAGAAGGCCCGCGACGCCCTCAAGCAACTGCCGTCCATCGATCCCGAGATACCGACCATCGTCATCGCCGGCTACCCCAACGTGGGAAAGTCCCAGCTCACCGAGCGGATCTCCACCGCCAAGCCGGCCGTGGCTCCCTACCCTTTCACCACCAAGGGCATCCAGGTGGGCCATCTGCGGGTCGGCTGGCACACCTACCAGGTGGTGGACACCCCCGGACTTCTGGACCGCGAGCTGGAGCAGCGGAACGCCATCGAGCTGCAGGCCATCCTGGCGTTGAAGTACCTGGCCCACATCATCGTGTTCGTGTTCGATCCCTCGGAGACCTGCGGCTACACCATGGACCGGCAGGAGGCACTGCTCCGCTCGGTCCGGGACAGCTTCCCCGGCATCCCCTTCATCGAGGTCGAGAACAAGGCCGACCTGGAGTGGGGCGGCACCGGAAAGAGGCCCCGCATCTCCGCGTCCACCGGGGAAGGGGTCGACGAGCTGGTGAAGCTCATCGAGGCCACCCTGAAGGCCGAGCGCCTGGAGCGGATGGACGAGCTGCCCCAGTGACGGGTGGCCGTGGCCTCGGCGCTTCCTTCTCGGACGCTTCAAGGAACAGCGACGTAAGGGTAGAGATTCGCTATACCGAACCGGCGAGCGGTCAATTTATCAATCGCCTCGACCTGACCATATGCAGCGGGGACGATAGATGGTCAATGTGGCGTGCAGCAAGGCCATGGAGGACTATTTCAACGGCCTGATCGAGGAGGCGGACAGATGTTATGCCGTCGCCCGCAAGGCCCGGGCCCGGGGGCTCGACCCCGAGACCTACGTGGAGATCCCCCGCGCCGACGATCTCGCCTCCCGCGTGGAGAAGCTGCTGGAGCCCTGGCACGTCGAAGGGGTGGCCGAGCGCATCAGGGAGCTGTCCAAGAAGCACAACCGTGAGGAGGTCTCCCTCCTGGTGGCCAAGGAGATGGCCAGCCAGCCGTCGAAGTCCCGCGAGGACGCCATCGACCGCGCCGTCCGGGTGGGCCTGGCGGTCCTGACCGAGGGCATCCTGGTGGCCCCGCTGGAGGGCATCGCCGGGGCCAAGGTGGGAGTGAACAGCGACGGCTCCGAGTACCTCTCCATCAGCTTCGCCGGCCCCATCAGGGCGGCCGGCGGTACTGGCCAGGCGCTCAGCGTGCTCATCGCCGACGTGGTGCGGCGCGAGTTCGGCATAGGGAAGTACATCCCGACCGATGGCGAGGTCCAGCGCCTCAAGGAGGAGATCCCCCTCTACAAGCAGTGCCAGCACCTGCAGTACGCACCCAGCAACGAGGAGATCGAGCTCATCGTCCGCAACTGCCCGGTGTGCATCGATGGCGAAGGGACCGAGGACGCCGAGATCTCGGGCTTCCGCGACCTGCCCCGCATCGAGACCAACAAGGTCCGCGGGGGCGCCTGCCTCGTCATATCGGAGGGCATGACCCTCAAGGCGCCCAAGATCCAGAAGCACGTCAAGAAGCTGGGCATCGACGGATGGGAGTTCATCGACGAGTACCTGGAGTGGAAGAAGAAGCACAGCGCCAAGGAGTCCTCCGAAGAGGACGCCGTCAAGGTGGGCCCCGACTCCAAGTACCTCAAGGACATGGTGGCCGGCCGACCGGTCATCGGGCATCCGTCGATGCCCGGGGGCCTGAGGCTCCGCTACGGGCGAGGGAGAACGGCCGGACTGGCCGCGCTGGCCATCAACCCGGCCACCATGGTGGCGCTGGACGACTTCCTGGCCATCGGGACGCAGATCAAGATCGAGCGCCCTGGAAAGGCGGGGGCGGTCACCCCCTGCGATACGATAGAGGGCCCCATCCTGCTGTTGAAGAACGGCGACCTGGTGCAGGCCTCCACGTCCAAGGAGGCCAAGGAGCTCAGGCCCTCGGTGGCCGAGATCATCGACCTGGGCGAGGTGCTGCTGGCCTACGGCGAGTTCATGGAGAACAACCACGTGCTGGTCCCCGGCGCGTTCAGCCCGGAATGGTACCGGGCCGAGCTCGAGGCCAAGGGCCCCCTCCCGGATGATTGGGAGAGCCCGTCGTGGGAGCGCGCCAAGGAGATCTCCCGCCAGTCGGGCGTGCCGCTGCACCCGTCGTACAACCTGTTCTGGTACGACGTCCCGCTGGAGGAGCTGAAGGCGCTGCGCGCTCACATACTGTCGACCGGCAGGTTCGAGGACGGCCAACTGACGATGGCCAAGGAGAAGGCGACCAAGCGCACCCTGGAGTGCCTGGGCGCCCTCCATCGCGTGGCCAGCGGTCGTGTGCGCCTCGATCATTACTCGCTGCCGCTGATCGAGGGGCTAGGCCTGGGAATCGACGGCGAGGCCATCGTCGAGGTCGCCCCGTTCGAGGACCCCGGCGATCCGGAGGGCAAGGACCGCTACGATTCCGCGTCCCTCAGGGCGGTGTCGGCGGCCATGGGCATCGAGGTCCGGGCCCGGGCGGTGGCGCGCATAGGGGCCCGCATGGGCCGTCCCGAGAAGGCCAAGGAGCGGAAGATGAAGCCCCCGCCCCACACGCTGTTCCCGCTGGGGACGGCGGGCGGCATGCAGCGGCTGGTCTCCACCGCCATGACGTCCGGCCCGCTGATGGTGGAGATGGGCATACGGCAGTGCACCGCCTGCGGCAAGAACACCTTCATGTGCTCCTGCCCCGAGTGCGGCGGCCACACTCGACCGTCCAACCGTCCGGCCGAGCAGAAGGTCGACCTCCCCCGTCTGATGGAGGCGGCCATGCAGCGGCTGGGCCGGAAGGGAACGCCGCCCGAGATCAAGGGCGTCCAGGGGATGATCTCCAAGAACAAGACGCCCGAGGCCCTCGAGAAGGGCATACTGAGGGCGTACCACGATATCTACACCTTCAAGGACGGCAC
This sequence comes from Methanomassiliicoccales archaeon RumEn M1, assembly GCA_001421185.1. GTDB lineage: Archaea > Thermoplasmatota > Thermoplasmata > Methanomassiliicoccales > Methanomassiliicoccaceae > DTU008. The sequence continues at coordinate 3,525 of LJKK01000154.1, forward strand.
CATCCGGTACGACATGACCGATGTGCCCACCACTCACTTCCGCCCCAGGGAGATCGGCCTGAGCGTGGAGAGGGCGAGGGAGCTGGGCTACCTCAAGGACGTTCACGGCGCCGAGCTCACGAACGAGGAGCAGGTGTGCGAGCTCCGCGTCCAGGACATCATAGTGGCCAACAGCTGCGCCGATTATCTCGTCAAGATCGCCCAGTTCACCGACGAGCTGCTGGAGCGCTTCTACGGCCTCCCGCCGTTCTACAACGTCAAGAGCAGGGAGGACATCATCGGGCACCTGGCCATCGGCCTGGCGCCCCATACTTCGGGGGGCATCCTGTGCCGCGTCATCGGCTTCTGCCGGGCCGCGGTGGGCTACGGCCACCCGTTCTTCCACGCCGCCAAGAGGCGCAACTGCGACGGCGACGAGGACTCGGTCATCCTGCTGCTCGACGGCCTGCTGAACTTCAGCCGCTCGTTCCTGCCGGAGCGCCGCGGAGGCTCATGGACGCCCCGCTGGTCCTGACGACCAGGTTGGACCCCAACGAGATCGACAAGGAGGCGCACAACATCGACGTCGGCTGGTCGTATCCGCTGGAGTTCTACGACGCCACTCTGGAGTACAAGCACCCCAGGGACATCGAGGGCGTCATGGACCAGGTGGCCCGCCGCATCGGCTCGGCCCTGCAGTACGAGGGCTTCGGCTATACCCACGATACATCGGACATCGCCGAGGGCCCGACCGAATCGGCGTACAAGACGCTGGAGACCATGATGGACAAGATGAACGCCCAGCTCGAGCTGGCGCGCAAGATCCGGGCGGTCGACACCCGCGACGTGGTCTCGCGCGTCATCACCAAGCACTTCCTGCCCGACATGATCGGCAACCTGAAGTCGTTCTCCTCCCAATCGCTGAGATGCACCAAGTGCGGCGCCAAGTACCGGCGCATCCCGCTGATCGGCCGGTGCTACTGCGGCAACAAGCTGACCCTGACGGTGCACGAGAAGAGCGTGAAGAAGTATCTCGAGATCAGCAAGGAGATCGGGGAGAAGTACGATCTCGACCCCTACACCCAGCAGCGCATCGCCATCGTCGAGGAATCGATGAACTCCTTGTTCGAGTCGGACAAGATCAAGAAGTGCAAGCTGTCCGACTTCATGTGACGGTCCGTCGTTAGAGGCCGGACAATGGTACTGAACGGAACGAAAGAAGAGAGGAAGTGGTTTAGGCCGATTCCATGGCCGAGACGTCCTCGCGGAACTGCTCGAACTGCTGCTCCAGGATCTCCAGCGCCTTGTTGAGGGTCTGCCGGGCGGTGAGCGAGCCGTCGGTCTCGAACTCGAACAGGAACTTGGTGTCGTCGCCGCTCACGGTGATGGCGCCCACGTCGCAGGCCTCCTCGCAGGAGCGGCACAGGATGCACGCCTCCAGGTCGTCCACCGCGGGCTTGCCGTCAACGGCCTTGAGCACGTCGCGCGGGCAGGCGGCTATGCAGTCCAGGTCTCCCTCGCACTTGGCCAGGTCGACGTTCACGGTGGGATAGTAGCGATAGTTCGTCCCGGAGGTCACCTGCCACTTGATGTGCCTCTTGGCGGTCCCCAGCTCGGCGAAGGCGTAGGCCAGTATGGCCTGTCCCGGGCCCAGCCGGACGATGGGGATGAGCTCGTCCTTCACCCTCAGCTCCTGGCCCCCCAGCGGCTCGAGGTCGCCGGAATAGACGTCGCCGGGCCCCTTCTTGTTGAGGGAGTAGATGATGGTGCAGCTCGGGCATCCCTCGCCCTCGCAGGCGCACTCGTCCTTGTTCACGTAGAGTTCGGGATCGGTGGGCACGGGGATCAGGCCGAGGCGGTGGGCCACGATCTCGTCGAACAGCGGGCTCACGCTCTCGAACTCCCTGCCATCCTCGTCCCTGATCGGTCCCAGGTGGAACTCCACGGTCTCGATGGCCATCTTGGGGATCTCGGTCATGAGGCACCGCCGGAGGGCATTGGCTATGTCCGGGCGGACCCCCGAGATCACGAACTTCCCATGGCGGTCGGACAGGTCGATGATCTTCAGGTCCATGGATGCACCTTATACCCTGCGGCCCCTTCTTCCGCCCTTCTTCTTGGTGCCGTCGTGCGGGATAGGGGTCACGTCCTCGATGCGTCCGATCTTCATGCCGGCCCTGGCCAGGGCGCGGATGGCGGCCTGGGCGCCGGGGCCGGGGGAGGTGGCCTTGTTGCCGCCGGGGGGCGCGCACCTTCACGTGCAGGCCCTCGATGCCCTTCTCGCGGGCGATGTCGGCGACCCTCTCGGCCGCCCTCATGGCGGCATACGGGGACGATTCATCCTTGGCCTGCTTGACCACCATGCCGCCGGTGGCCTTGGTGATGGTCTCGGCGCCGGTGATGTCCGTCAGGGTGATGATGATGTTGTTGTAGCTGGCGAATATGTGAGCAATTCCCCATTTTCCCATGTTCACTCCTCCTGTATCTCGGGAAGGTCGGCGATGTCCTCGGCCTCGTCGCCCTCTATGCTCTTTATGACCTTCTCAACCTTCTCACTGTTGGGGGTCTTCTCCGGGCGAGGCGCGGGCGCCGCGGGCCCGGACTCAAGCTGGGGGCCGGCCCTCAGGGGGTGCAGCTCGTTGGAGATGGGGCTGTGGGGGTTGAAGGCGATCTTGTCCTCCTCGCCCCTCTTGACCAGGTAGCCAGGTATGGTGACCTTGTGCCCGTCGATCGTCACATGCCCGTGCACGATGAACTGGCGGGCCTGCTTCAGGGTGGTGGCGAGACCCTTTCTCTGCACCAGCGTCTGCAGGCGGCGGTTGAGCACGGCCTCGGGGGTCAGGCCCAGAACGTCGTCCAGGGTGCTGCCCTCCATGGGCAGGAGGCCCAGTCGGCCCAGCTTCTTCAGCAGCAGGTCGCGCTCCAGCTCGGCCTGCTCATCGTTCAGCCTGACACGCGCCTGAAGGTTCTTGGACTGCGTCCTGAGGTTCCTCAGAACGGCCTGGGCCTTCCACAGCTCGCGCTTGTTCTTCAAGCCATATAGCTTGCAGGTCTCGGTCTCGGCCTTGATGCGCTCCCCTCTCCAGGGGTGAGAGGGTGCATCAAAGCTCCTTCTCGGAAACTTCGGATCTCCCATGTTTTACACCATACCGGTTGTGTTCCCGCCACGCGGGCCTTACTTCTTTCCAGAGGGCTGGTTCTTCGTCCTGCTGACGCCCATCGTAAGGCCAGTCCTTCCGTTGGACCGGGTCTTCTGACCGCGAACTTTCGCTCCCTGCTCGTGCCTTACGCCTCTGTAGCTACGGATCATCTTGAGCCTGTTGATGTCGTCCTTCCTGACGACGTCCAGGTCTATGCCGAAGATATGCTGGTCCTCGCCGGTCTCGAAATCGTGCTGACGGTTGATCGCCCAGGTGGGCGCGTACTCGGGATAGCTCAGGACGATCTGGGCTATCTCGTCCGTCTTGGCCTCGGACAGCTCGCCCATCTTCACATGAGGGTCGATGCCGGTCCTCTGGGCCACGATCGCCGCCACCCGGGGCCCGACTCCCTTGATGGACTGGATGCCCATCATGAGGCTCTTGTTGCCATCAATGTCGGTGTTGGCGATGCGAACGATGTACCGGAAGTTCTCATCCTTCTTCTCGGCCTTGGGAGCCTGCTTCTGCTCTCCCTTGTCCTTCTTCTGCTTCTTGTCCTTCTTCTCGGGCATGTCCTGGTTTTCGGGCTGAGCCAAAATGTTACCTCCGATGGCGCGACCGACCCTCTGGCGGGGCAGCCAACGCATATTTCCATGTGAAGTGAATACTCTATGGAGTACCTCCCCTACATGATATTTATTATTTAACCGTTTCCTTGCCCTCCGGGCCATGGCCAGCTATGCTGGGGACCTCATCGGGAGGCCGTCGCGGCGCGCACGATGTCGACCGCCGCGGCGAGCGCCTGGGGAACCTTGGTGGGGTCCCCGCCCCCGCCCTGGGCGA
>LJKK01000180.1 GCA_001421185.1 Methanomassiliicoccales archaeon RumEn M1
CGGCGTCGCGTCCCGCAGCGCGGCCACCAGCGCGGGGGGCGACCACCTCGTAGTCCTGCAGGATGTAATGGTCCAGGTCGGGCGCTTCCCTCATGACCGCCTCGGGCATGGTATGAAGCGTCCAGCAGATCCCGGCGGTTTCGATGCCTGGGTCGAACGACTTGGCGATCGACGCCGTCCTCATGTCCCAGTCGAAGGTGGTGGGCGTGAACCTGAACAGGACGATGTCGGGCCGGTGCTTGGCCAACCCGGCCTTGAGCTCCTCGTACGGCATGTTGAACCCGTTCATGTCCATGAGGGCGACCTCGTCCCCCTGCTGCCGTAGCAGCGCGCCTATCTGCAGCAGGCTGTAGGGCTCCATGACCGAGTACCGCTCCGTGATCTCGCACCTCTCCTCCCTGATGACCGGGATGCCCTCGAACCTCGGCGGGTTCACCAACAAAACCTTCATGAACATTCCTCCAGCGTGCTGCGGTAGACCTCGGCCGTCCTTCTGGCCATCACCGATGCGCTGAACTCCGTCTGCACCTTGTCTCGAGCTCGCATGCACAGCGAGCGGGCGAAACGATGGTCCGACAGGACCTTGGAGATCGCCTCGGCCAGGGCGTTGTGGTCCATGGGAGGCACCAGCACCCCGTCCCTGTGGTCGGCGATGATCTCCGGTACGCCGCCCACCGAGGACGCGATGACCGGCGTGCCGGCCGACATGGCCTCCAGGATGGTGAGCGGAAGGCTCTCCGAGTAGGACGGCAGTATGAACGCGGAGGCCAATGGATACAGGTACGGCATGTCGTCGTACGACACCGGGCCGAGGAAGATGCACCTGGAACGGTCCAGTCCGGCCTGGCGCGCCATCCCCTCCCATTGTTCGTAGGAGCCGTTACCGGCATAGACGAAGTGCACGTCCGGCCGGCCCAAGGCGCGCTGCGCCCTGATGGCCGTCGGTATCCCCTTCAGCGCGATCATGCGGCCCGAGAACAGCACGATGTTCTCCAGGCCCTCCAGCATGGGGAACCGCTCGATGCATTCCGAGAGGTCCTTGGGCCCGAACATGGTGGTGTCGATGCCGTTGTGAATGACCCTGGACCCCTCGCCGATGCCGAAGCAGCGGACGCACATCTCGCGTATGAACTCGGAGACGAAGATGAAAGAGGACGACTTCCTCATGTAGATCCTCTCGGCCGTCCTGAGGAGCGGCAGGAGCAGATAGGTCATGCGCTCGGACGACTCCAGCTTCCCCAGCGGCAGTCCCGCGGCCCGGGTGCCCATCCTCTGCGAGTCGATCGTGCTGTGGACGGTCGTAACCGACGGCACCTCGGTGCCGAGCACCTTCAGGAGAAGGTCGGCCATCTGGGCGTGGTTCGAGTGCACCAGGTCGAAGCGGTGGGCATCGTTCAGCTCGCGGAACGAGCGCCACAGCGCCAGCTGGAACTGGTTGTTGGACATGAACGCGTCCCTTGAACGGCCGAGGTGATGGACGGTGATGCGGTCATCGAGGGCGGGAGTCGTCCTGTCGTTCTTGAGGCACAGCAGATGGACCTCGAAGTCGGACGGGAGGTTCCTGGCCAGCTGCATGACGTAGCTGCCGACACCGCCCCAGCTCAGGTGCTCGGGGGTAACCATGGCGATTCGCACGATATCACTCAAAGTAGCTGGAACGGCGTTGGTGACGGGGACTTCTCCGAACGCTTGGCGGTCTTCAGCTCGAGGTCGCCGGCGGCGTTGAAGAAACGCCTCTCCAGCAACTTGTCCAGGATGGCGAAGCCGGCCTTGAGGGGGACGAGCTTGGTCTCGCCCTTCCGCGGCAGGTAGGAGATCGGCACCTCCACGATCCCCAGCCCCTTCTTGGCCGATTCGGCGAACAGCTCGGCCTCCAGCTCGAAATGCCTGGAGTCCAGCTCCAACTCCTCGAGCGCCTTGGCGTTGAAGCCCCACATCCCGGTGCATAGGTCGGTGCAGCGCTGCTGGTACAGCACCGTGGCGGCATCGCTCAGGACCGTATTGCCCAGGCGGTTCAGGCCGGTCATGGCCCCATCGGCGATGGTGCCCAGGAACCTTGAGCCCATCACAACGTCGGCGCCCTTCTCCAGCGCGTCGATGATGTCCACGATGTGCTCCGGAGGATAAGTCCCGTCGGCGTCCAGCATGATGAGGTACTTGGCGTCCCTCATGGCGGTGGAGCCCTCGCAACTGATCCGAGCCTCGCCATTTTCCCGGTCGTCGGGATGGCACAGCGCCAGCGCCTGCCTCACTCCCAGGCCCTTTCCCTTCCCCTGCTGTATGATGATCCTGGCGCCCTTCTCCCGGGCGATCTCGAGCGTCCTGTCGGTAGAATTCCCGTCGATAACGACTGCTATGGCGTCATATCCTCTGTCGCGGAGAGCGGTGAACGGTATATCGTCGATGACCTCACCTATGCTGTTCTCCTCGTTCAGTGCCGGCAGCATTATGACTACCTTGGTCTTCGACAATTCCCATCCCTCCGATTGACATAGCGTCCGCTAATGCGATCACTCCTCACTCCTCGAATCGAACCACCCTTGCCAGGCCAGAAAGCCTGTAAATCGTTTGAGCCAGATAGTCGAATTTTTCTTATCTGTTAGCGATAATTTTGCATCGTCCCTTACTTATAACTTTCTCAGTCCAGAGGATGAAGGGCCCGAGGCCGCCCTGCCCTCCTGCATCGGAAAGGTCATGGGCAGAAGGACGGCGGCGGTGAACAGGAACGGGGCGGCGAAGAACAGCAGCAGCGTATACCGTAGGACGTCCCCGCCTCCGAGGTACAGGATCAGGGCGTAGTAGCCGCCCTGCAGCAGCGCCATGGCGGCGACGATCGTTCCGAGCAGGTACAGGCTCCCCGCCTCGCGCCGATCCAGCCGCCTCCGTGAGCCGTGCAGCCGGAACGGTCCGAAGAGGACGACCAGCAGCACCAGGGCGATCGACGACAGCACCACCTCGGTGGTGATGTCGAACGGCGAGTTGAACAGGTGCAGATGGTACCAGGTGCCGTCCCACGGCCAGAAGGGATAGATGGAGCCGATGTACAAATCGCCGAGAAGATGCCCGAACGCCGCCACCGCTCCGATGGCGTACATCACCGGCCGGGGGCGGAACAGGACGGCCAGGACAGCGAACGAGATCAGGAGCATGATGCTCAACCCCACCAGCGAATGGGCGAAGATGCGCAGGTCGCCGAGATGGAGGAGGTCGGGCAGCAGGGCGAAGAACCCCACGAAGTACAGCGCCACCAGGCGCTCCCGCTTCACCATCACCAGCAGCGGCAGGCACAGCAGGAACGACAATGCCAGATGTCCAGGTAGCCACATCTTCCCTTCCTCACTTCCCCGCTCTCTACTCCAACCAATAGGTTATCAAGTTTGTCGCTCCCAAACCATAGGAAAGCTTAATGAGCACCGAGTTGACAATAAATCGGGGAATGCTTTCCGGGGGAGGGAAGTTGGAAGAGCGAGAGCGAGGCATACGCCCATCTCTACTGTACGCTCTCTCGCTGATCGGCTTCGCCATCGTGGTGGCGTCGTCGATCGGGCACGAGGTGCAGGTCATACCGGTGGACACGCCGTTCGGCCTGCTGGGCATGCTCCCCCCGGCCTACTGGGCCGGCATGCTCATCATGCTGCTGTCCCTGGCCCTGGGGTTCAAGCGGGGCCCCGAGGGCCTGTTCTTCTTCCAGTCGGCGCTGGTGTTCCTGGCGCTGTGGGGCGCCCGACCATGTTCGAGCGGTTCCCGTCGACCTGGGACTCGACCATGCACTACTACTCGTCGCTGGAGATCGCCCGCTTGGGTGCCATGCCCATCGAACCAGCGTTCTCCTACGCCTTCAACTACCCTGGCTTCTTCGTGCTGGGCTCATCGTACATCGTGATGGCCGATCCCCCGGCCATCCTGTTCCTGCGCGCCTGGACGCTGTTCGTGGCGTTGTTCACGTTGGCCGCCATCTATCTCTTCGTGCGAACGTACGTTCCCGGCGCCGACCATCGACTGGCGTTCCTGGTGGCGGCGTTCGCCAACGTGTGGCTGCAGTTCAACTTCTCCCCGCAGTCCCTGGGGCTGGCGGCCGGGCTGCTCATCTTCGTCTGCCTCGAAAGGGAAGGCATGGGCTGGAGGCTGGCCTCGATCGGAGTGTTCACGTTCATAGTGGTGGCGCACCCCACCACGCTGATCTTCGTGCTGGGGGCCATCTTGCTCAAGGAGGTGGCAGGCCGGCTGTACCGCTTGATCATCGGTCGTCACAAGCCCATCAAGTGGGACCGGCCGTGGCCGCTGGGGGCGTTCATCCTCATCTGGATCGGCTGGCTGCTGACCGGCTCAGCCTCGTTCTCCCGAGGCATAGCGGAGTTCATAGCGGAGCGGCTGAGCTACATCATGTACGCCGGCCAGACTGTGGTGGACCAGGTCGCCTTGCGGACCTCGCCCGAGAACGTCCTGGGAGCGGTATACTCGCAGATCCGGCTCGGCTCGGTGGCCATGTTCGCCGGGGCCACGCTGCTCGCGCTGCTAGCGCTGCTGTACTATCGGAAGAAGGACCCCAGGACGGTGCCGAGCAACATCCTGGCCCTGTTCGTGCTACCCATCCTGATCGTCCCCCTCGATACGCTGTTCTTCAATGGCCAGCTGTACGATCGCGGGCTGCTCTACCTGATGCTGGTGGCGCCCATCATCTTCGTGCCGCTGCTCATCGGCCGGGCCAATCGGTACGTGCGGCCGGCGCTTACGGTGGCGGCCATTCTCCTGGTGATCGGCGCCGCCTCCACGGTGTTCTACCAGGAGAGCCTGTACGTCTCGAGCGAACGGAGCGTGGCGGCGGCCGACTACCTGTCCAACCGCGGCCCCGACACCTACGTGGTGGGCGGCTTCTACCCCTATGACGTCTGGAGCGAGGAGTCCGAGCCGTACCAGCGCATGAAGTTCAACACCGCCTACGGCAGCGACGCCCACGCCGAATCGATGGACAACCTCACGCTGTACTTTGGCCGAGGGGCCTACCTCTTCGACCATACCTCGGAGCTGTGGCATCGCCAGTGGGGCGTCCATTACATGTACCAGTTCTACGAGGAGCAGATCGGCCAGCACTATCGCGTCTATGACAATGGCGACCACTACGTGATCTACTCCCGGGGGCGGTGAGATGCGCATCGGTCTCGTCAATCTCATCACCAAGACGGCCGACCTGCAGGCCGACGCCTCGGTGCTGTCCCGCCCGGAGGTCAGCGACGACTCGGAGCTCAACATCGTGGAGATGGCCCGACGGCTGGAGAAACGAGGCCATGAGGTCACGATCTTCGTATCGGACGTCTACCGGCCGTCCCGGTCCGGCCGGGGCGACGTCCGCGTCGTGTACCTGCCGACCAAGCTCCCGGTGATGTTCCCGCCCTCCCTGGCTCCTTTCACTCCCTCCCTGTCCAAACGCCTGAGGGAGGAGAGGCTGGACGTGGTGCAGTCCGGAGAGGTATTCCAGCCGGGGACCATGTTGGCCTCGTCGGCCGCCGGTCGCGGCCGGCTGTTCGTGTGGCAGGAGCTCGACATCCTGATGCGGGGCCCCGCTGGCTGGGGCCAGAAGGGCTTCTACTCCACCCTGGGAAGGAGGATCGCCGAGCGATGCCAGGCCATCATACCGCGCTCGCTGTCGGCCCGCCGCCATCTGGTGGAGCACGGCATCCCGGAGGAGAAGATGGCGCCCGTGGTGCACTCCGGGGTGGACACCATGATATACCGCCCCATGAACAAGGCGGAGGCCCGGGAGCGCTTCGGCGTCGAGGAGGACAGGAACGTCATACTGGCGGTAGGCAGGCTGCATGCCAACAAGGGGATGGACATCCTGATCAGGGCGATGTGCCGCATCCGCAGCACCGATCCGGATGCCCTGCTGATCATCAAGGGCGTGGGCCCCGAGGAGCAGAACCTCCGACGCATGGTGGCCGATGGTCGACTGGACGACAACGTGCGCATCATGTCCGACTTCCTGGACCGCCGCGACATGGCGCTGCTGTACAACTGCGCCGACCTGCTGGCCGTCTCCAGCCGGGTGGACCTCTTCCCCTTCACGGCCATCGAGGCCATCGCCTGCGGGGTGCCCATCGCCACCTCTTTCGGACGAGGTCTTCGGTCGGACATCGTCGAGAAGGGAGCGGGAAGGATGCTGCCTCCCGAGCCGGAGGACATGGCGAGGGAGCTGCTGGAACTGCTCGACGACCCGGTGCAGCTGGACATCATGGGGAGGAACGCCCGCGAGCTGGCGCTGCGGGACTTCGACCACGAGGTGGCGGCCGACCGGCTGGTGGAGATCTACGGGGGAGAGGCATGAGCGAGCGCATCATCTTCCTGCCGTGGGTGGAGGCCGCGCCGTCCAGCTCCGAGAGGACGCCGCAGCTGCTCAGCCGGCTGTCGCAGTGGTATCAGGTGGTCCCGGTCCGCCCAGGACGGTTCAACCAACTGGTGTACGATCAGGGCCGTCCCCGCGTGGCCCGATACCTGCTGTTCATCCTGGACGAGGTAGACACCTTCGTCAGGACCCTGCGGGCCGCCCGCCGCGAGAAGGTCCGACTGATCTTCGCCGAGGGCACCTACTTCTCCCTGGTCGGAGCGCTGGTGGCGAAGCTGAGGGGCATCCCCCTGGTGTGGGACAACCATGCCAACATCCGGGACTTCTCGGCCGCCCTGGGCAAGTCCGAGCTGTTCTTCCGCGGGAACCTGTTGCTCGAGAGGTTGCTGCACTCCATGTCGTCGGCCGTGCTGGTCGTCTCCGAGAAGGAAAAGGAGGCGTACCGGGAGCTGGGCTTCCGGACGGAGAAGTTCGCAGTGGTGCCGACCTGCGTGGACCTGGACGCGCTGGACCAGGGGATGATGCCCAGGGAGGAGAGCAAGAGGGCGCTGGGGATCGAGGGCCGAGCGGTACTGTTCTTCGGCACGCTGAGGTACGAGCCCAACCTGGAGTCGGCGCTGTACATCTCCCGGGAGATGGCGCCCTCCCGTGCGCGAGCGGCGCCCGACGCCATGGTGTACCTGGCCGGCAGCGGG
>LJKK01000071.1 GCA_001421185.1 Methanomassiliicoccales archaeon RumEn M1
GGGCGGCGGGGGGCCAGGGTGGCCAACGCCAATGCCCACAGCCCGACGGCCGGCCAGTACACGATCCCGCCCTGGTAGTAGAGGAAGGTGGACAGGGACGCGGCCAGGAACAGCAGGGGGACGAGGAGCCGGGAGATCATCTTTCGCACGGGACCACCAGTAGCGGTAGGGGGGACCTTCTTATCACTTCTTCAGCGTTTCCGCCCAGGGCCACCTCGCGCAGGAGGGACCGGCGATGGATCCCCAGGACGATGATCGAGGACCTCAGCTCACCGGCCGCCTCCAGGATGTTGTACGATACCGTTCCGAAGTGTATGTGCGTGTCCACCTCGCATCCTGCGCCGGCCAGCTTGTCCCGCTGGCGGTCCAGCATGTCGGCCACGTGGCCGAACCGCTGGTCGTCGTCCATCGAGTAGTGGGTGGACGGTATGACGTGTAACAGCACCGCCTTCCTCAGCCCGGCCTCGATCAGCGCCGGGACCGCGCGGTCGACGATCTCCGGGCAGGACGATAGGTCGAGGGGCACCAGGGCGCCCTCCAGCAATGGGCCGTGGTCGAGCGACTTGAACAGCAGCACCGGACGGTCGGCCGAGCGCAGCACGCCCATGGAGGTCGAGCCGACGAACAGCTCCTGGGCCCGGCCCTTCCCGCTGGACGCCATGACGATGAGGTCGACGTTCTCCTGTCGCTCGGCCCTCAGTATCTCGGCCACCGGCTCCCCATGGGCGATGATCTCGCGCGACCCCATCCCGGTCTGGGCCAGCCTCCGGTGCATGACGTCGAGCGCTTCCCTGCGCTCGGTCGTCAACGTCCCGTCGGGCCTGGTGACATGTATGATGATGACCTCCTTGGCCCCCAGCTCGTGGTGTTCCAGCAGGCTATCGACGTCCGGAGGGACCGCTCGGAGAAGTCCAGGGCGAACAGGATGCGGTCGAACATCGTCACGATACTTTCAGGGGCCCATTTCTACAATATGCTATCGGACGCTCGCTCCGCTGGACGCTGTGAGGGCGGGCGAGCGTTCCGTTCATCAACCTGGGAACGGCCTTGGCGTTCTTTCGGCCAAGCGCCTCATTGTTATCCGCAACCGGAAGGTGTCGGGAAAGCCTAAGTGCATGGAGCGGCCTCATCCCGCGTTCGTCCGTGGGGTAGATGATGTTCGGGGTGTCGGCCGAGGGGGAAAGAAGCGAGCGTTCAGCGGTGGCCCTTTCGCTGATGGCCAGCCTGCTGTTCGGCTCCCAGTTCGTGGTCCTCAAGGTGGGCCTGGGCTCCCTCGACCCGCTGTTGTTCGGCGCCATGACGACCGCCCTGGGGGGCCTGGTGGCCCTGGCCTACGTGCTGTGGAAGAGGTGCATCTCGTTCCGGACGTTCCTGCACTGGGAAGTATGGGCGGCGGCCGTCGCCAGCGCGGCCATGATCTCCTTCCAGTACATCGGCCTCACCATGACCACCGCCTCGGTGGGCGGCCTGATCGTGGGAAGCAACATCATCTTCGTCGCCCCAATTTCGGCCCTATTGTTCCGGGAGCGCCTGGGATGGAGCCGGGCGATGGGCGTGGTGATCGGCCTGGCGGGCGTGTTCACCATCTCCACCGGATGGGACCTCTCGGCCCTGACATCGGGCCAGCTTCTGGGGAACGCCCTGATGGCGGGCGCCTCGCTCTGCATCGCCCTGTCGTACCCGATCAATCGGCTCGCGACCAGGAAGATGGGGTTCGAGGAGTGGGTGGCCGGCTTCCACCTCCTCATGCCCATGTTCCTGCTCCCCCTGGCGCTGGTCGACGGCGACGTGGGCGTCGTATCCCCTGGCACCGTCCCGGCCATACTGTTCGTGGGAGCGCTATGCACCTCGGTGCCCACGCTATTGTGGGCCAAGGGGCTGCAGTCCCTCACCTTCGTGACGTCGGCCACCATCCTGCTGTCCGAATCGGTGTTCGCCGTCATCCTGGGAGTGGTGGTGCTGGGCGAACCGCTGACCGCATTGACCGTGGCCGGGGCGCTCATGGTGTTCTCGGCCATCTTCCTGGCGTCGTACAAAAAAAGAGATTGAAAGAGATGTGACGAAGGGTCGAGGACCTACTTCTTCTTCTTATCCTCGTCCTTCTTGCCTTTCTTGTCGGCACCGCACTTGCAGCAGCCCAGGGGATGACCTCCATCCCTCGTATCCTGAGCGGACTAATAGGCTTTGTGCCGGTCGGGCGGGACCTTTAGAGGAGCGTTTTGATTATCAATAATTATATCTTAACGTCATTATCATTTCTCGAAGGACATCTGGCATGTCATCAGAACTTATATTCAATATTGATAATCAATCGAGATACATTATATAATTCGCATCAAGGTGGCGGCCCTCACAGGGTACGATACGATGCATGCTCTGGACACATCAAGGTTACTGACGGATGAATATTCTGCCAAGATCCTGCTGGCCACCATGGGGCGGGCCAAGAGCGCCTTCGAACTGTCGGAGAAGCTCAACATACCCATCGCGGCCTGTTACCGAAAGATCAATCTGCTGGTGAGCTCTGGCCTCCTGTACTGCGAGGAAAGGAAGCTGACCCGGGCGGGCAAGAGGATCAATCTGTACAAGGCCAAGGTCAAGAACGCCAGGATCACCTTCGAGAGGAACAGCATCAAGGCCACCATCGACATGATCGACGGGACCACCGAGGACTACAACTACAACATCGACATGAGCATGTTCACGACCGAGAGCAGCCAGTGATCACTGGAAGAAGCCTCGTAGCCCTTCTTCCAGACCGATGCTGGTCCGGAACCCCAACAGGCGCTCGGCCTTGACCATCTGGGCCACCGAATCCCTGATGTCGGACGTGCGAGGGGGGGGCGTGCTCCACCGCCACCTTTTCCGGGAAGATCCGGGAGAACGCGTCGGCCAGCTCCTTTATGCTGGTCCCCCTCCCCGAGCCGCAGTTGAACGTCTCGCCGGTCACGTCGGACGAGGCGGCCAGGGACACCATCCTGGCCACGTCGCGGGCGTGCAGGAAGTCCCTGGTCTGCAGTCCATCGCCCTCGATGCGCAGCGGCCGGTCGTCCTTCACGGCCTGGGCGAACTTGGTGATGACGCCCGAGTACGGCGAGGTGGGATCGGCCCGGGGCGAATAGAAGTTGAACGGCCTTATGACGACCCATTCCAGGCCCAAGGTGCTGCCCGCCGCTCCAGTATAGTGCTCGCCGCACAGCTTGCTGGCGCCGTAGAACGATTTGGGCGACAGAGGATGCGTCTCGTCCACCGGGACGCGCTGCGGGTCCCCGTACACGGCGGCGCTGGAGATGTACACGACCTTTCTCACGCCGGCGGCCGCGGCCGCCCGCAGGACGGAGATGGTGCCCATGACATTGGTGTCGGCATCGCCCGACGGGTCCTCGGTGGAGCGTTGCACCGACACCTGGGCGGCCGTGTGCACGATGACCTCGCAGCCCTTGGCGGCCTCGGTCATGGCGCCCAGGTCCCTGATGTCGGCCATGGTCACCCGGCCCATGGCCGGTTGGTGCGCCGGTCGGCGGATGTCCACGCCCGTCACATCGTGCTCGGCGCTCATCTCCTCGAAGAGATAGGAGGCCAGCTGTCCAGAGCCACCGGTGATGAGGACCTTCATGGGGGCCGGTACGGAAGCGGAACGATAAATACATTGCCCGGCATAATAACGCGCTGGCCACCGAGGATTTTATACCGGCCCGGCGTTCTGGTGGTCATGGACAGGGTGCTGGTCACCGGGGGCGCGGGGTTCATCGGCTCCCACCTATGCGAGCGGCTCATCTCCGAGGGGCATAGGGTCTACTGCTGGGACAACCTGAGCACGGGCTCGGAGAGGAACCTCGCGGCCGTGCTGTCCTCTCCCCGGTTCGAGCTGGTCCGACACGACATCATCGAGCCGAGGGACATCGCGGTGGACCGCATCTACAATCTGGCCTGTCCGGCCTCGCCGGACCAGTACCAGAAGGACCCCATCCATACCCTTATGACCTCCACGGTGGGCGTGATGAACATGCTGGACATCGCCGAGCGCTACGGCGCCACGCTGCTTCAGGCCTCCACCTCCGAGGTGTACGGGGACCCCCTGATGCACCCCCAGCGGGAGGACTACTGGGGCCATGTGAACCCCATCGGGCCGCGCGCCTGCTACGATGAGTCGAAGCGGCTGGCCGAGACGCTGCTGGTGGCGCACGAGAGGCAGCGAGGCGCCAAGGTGCGCATCGCCCGCATCTTCAACACCTACGGCCCGCACATGTCGGCCGACGACGGCCGGGTGGTGTCCAACTTCATCGTCCAGGCGCTGCGGGGAGAGGACATCGTCATCTACGGCGACGGTCAGCAGACCCGCTCCTTCTGCTACGTGAACGACATGGTGGACGGCCTGGTCCGCCTGATGCGCTCGGACCTTCGGGGGCCGGTCAACCTGGGCAACCCGGTGGAGACCAGCATAATGGAGCTGGCGCAGAGGGTCAACGCCTTGACCGGGGGCCGCTCGGCCATGGTCCATCGTCCTCTTCCGATCGACGACCCTTGCCGGCGGAACCCCGACATCACGCTGGCGCGGCAGCGCCTGGGCTGGGAGCCCAAGGTCTCGCTGGACGAGGGCCTCGAGGCGACGATATCATACTTCCGCGAGATGGTCGAAGGGTAAATTAGGGGCCGCTGCCTATGGAACAACGGACATGGTGCTCTTAGAAGGGGGATTGTCGCTCCTCGCCCTCGTGGCGACGCTCGTCATTGGTCTGATCCTGCTCGTCGTTCTGGTGAAGATACTGCTCTTCATCATCATCCCGGGGATCATGGCCCTGGTGGTCTGGTTCCTGACCCATGATCCCTTCCTGACGGGCGTGACGTTCCTGGCGGTGGCGGTGCTGACCATCATATTCAAACGGTAGCGTCCTCGACGGTGGCGTTCCAGCGCCTAGGTGGTCTTTAATTAGGGCCGGCTCGAATAGTTCTCCCTTATCGGGGTAGGGGAACAATGGGGTTGGTCCGGAACGTAGCGAGGAACAGCCTGGCCCTGGGCACTGTCCAGATCGCGGGTCAGATATCGACATTCGTCCTATCCATCTTCCTCGCCTCGTACCTGCCCGAGCAGTACGGTACCTACACCTACGCGTTCTCGCTGTCGGCCCTGGTGTTCATCCTGGCCGACTTCGGCCTGGGGTTCCAGATGGTGGTGGAGGTGGCGCCCGACCATCGGAAGGCGTCGCAGCATCTGACCAACACCATCTTCCTGCGAGGCGTTCTGGGAGTCGCCGCGCTGGCCGTCATGCTCATCATCGTCGCCGTGGACAGGCCGCCGGCGGTGGTGACGTTCGCCATCCTCATCATCGCCCTCGCCACGGCCTTCAACTGGATCACGATGACGTTCAACTCGATCCTGACCGCCTTCGAGAGCATGCACTACGTGATGTACACCAACCTGGTGGAGAGGTTCTTCACCGTCTCGGCGGCCATCCTCATGCTGGTCATGGGCTTCGGGCTGGAGGCCGTGGTGCTGGTCGTCCTGGCGGGGGCGGTCCTCAACGTGGTGCTCAGCTACCTGATAACGACCAGGTACGTGTGCGTCCCGGCCCGGAAGGTGAAGGTGCGGGAGGCGTTCAGCCAGCTGAAGCGCGCCACCCCCTATGCCACGGCGGGCCTGCTGCAGACGTCCCTGTACTCGCTGAACGCCGTCCTGGTGTGGCAGATCATCGTGCGCGTCGGAGGGACGGTCCAGGAGGCCAGCGAGGCCACGGGCTACTACAATCTGGCGTTCAACATGGTGGTGGTGCTCGTCTCGGTGCCGACCGTCCTGATGAACGCCCTGCTGCCCGTCATCTCGCGCCTGTACCACTCGTCCACCGACCTGGCCAAGCTGACGCAGCAGAAGACCATGAAGTACATGTTCGCGCTGGGGTTGCCCATCACGGTGGGCGGCCTGTTCCTGGCCAAGGACATCATCCTGCTGTTCTACCCTGAGGTGTTCCTCCCCTCGGTGGCCGTGTTCCAGGTGCTCATCCTCTCGGTGTCGGTGGCCTTCTTCGGGGTGGGCATCGGCAGCGTCCTGGCCTCGGCCTCGCTCATCCGGCTGAACACCCTGGCGGCGGGGAGCGGCGCGCTCGTCAACGTCGTCCTGTGCCTGGCGCTCATCCCCGTGCTGGGGGAAATCGGCGCGGCCATCGCGTTCACCGCCGCCTTCTTCACCATCTCCGCCACGGCATTGTACTTCATGAGCGCCCGGGTGTTCAAGGTGAACCTGGCCGACATCCTGCTCAAGCCGATGGTGGCGGTGTCGGGAATGGCGTTGTTCCTGTTGGCGATGCCCGATCTGGGCCTCTTCCCCATGCTAGGACTAGGCGCTGCGGTGTACTTCGCCCTGCTGTTCGCCGTTCGGGCCATCGACAAGGAGGACCGGGACATACTGGTGAGGATCTTGAACAAGGACACCTGACGATAGAGTTATAACGCCCGGGCTGTCTAATTTTATCAAGAGGGATAATGATGCAAGAGACAACCACTACGAACCGCCCCCTGGAGATGGGGGACCTCGAGGACAGGGACGTCATCACCAGCGACGGCCGCGTGATCGGCCAGCTCAAGGGTGCGTGGATCGACACCAACAACTGGCAGGTGGCCAGCCTGGTGATCGACCTCAGGAAGGAGGTCGTGGACGAGCTGAACATCAAGAAGCCGGTCCTCAAGGCCGCCCGCATCAATCTGCCCACCAGCTACGTGCAGAGGGTCGCCGACGTGGTCCAGCTGAACACCGACATGTCAGGCCTGGCGGCCTCGGTAGGGACCGGCGCGACCTGATCCCCTTTTCCCTACTTTTTATCCACTCTAGGGCGCCCGTCAAGATGATATGACGTCGCCCCATCGCAAAAGGAA
>LJKK01000135.1 GCA_001421185.1 Methanomassiliicoccales archaeon RumEn M1
GCGGGCCTTCAGCCCGCCCGAGGTGTTCACCGCCAGCTTGGCCCCCAGGGTGGTCTGCCCGTCGGCCGTGGCCTCCCCGCCCTTGCCCTTGGGGAAGAAGCCCAGGTCCTCGATGGCCAGGATCTCCGAGATGGTGTACGAGTCGTGCACCTCGGCCAGCTGGACGTCCTTCGGCCCCAGCCCGGCCATCTCGAAGGCCCGCCGGGCCGCCACGATGGTGGCGTCGAAGCGGGTGGGCGACTCACGGGTGGCCAACGACAGAGTGTCAGACGCCTGCGAGGTCGCCAGGACCTTGATCGGGGTGTCGGTGTACTTCTTCGCCTTGTCCATGGGGCACAGCACCACCGCCGCCCCGCCGTCCGACACCGGGGCGCAGTCGAACACCCCCAGCGGGTCGGCCACCGGAGCAGACTTCAACACGGTGTCGAGCTTGATCTCCTTCTGGAACTGCGCCTTGGGGTTCAGCGCGCCGTGCTTGTGGTTCTTGACCGCCACCGACGCGATCTGCTCCCTCGTCGTCCCGTACTCGTGCATGTGCCGGCGGGCGATCATGGCGTGCAATGCCGGAAAGGTCGCGCCGAAGGAGGTCTCCCACTGCTGGTCGGCGGCCATGGCCTGGATCTCGGTGGAGAGCACGTCCCCCACATCGGTCATCTTCTCCGCGCCGCCCACCACCACGATGTCCTGCATGCCCGACGCCACGGCCATCACGCCCTGGCGGAACGCCAGTCCGCCGGACGCCCCGGCCGCCTCCACGCGGGTGGCGGGGATGTGGTCCCGGGCCAGCCCGGAGTAGTCGGCGATGAGGGCCCCGATGTGCTCCTGCTCGGTGAACTTGCCGGCCGACATGTTGCCCAGGTAGAGCGCGTCGATCTCGTCGCCCGACAGATTGGCATCGTACACGGCCGACAGGCCGGCCTGGATGCCCAGGTCGCGCAGGGACATGTCCCACAGCTCCCCGAACTTGGTGTCTCCCACCCCGATGATCGCAACCTCTCTCATTCTATTGCCTCCTTCAGCTTGATCTTGTTCTTGTACTTCGCGTAGGTGGCGTAGTCGACGAACTTCTTGCGCTCCATCAGCTCCTTGATGGACGGCGCGGCATCGCGCCGCAGCTTCTCGATCTCGTCGGTCACGGTGATGTCGAAGGCGTCCGAGCCGGCGCCCGAGCCGTACGCCACGGCGAATATGCGCTGGCCTGGCTTGGCGATGTCCAGCACCGAAGCGAGACCCAACGGGACCGCCCCGGAGTAGGTGTTGCCGATGAACGGCGTCAGCAGGCCGGCCTCGATCTGCTGGTCGTTGAAGCCCAGCTGCTTCGATACCCTGGTGGGGAACTTCCCGTTGGGCTGGTGGAACACCGCGTAATCGTAGTCGGCGGGGGTGGTGCCCATGACGTCGAAGAGCCTCTTGGCCGCCGAGGTGATGTGCTTGAAGTAGGCCGGCTCGCCCGTGAACCTCCCGCCGTGGGACGGGTAGTCCTGGCCCTCACGGCGCCAGAAGTCAGGAGTGTCGGTGGTGTACGACACGGTGCGGTTGATCCTGGCGATGACGTCCTTCGAGCCGATCAGGAAGGCCGCACCCCCTGCCGAGGCGGAGTACTCCAGCGCGTCCCCCGGCGCCCCCTGCGAGGTGTCGGCCCCGATGGCCAGGCCATACTCGATCATGCCCGAGCCGACCAGGCCCAGGCAGCACTGCATGGCCGCCGTTCCGGCCTTGCAGGCGAACTCGAAGTCGGCCGCCGTCATATCGGGGGATGCCTCGATGGCCTCGGCCACGATGGTGGAGGTCGGCTTGACCGCATAGGGATGCGACTCCGAGCCGACGTAGATCGCCCCGATGCGCTTGGGATCGACGTCGCATCGGCGCAACATGTTGCGCGCCGCTTCAACGGCGATGGTTATCACGTCCTCGTCCGGTCCCGGTACGGACTTGGAAAGGATGTAGAGGCCACGGCTCATTGCCTCGCCGTCGGTGCCCCATATCTTCCCGATCTCCCCCGGAACGATGCGATAGCGCGGAATGTACGCGCCGTAGCTAACGATTCCTACGTCCATGGTATCCACTCTAGGTCAGTTTTCTCAGCCGGTCGACGATGGTGCCCACCGGCAGTCCGATCTTGATCAAAGGGATTTTCTCCAGCGTGGCCAGCTTCAGCGCCAGGTCATCAACGTGCTCCGGACGGTGGTAGCAGACCATGCTGGGCTTCAGGGGATGCGCGCGTATGGCGATCATCGGGGAACGTCCGAACTTCACCCCGGTGAAGATGAGCGCGCGCTCGCTGGACCAGCCATAGATCTTCAGGTAGTCGAACGAGCTGAGGGCGGTGATGGCCTTGATGGAGTCGATCACCGTGTAGCCGTGGATGTGGCAGTCCAGCGGGACACGGGGGGTGAGGTTCTCGCCCTCCATGAGGTCCACGAACTCCTGACCCGTGAGGCTGGTGGTGAACTCGTTGATGCTGATGATGCAGTCGTGCTTCTCCCCCAGGTCGTACCGCTTGAGCACCTCTCCCCCGGTGCGCTCGTCCAGCTCGATGAGGCCGTCGACGATGCGGCGGATGATGGTGATGCCAGGCGATTTCCTTCTTCCCGACTCATAATCGCTTATGACCGACGGTGAGAAGCCAAGATGCCTGGCCAGCTCCTGCTGGGATATTCCGAACTCCTCTCTCCACTTGCGGATGGTCTTGCCCGCATCCGCCGACAGGGTGATCTCTCCAGCGATCTTCTCGCGCAGCTGGTCCCTCATCGAGCGGCATCACGGCGAGTGCGTATTTATAAATGTCGAGAGGGGCAATCGACAAAACCCGATGCCGGGCGGAGGCCAGCACTATCGTCAACTCTTAGGTGAAAAGCATCGCCGTGTAGTCGATCCAATATTTATAAAAACTGTTCGATGAATTGTATGATGAGGAAGGACAGGACGGAGATAGATGCGCTTATCAGTGAGAGCCTGGCCGAAGGGGTGCGCCTGGCAGAGGAGTCCCATAGAGCCATACGGTCGATGTTGGCACTTGGGCGCGCTCACGCCATGAAGAACATAGGGCATTGGGAGGTCGATAGCTTTTTTAACCCACCTCCATATTAGCCCACCCAGACCCACGGGGCCGTGGGGTAGCTTGGTCCATCCTTCGCGGTTCGGGACCTCGAGACGCCAGTTCAAATCTGGCCGGCCCCACCAGCCCTCATTTTTCATTACTTATCGCGGTTCTTTTCGCCAAAAAATGATGCAATTGAAGGGGCCGCTACGCTGCAAAGCTCTCAACTGTTAAGAGACTACAAACGGTCAATCCCTTTATATGCAACAATTCTCAATTTTTAGTTCATGAGGCTCAGGGAGAAGGAGATCACCGACCGGAACGAGATCGAGGAGCTGTTGAAGAGCAAGAACGTATGCCACTTCGCCATGTGCGACGGCGCGTTCCCGTACGTGCTGCCAACGACCTACGGCTACGCGGACGGCCATCTATACATACACTCCTCGAAGAAGGGCCGCAAGATCGAGGTGTTGAAGGAGAACAACCGCGTGTGCTTCACCGTGGACACCGGCCACGAGCTGGTGCAGGGGCCGCTCGAGACATCGTGCAAGTCCACCATCAAGTTCAAGAGCGTGCTGGGCACCGGGCGGGCCATCTTCGTGGAGGACCCGGAAGAGAAGCGCAAGGCCATGAACATCATCATGACCCAGGTGTTCGGCAAGGCTGACTTCAAGTACTCGGAAGAGGGCCTGAGGGACATGGCCATCATCCGCGTGGACATCGAGTCCATAACGGGCAAGAAGAACGGGTACTGAAGGTAAGTGCCTAATTGATCCGGAAAGCGGCGCCCGGCGACGGGCGCCTTCGCCCCCATATTCTAGCCTAAGCGTCAGGCGATCTGCCGATCTTCAGGTCGCCTGGCCGCTCCCACCGGAAGTGGCCGAGGGGCACGGTCATCTCGAAGCGCACCCCTTGACCGGGCATCCCCGTCTCAGCGATGGTTATGCCCGTCATGGCGAGGATCTCGCTGCTCAGGAACATGCCGAGGCCGATGCCCCTGCCGTAGCCGCGCTGGAAGACGCGCCCCTTGTCCTCCTCCGGGATGCCTGGCCCATCATCCTCATATATCATGCGCAGCGAACCGTCCGCCTCAACGGCGCTCAGGCGGGCGGAGGCGGGGGAGGCCGCGTACTTCAGGGTGTTCTCCATGAGATTGTGGAACACCTTAGGTAGCATGGGATCGGCGAAGATGAACAGGCCGTCCATATCGCCGAGGTCCAGGCGACCCAACTCCTTGCTGACGTCCAACCGTTCGACGATGGACACCACGTCCTGCCAGGTGGGCGATGTCGTTCCCACCTCCTGATACTCCTGGGCGAAGGTGAGGTGCGAGTCGATGGTCAGCACCGCCCTCTCCATGCGGGACAGTCTCTTCGACAGCTCGGGCTCGTAACACGAAGACTGGGCCAGGCCGATGTTGGCCAGCAATATCGTCAATTGGTTCCGGATGTCGTGGCTGGTGATGTTGGACAGCAGCCGGAGCTTCTTGTTGGCATCCCTCAACCGTTCCTCCGCCACCTTCAGCTCGGTCACGTCCTGATTGATCCCGTAGGAGCGGACCAGCTTCCCCTCGTGGTCGCGGACCAGGGTGGTGCGGGCCACCATGTGCCGCACCTCGCCGTCCCTCCTCCGGATGCGGTGCTCCAACTGCACCGTGTCATCGCCCCGTTGCAGGCCCTCCCGCATCTGCCGATCGACGCGTTCCCGGTCCTCCGGTAGGACGAACGCCTCCACATACTCCTGATGGGTAAGATGGGGGCCTCCCTCCCTCTCCCTGTCCGTCCCGTACAGGGCGTAGAAGCGGTCATCGAAGGTGTAATGGCCGGCGAGGCCATCGTAGTCCCAGTGCGCCATGCGGGCCAGGTCCAGGCTGTCAAGGAGCTTGCGCTGGCTCTCCTCCAGCTCTTTCTCCATCTTCTTCCGCTCGGTGATGTCCCTGCCCAGGAGAAGCACCGAGGGCTGGCCGGAATAGTGGATGGAACGGGCCAGCAGTTCCAGGATGATGGTCTTCCCGTCACGGTTGAGCAACGTGATCTCCTGCAACTGCGCGTGCTCGTCCACCTCCTTCATCCAGCTGACGAGCTCGTTCCGGGAATGGCTTGGAGCGATCGTCTCGATGCCCTTGCCCAGGAGGTCCTGGCGCGGCCAGCGGGTGAGCTGGGAGGCGACCTCGTTCAGCTCCAGGATCCGTCCGTCAAGATCGCAGATGACGATGGCCTCGGAGACGCCATTGTACACCGCGCGAAGCTGCTCCTCGCTGTCCTTCAGCGCCTGCTCGGCCAGCCCCCGATGCATGATGGGAGAGGCGATTTCGGCCAGGCCGGCCAGCAAGGCCTCCTCCTGCTCGTGTATAGGAGAGTCCCTTATCAGCTCGATCGCCCCCATCACCCCTCCCTCCCGGCCCCTGATGTAGTACGCCGACAGCCATATGCGGGCCTCTTTCGGCCACGGAAGGCAGGACAGGCGCGGATCGCGGGCGACGTCGTCGCTGGACAGGTGAGACAACTGGCCGGTGAGCTCTTCATTGGCTAACATGCTGGACGGGATCCGCTCGAAGTGGCCGACGTTGATCGACCCGGAACAGGATTCCGATACGAGATGAAGGCACATGGTGCGGTCCTTGCAGGGGTGCACGGCATCGGGGGCGGCGAACGGACAGCCGCCCTCGCGGAAGTCTCCCGGCCGTAGCATCCAGATGCGGACGGTACCGACCTCCAGCAACCGCAACGCCTCGTCGGATATCAGCCTCAGCTTGCTGTCCAGGGAGCCCACGTCGATCAACCGCCCCCTCAGCTCGTTGAGGCCGTCGAGCAGCCGCTGCCCCCAGGACCGGCAGGCGCTAGACCTTACGGCCTCTTCCAACCGTTCGAGGAACCGTTGGGAGCCTTGGCCCATCTGGACGTAGCCGGCCACGCCGGCGTTGAGGGCCTCGATCGCCACTTCCTCGTTCCCCGGGGGCGCGTAGAGGATGAACGGCGCCATGCTCCCCTGCGCCCGGATGCG
The DNA here is from genome assembly GCA_001421185.1 of Methanomassiliicoccales archaeon RumEn M1. Taxonomy (GTDB): domain Archaea; phylum Thermoplasmatota; class Thermoplasmata; order Methanomassiliicoccales; family Methanomassiliicoccaceae; genus DTU008. The sequence continues at coordinate 6,044 of LJKK01000135.1, forward strand.
GCGGAGCATCTCGATGCCGCTCGCCCCCGGCAGGTCATGGCGGGAGACCACCACATGGTACCGTCGCGCGGCGACGGCGTGAAGGGCCTCCTCGGCCGAGGTCGCTGTGTCCACCGAGGTCCTGCCCGTGCGCTCCAGGCACCCCCGGCATGCCTCGAGGAAGACCGGGTCCCCATCGACGCATAGCACATTGATCGCTGGATGCGGGGAGCGCATGCCGACATGAAAAAATGAAAATATATAAAATGGACCGATGTCGGAACCTCCGTTAGAGTTTGACCGATGCGCACCCTGGACGGCATCGATTAGTAGATAGGACGTCATCTTCACCTCATGTGCCGCTGCGCCGTGGGCATCGACATCGGGCGGACCAATCTGCGCGCCATCCTGATGAGCGCCAAGGGCGAGGTGCTGGCCTCGATCAAGGAGCGCACCGACGTGTCCTCCGGCCCGGCGGGGGTGGAGAGGCAGGCGGCCGCCGCCTTCGAGCGGGTGGGCG
>LJKK01000166.1 GCA_001421185.1 Methanomassiliicoccales archaeon RumEn M1
TTCTCTTTTTCGGTCGCACGCATCCGGCATGGCTTCGGCCCCCATGTCGCACGCCCTCCCGTCGATTTCCTCATCCGTCCATAATCCTTAACATTCGCCGGCTCGATTATTTGTCTCATGACCGCTCGTTCGGCGCCGGCGCGGAAGGAGGAAGGTAGGCCGCGCGGCGTGACCGTTCTCACCGGACTTTACGTCCTGTCCGCCCTGCTCACCATACTCAGCGGATTGTTGGCGTTCGGTCTGCTGTCGCTGCTGGGGCCGCTCGGCACGGCCGTCGGGGCGGCGGTGGGCGTGGCCCTGGTGGCAATAGGGGTGGTCCAGCTGGTCATCGCCTGGGGACTGTGGAGGGGGAGGAGATGGGCAAGGATACTGGCCATCATCCTGACGGTGCTGGGCCTGGTCCCCGACGTCATCGGGTCGCTCACCCTCAATCCCCTTTCCCTGGTGGGGCTGCTCATCGGCCTCCTCATCCTGTGGTACCTCTACCAGCCGCAGGTGAGGGCGTTCTACGGCTGAGCCGGCCCAGAACATCTAAAATATCCGTACGCCGTTCCAAGGCCGTTGACCGAGTATTACCCTCCTCAGCCCTATCCGGCGCCGTCCTTCAGGCAGAGGCCCACCGGAGTGACCCTGCTTGCCATACTCAACATACTGGTGGGAGTCCTCTTGTTGCTGGGCGCCCTGGGCCTGTTCCTGGCCATGTCCCTGGCGGGCGATCCGGTGTTCCAGGAGGCGTTGGCCGACAGTGACGTCCCGGAGTGGTTCATGGACCAGCTCTCCCTGCTCCTGGGGGTCCTGGGAGCGTTCTCCCTGATCATGGGCGTGCTGTCCCTGGTGGTCTCCTACGGCTTCCTCAACGGGAAGGGATGGTCATGGTATCTGGCAGTGATCTATGGCTTCCTGAGCGTAGGACTGACGGTGGTCTCCACCATCCTCACCGGAGGGCTGATCGACTTCCTCACACTGGGCATCAGCATCGTCATTCCGGTGCTGATCATAGTATATCTGTTCCAGCCCCATGTGAAGGCATGGTTCTCGGTGTGATCTGGGGGGCATGAACATACCGTCCTGCGTTCAGGCCAGGCGCTGCCTCGACCCTGGTGAGATCGAGGAGGTCAGGGCGCTGCAGATGGAGTGCCCAGAAGGGGACCGCCTTCAGCTGAACTATCCCTTCATGTCCCGCCCGGAGAACGGCGACGATCACTTCCTGTGGCGGGAGGATGGAGAACTGGTCGCATATACGGGAACGATGCACTATTGTCCCGAAGAGGTCGAGATCGTGGGCATGGTGCATCCCTCGCATAGGCGAAAGGGCATTTCCACCGCTCTGCTGGAAAGGGCCGTGGCATCGTCCCGGGAGCGAGGCTTCTCCCGAATGCTGCTGGTGACCGAGAGCGGCTCGGAGGGCGGAATGGCGTTCGCCCAGAAGCATGGGCGACGACGATTCACCGAGCACCTGCTCACCATGGAAGCGTCATCGTTCCGCCCGGCTCGCACGACGATCGAGATGGTCGAGCTGCCCAGTGGCGACACCGCGGAGATCGAGGAGATCATGCTAGAGAGCTTCGGCGAGGTCATAGAGAAGCCATGGGCCCGTCGGTTCGTGGGCCGCCTGGACGGCAGGGCGGTAGGCATGATCGACGTCGATCTGGAGGGCCGTGAGGCCTTCCTATCGGGCTTCGCCGTCCTTCCAGGGGAGCGGGGCAAGGGATATGGCAGGCAGATCCTGAGCGCCGTGGTCTCCCTCCTTCTCAAGGATGCCGACAGCATATCCATCGAGGTGGAGACCACCAACCAGAGGGCCCTGGACCTATACCTGTCGAACGGCTTCCAGCGGGTGGCCAGCTACGACTACTTCGAGATAGCCCTATGAGGATGGAGGTCCGGGCGGTCCTGCGGTAGCATCGGCCGCACGCTGGGTCGCCCTTGGAAGGTCCGCATCCTCGAACCCCTCCGGCCATACCCTCTCCGGCGTGCCTCCGTCCCCCGGGGTGTATCTTGGAAGGTCCGCATCCTCGAACCCCTCCGGCCATTGTCACCGCTTATTGTGCTCCGCATGAGCGGGACCGTCACGCCCGACGCGTCCTCCCTTTCCCCGGCCCGAGAGGGGCGATCATTCCGTTCGGACGCTGGCGGCGAGATATTCATTTATATGCCCCCACAGCAATCGAGGCCCCGACGGGATGGAACAATGAAGAGCACCAGCGTCCTGACGCGTAAGATCGAGAACGAGGTCGAGCTGCTTCAGCGGCACGTTCAGATGCTGAAGGCCATCAGGGAGAACGAGCCCATCGGGATCATCCGTCTCTCCGAACTTCTGGACCATCCCCAGCACAAGGTACGCTACTCCATGCGCATCCTGGAGCAGGAGGGCCTCATACAGCCGTCTCCCGAGGGCGCGGTGACGACCGAGGAGCTGAGGTCGTTCATGGAGGACCTCAAGGAGGTCCTTGAGTACATGGAGAAGACCGTCAAGGAGCTCAAGAAGGAACTCGACTAGACGCAGCCGCTGCCGGCGTCGAGGCCAAGGGCATGGCCGGCGGTGGAGCGCAAACGCAAATGCTTAATATGTGGGGATTATTGTGGTGTCCTGCGCTAAGCCGTCGTAGCTCAGCTGGTAGAGCGTGTGACTGTTAATCCCTTAACCGGGAACGGTCATCACAAGGTCAACGGTTCGAGCCCGTTCGACGGCGCCAGCCCCTTCCTCTCATTCTTCACCAGGCATCATCGGTCCATCAGGCAGCTGACCGTGTTCAGGGCGTCCAGCTTGGCGATGTCGCCGAAGTACAGCTCGAAGTCGAATATGTCGAAGTTCTCCTGCAGGTGAGCGGGGGTCGTGGCCTTGGGTATGGCCGTCAGGCCCTTCTGCAGGGCCCACCTCAGCAGCACCTGGGCCGGGCTCCGCTGGTAGGCGTTGGCGATCTGCAGGACCTCCTTCTCCTGGAGGCAGTTGCCGCGCGTCAACGGACTGTACGCCTCAAGATGGATGCCCTTGTCCGAGCAGTATCGGGCCAGCTCCTCATCGTACACGAAAGGGTTGATCTCCACCTGGTCCACTGCCGGGACCACCGAGCCGTGGTCCAGCAGCTCATCCATCATGGCCGTGGTGAAGTTGCTGACCCCGATGGAACGGACCAGCCCCCGGGACCGCAGCTCTTCCATGGCCCTCCAGGTCTCAAGGTCCTTGCCGACCGACGGCCAATGTATGAGGTACAGATCGATCTGGTCGACGCCCAGGCGGTCGAGGCTGGCCTGGCAGGCGTTCATCGTGCTCTCGTACCCCATGTCGGCGCTCGCCACCTTGGTGGTCAGGAACACCTCGTCCCGGTCCAGCCCACTGTCCCTCATCGCTCGGCCGATCTCCCTCTCGTTCCGGTACATCGGGGCGGTGTCGATCAAACGGTATCCGATCCTCAACGCCTCCCGTACGGCGCGGTAGCAGGCCTCGCCCTCCAGGCCCCACGTCCCCAGCCCGATAAGCGGGATGCTGTTGCCATCGTTCAGCATGGCCCTCGAACCGGGGGTTAGGATCACAGTATCGTCGTTCATAGCCCTCCTAGTCCAATAGGATCACTCCGTTCCATACCGGCCGGTCCCTGGCCGGGATCTCGAACGGCAGTCCGGCGTTGCGGGCGGTCAGGTACACGTCGATGCCCATGGCCTCCATTGAAGGCCTCGAGCGGAAGGGATGGCGACATCTTTCCCCGGAGCCCTGGCCGACGCACTCCTTGCACAGGCGGCAGGGTCCGCCGGTCAATGCCGCGGCGAACCGACATCCGATGCCCAGGGCGTCGGACTCCAGACGGCCCAGCAGGTCCTGGAACTCCCGTTCGCTGCGGACCATGCGCTCGTTGTACTCGCCGCTGTCATAGATGTCCTCGATGGAGCTGTCCTCGAACTCCTTCATGAATTCGGTGTCCAGGGGGATGGGGTACTGCACCAGTATGGCATCGGTGTACCTCTCCAGCACGGCGGAGAACGTGTCCAGGTCCATCACGTTGGGCGGGCACATCAGGTTGCGTCCGTAGTTGGCGCACTGCGGCACCATGCATTTCAACCTCACCCTGGGGTCCAGGACTATGTCCCGTGCTTTCATGGGCACCGCGGCGGAGGCCCCGTAGGACAGGGCGTTCCCGCAGAGCCGGTCGAGATCGGCGGATGAGCGCATGATCATGAAATGGCGTGGACGGTATTTGTTAGCGCGGTCCGACGCTTCGCGTCAACGGAAGGAGGTCTTCCCGCCAGCATCGAGAGGCGCGCCCGCCTCAGATGGGGCAGGCCCCGCCATGCTTCTCATGGTACTTCTGGTGGTACTCCTCGGCCCGCCAGAACGGCGACGCGGACGTGATCTCGGTTACGATGGGGCGGGAGAATCGCCCGCTCTTCGATAGGCGGTCCTTCATGGCCTCGGCGGCCCGCCTCTGCTCCTCGTCGTAATAGAAGACGACCGAGCGATACTGCGCCCCCACGTCGGGGCCCTGCCGGTTGGGCGTGGTGGGATCGTGCATGTTCCAGAACGCTTCAAGCAGCTCCTCATAGCTTATCTGCTGAGGATCGTACCGCAGGTCCACGACCTCGGCGTGGCCGGTGCGGTTGGTGCACACCTGCTCGTAGGTGGGGTTCTCGGTCCTTCCGCCCATGTACCCCACCTGGGTGCACACCACTCCCTTCAGACGGTCGAACGACGCCTGCACTCCCCAGAAACATCCTGCTCCGAGGTCGCCCTCTTCATCGTCTCGCTCATGGTCCACCTCATCACTTGCAGGGACGCGGGGATACTTATCATTGTCCAAGGGAGCGTTCCATCGATGACATCATCGTTAGGGCGGCGTCCAGTTCCTCCGCCCGCCGGGAGCCGAGCAACAATCGGTCGCCATTGGCGAAGGTGAGCTGTACCCCTCGGTCGCCCGACACGATGTACGCCTTGCCCCTCCGTCCATATCGTATGCCGGCCCCGCCGAACTCCCGCAGGGCGCTGTAGGTGACCACCTCATGCCCGAGCAGGTCGTCACGACCGGTGACGCGATGTCGTACCTGAAAGGGGAAGAAGCGGACCAAGAGGCGGGTGCGCTCGACCGTCACCTCCAGGCGGGCGGATAGGAGCATCAGCGGGAACAGTATGCCGAAGACGATGAGGATCGCCGCGAGCAGCTCGTCCGATGCGGGGTTGTCGCCCCACGGGATGCCCATCACGATCTGCTGGACGAACGCCCATATCATGAGCGCCTCGAGCCCTGCGATGAACAGCAGGACCCACCATTGCCGGAAGTACTGCCGCTCGGTGAAAAGAACGTCCGCTCTCATCCGATCATGGCGAGCGGCGCACCACTACATATATCGAGCGCTACGCGGAGCGTGGAAAAGAAAGGGTTTATATCGAATCCCCCGATTAACCTCACTCCATAGCAAGGGCCCGTAGCTTAGTCTGGTGGAGCGTCAGGCTCATAGGGACCTCCTAGGTTCTGAGACACCCGATGGTCGCCGGTTCAAATCCGGTCGGGCCCACCACCCTTCTTTTCAAGACCCGTTCGTTGTGACATCGGTGTCCGTGAGGGACTTGCTGAACGTTATCTTGAAGGTCGCTCCAGGAAAGTACTCCGAGCACCCAGTGACGAAGAAGTCGTAGCCATGTTCCTCGCACCACTCGATGAGCGCCTTCATCTCCTTCATGCTCGCTCCATAGGGGTGTTGGGTGACCATGCCCTTCTCATCTATCAGCATGTGCTCGATAAGGAAACGAGGGTCTTGCACCCCATTCCCTGAGCAGAAGGGAGCGCACTCGTCATCTGTCGGGAGGTAGAGGTCCTTATCCATTAGCGCGGATGCCGATCTCCGGACCTGCCACTTTGTCACTTTCTTGTCCACCCTCGTCTTGGTCATGCGCCCCGCATCGAGCTCATTTCATATCAAACCTGAAGTGGCCCTTTTCCGATCTTCCAACACTATCGATCAAGAGGGCGTGCGAGGGCCGACGCATAGGATGGCATGCCAGTGGGCCTTCCCTCTCTCGGTCCCCGGACCGCGGCCAACCGTTCATGGCGCGCATCGGCGGTCACGACGGTGGCCGGCCATATTGCGATGACGATGGGGTCGATGCGGAGGCTCGGGCATCTCATTGCTGTCAGGTGCGAAAGCTTGAAGCCGTTACGAACGCAGCTCGTTGGGCCAATATCAGCTTCGGGTCCCTCGGCGGCCGGGACCAGAGGGCCGCGGGCCCCCGCTGGAACGGCCCTGCTTTGCCGGGCCGCGCTGGCGAGGCTTGGCATGA
>LJKK01000050.1 GCA_001421185.1 Methanomassiliicoccales archaeon RumEn M1
GGTGGGCCTCCTGTTCGGCGGCTCCATCGGGCCCGAGGGGCCTCTGACAGGCGGCAGCGGCGCCCTCGGAACGTGGCTGGCCGAACGACTAAGGCTGCCCCGTCCGGTGGTGGCCGTCTCATCGCTGTCGGGCATGAGCGGCATGTTCGGCTCCTTCCTCGGTTCGCCGTTCGGGTTCGCCATGTTCACCATCGAGGCCGGGCTGGAGAAGGGGAAGCTGTCATGGAAGCTCCTTCTGCCCAGCATCGTGGCCGCCTCGGTCGGCTATGGCGTGTTCTTCGCCCTCACTGGCTACGTGTTCGGCGGCGGCTACGACTTCCCGGCGTACGAGGATTGGCACGTCCTCGACCTCGTCTACGCCGTGCTGCTGGGCCTCCTGGGCGGCCTGCTGGGCCTGCTGTTCATCCGCCTGTACAGGACGCTGCGGAAGTGGGCCGATCGGCGACGCTCTAGGCCCGTCTCGCTGGCGATGCTGGCCGGTCTCGTGCTGGGCATCATGGGAGCATTCTATCCCATGCTGCTGTTCTCGGGCGACTCGCAGATCCAGGACCTCATCGACGACGCGGCCGCCATGGGCGCGTTCCTTCTCATCGCCATGGCCGTGCTGAAGGTGTTCGTCACGGCGACCTGTCTGGCGTTCGGCTGGTCCGGCGGGTACATCTTCCCCTCGTTCTTCATGGGGACCGCGCTGGGACTGGCGGTCCATCAGCTGCTGCCGTTCGTTCCGGAGATCGTGTGCATCGTGTGCGTCATCTCCGGCGTGTCGGTGGCGCTGCTCAAGTCGCCTATAGCCCTGGCGCTCATCATCCAGGTGCTGTTCGACGTGCGCCTCGCGCCCATCATCGCCATCGCCATCCTGGCAGCGTTCCTGCTGACCTACCGGGAGGAGCTGGTGCCTCCGGTCGAGAAGTGTTCCGAGCCTTCGCCCGGTCCGTTGGGGTGAGCCCACCTATCCAGCGCGTCCCGCACCGCCGACCAGGCGGCCAGCTTCTCATCGTACCTCATGGCGGCATTGGCCGGCGATGTCGACGGCAGTACCGTGAAGCTCAATCGCATTCGGACGTCGGGTGACAGACGAACGAGCTCGAACGACCTGGCCGCCTTCTTGCCGTTGAAGAACACGTGGCGTATCCCCGGTGATCGAGGAAGAAGCGCTCGAGATCGTTCACCTCCTCGTTGGTGATCGAGGAATCGCTGCTGCCCTCCCGCTCGCATTGGCAGAGCACGTCCCACAGCGCCATGCCTCGCTGGCGGACGAAGTCCACTCTATCTTCGTACCCGTCGCTGGGAACATCGTCGTACAGAGCGTGGACGATGCGCCAGAAGGAGTTCTGCTTCCTGGCGTAGTACTGGCGCTTCTCGAGCGATTCGCGGCCGGGCATCGAGCCCAGTATCACCACGCGCGATCGGTCGTCGGCCACCGGGGGCATCGACCTCAGCATCGAACGTCTCAAGGCTTGGCGGTCTTCTTCTGGCCCTTGGGTATCAGCCGGACCTTGAGGATGGACTTCTTGCCGTCCTCGGCCGGAAGTTCTTCCTTCACGGGAGCTTCGGTCACCGGGGCCGCCTCGGCCCTCTCCTTCTTGGGCCTGGGCCCCTTGGCCTTCCTCGACGCGTTGCTGGCCGGCCGCTGCTCGGCGGCCACGAGCCGGGCGATTATCTGCTCCTTGGTCCCCGACGGCGAGACGCCCAGCTTGCGGCAGACGTCCTGCAGGATGGGCTTGCTGAACAGCCGCAGCGTTCCCTTGGGCGAGCGGTCCGTTTCCGACAGCAGGGCCTTGATCAGCTCGTCCTTGGTCCCCGACACGCGGATACCGAGGCCTCGGTTCACATCCTGGATGTCCTCCTTGAGGATGTGCTTTTCCAACAGCGATGTGAGGCTCACGCTCCGGGGCATGACGTTCCGGCACAAAAGTATGTTGATGCCCTTCACCGGGAACGGTATCACGCGTCGGTGATGTCCATGGTGATGCCGACGACCCTGACCGCATTGCCGTCGCCGTCGACCACCTTTCCGACGCGGACCAGGACGGTGCGCGTCTCCCCGTCCCGCCGGATGATGCGGTGCTTGGTCTGCAGGTAACCATCCTCCGGGATGACCTCCGGGCCGCTGGATGTGAACTTTGCCACGGCCTCCTGGTCGTCGGGATGCACGAACTCGCGGAAGTAGTCCTCGCCCTTCCACAGGTAGCCGCCCTCCCGCTCGGCATCGGTGCCGTACAGCTCGTAGAACATGTCGTCGAAGCGGTACATGCCAATGGACATGTCGAACTCCCACCGCGCGATCCTGGTGAGGTCCATGGCCATCCGGTCCTGCTGCTTGGCCGTCCTGATGCGCTCCTCCGCCCGGCGCCGGGCCACCGCCTGCTTGATCTTGTGGTCCAGCTCGAAGAACTGCGCCTTGACGTCGGCGCCCTTCCTGACATAGAAGGTGATGCCGGCGTTGCACGCCTCGATCACCACCTCCTCGCGGCCCCGGCCGGTGAACAGGATGAACGGTATGTCCGCGTCCCGGTGCCTCACCCTCCTGAGCAGTTCGAGGCCATCCATCGTCGGCATGCCGTAGTCCGATACGATGGCATCGTATCGCTTGGACGCCATCATGTTAAGGGCCTCGAGGCCAGAAGTGGCGGTGTCGAGCTCCAGTTCGCCGGAGTCCTCCAGAAAAGCCTTGGCCAGGTCCAGGGAGAGCACGTCATCGTCGACGCACAAGATGCGGATCATTTTTACCGATGTTCTCGCTGTATAGAATGGGCGTATAAAACCGTTGCCCATACAAACCTCTTCCAGCCGCCGTTCGCCCCGCTGGAAGCATCCGTCGCGCGGCCTAGCATATGATGTCCTAGGGGAGCGGCATCGTCGATGCTCAAGGAAAAGGAAAGGGGTTTGGGCCTCAGCCCGTCCGACCCTTGCCGGCCATCATGTCCGGAGGCAGCAGCACCTCGTCGACCACATGTATGACGCCATTGGTGCAGATGATGTCGGACGTCACGATGGTGGCGTTGCCGATGGTCCAGGTGGTGGTGCCGTTGGCCTCCTCGACGGTGACGTTCAGCGTCTGGCCGTTGAGCGTGGTCAGCGTGCCGTTCTCCAACTGCCAGGAGAACATCTCGCCGTTCACCACGTGGAACGTCAGCAGGGCGGTGAGGTTGTCCTCGTCCTGCGGAAGCTGGCTCACCGCATCGAACGCCTCGTTGCTCGGCACGAACACGGTGAACGGCCCGCTGGCGTTCAGCTGCTCGGTGAGATTCACCTCGGACAGGCCCTGGTACGCCCGGCTGAAGGACTCGTTCTCGGCCAGCGTCATGTTGATCGTCTGCGGGGGCGTCAGCATCGTGTCGAGGGTGTAGATCACTCCGTTGGTGGCGATGATGTTGCTCTCCACCACCTCGTTGTTGTTGATCGACACGTTCTCGCCGTCGATCTTGTACACCAGCCTCTGGCCGGAAAGCGCCTCCAGCGTCTGGTTCATCGTGCCGTTGCCAGCCACGACCTTGGCCGGGACGACGTGGTAGAGCAGCAGCTCCCTCAGCTCGTCCATGCTCGCGGTGTCGTTCCTCTGCAGCAGCTCGCTCACCATCTCGTTGTCCTCGAAGGCGGCGTCGGTCGGGGCGAACAGCGTGAACGGCCCGCTAGCGTTCAGCTCATCGGTGAGGTTGGTCCGGTCCAGGGCCTCCAGGAGCATCGACAGCTCGGTGTCGTTCTCCACCGTCTGGACCAGCGTCCTGGGCTTCATGACGGCGTCGAGCGAGTACACCATGCCGTTGATGGAATCGATGTCCTTCGTCACCTTGGCGTCGTTCACATAGGTGCCCGTCTCGTTCATGACCACCGTCAGGTCCCTCCCCTCCAGAGTGATCAGCGCCATGCCGTTGGTCAGGCTCTCATTGGTGATGTCGCCCGCGACCACGTGATACCGCAGCACCTCGCTCAGGTTCTCCTGGTCGCTCATGAGGCGTTCCTGCTCCATGGACGGTAGCTCTCCAAAAGCGTCATCGGTAGGGGCGAACACCGTGAACGGGCCCGTTCCGTTGAGGACCTCCGTCAGGCCGGTCGAGTTCATCGCCTCGGAGAGAACAGTGAAGTTGCCGTCCTCCTGCAAGCTCTCTACGACCGTAGTCGTCGGCGCGACCTGTGACCTGAGATCGAGATTTATCCCTCCCAGGACCACCGCGATGACCAAGGCCGCGGCCACGGCCGCTACTGCCACTATCGCGTATTTCTTGTTCATGTTCCCACCTCTCCAGAAGGAGAGCGGGACGTCGGTTGTCAGCCCCCATTATTTAACTCAGGGCCGATGTTGCGCCGGAGAGGCCGGCCAGGTCTCGCTGGAACTACAACGGCCATGCCGGCTGGATATGACATCACCGGACGGAGCGGACCATGGCCTGCATGTTGGCCAGCGGCGTCCGGGGGGCGAACCCGCATCCGGGGGCCAGGACGTCGGTCCCGGCGCTCAAGACCTCATGGCAGGACCGCACGACGTCGTCGGGCGTCTGGAACAGCAGCGTGGAGGTCGGCGAGACGTTCCCCACGGCCGCGCATCTTCCCGCCGTATGCTCCTTCACCCATCTCATGTCCATGAGCTGGTCGACGCTCAGGCCGTCGGCGCCGGTGGAGATCATCATCTCGAGGTTGGCGACGGTGTCGCCGCAGATGTGCAGGATGACCGGCGCCCCCGCGGCGTGGATGGCGTCCACGACCCTGCGCTGGTACGGCAGCGCGAACTCCTGGTACTGCTCGGGCGAGAGGATCGTGCCGGAGGCCGTGGCGTCGATGAGCGTGATGACGTCCGCCCCCGCCTCCACCTGCGCCTCGGCATACCTGACGCCCCACTCCGCGCATCTGGCGAGAAGCGCCCTCATCAGGTCCGGACCGATAACGACGTCCATGATGGCCGCCTCCTCGCCCCGCAGCTGGCCGGCCAGCATGAACGGCGCTATGACCCCGCCGATGACCGGTATGCTCAGGCCCATGCCGTCGAGGGCGCGGAGCGCCTCCAGCACCACCGGCGGGCGGCCGTCCCGGTGCGGGTCCGGCACCTCCAATCGGTCGACGTCGTCCGACGAGGAGATGATCGGCTCCAGGACCGACGGCGGGCGGTCCACCGAGTCGTTGCCGGTGCGAACGCCGAAGGCGGTGGGGTCGAGGGCGACGTCGAACGGTACCCTGACGCTCTCCAGCCCGGCCCTGCGGTGGGCCGCCAGGGCCAGGGTGAGCATCTGCCTGGCGTCGCGGTTGGCCTCCGGCCAGTAGCATCCGGTCGCTTCCATCAGGTCCACGGTGGCGGTCTGCAGGTGGGAGACCACCGGCACCCGGTCGACGGGCTCCAGCCGAAGGGAGGCGATGAGGCGTTCGCGCTCGTCCATGTATTATTATTGGAGACCGAGCACTTTAATGTTCACGACCGGGCGGTCCCTCTGGGGCGACGTTCATATGCCGGCAGGCATGGGGCGCTCACGCGAACGTCGGGACCGGTTCCTCCAGCACGCCGTGGCCGCTCCTCTGGTACTGGTACTCGCCGATGGTGGTGATGGTCCCGTCGACGCGCACCACCTGGCGAATGGCGAACGCGTCCTCCGAGAACAGGCTCACGGTGATCTCCTCCTCCGCCGGCCTCCCTCTCAGGCGCCCGCTCCACCGCATCACCAGGGTGTCGCCTCCCTCGTAGCGGCCGGTGCGGGTGTGCACCACGCCCATGGAGGTCACGGTGAACAGGCATATCGTGTCCTCTTCCGCATCATAGGCCACCAAGCTGTTGTCCTCGTACGTGCCGATGCCTTCCAGATTGCCCTTGAGGACGAACTGCACACCCCTCCCGAGCGCGATGGAGCGCCCGACGGCCGTCCCCCGGCCCTTGGCGACACCGCCCTCCATGCTGAACTTCATGCTGACGCTCCACTCCCCGGTCAGTCTGTTGATGGTGCTCTCGGCGTTGACCATTATCTCTACCAATACCAGTTTGGTATGGCACCTAGTTATGCTTGGCGGTGCGATCGCCCCGCCCCGTGGCCGGGTCGGGGGTCTCCTCGCCTCCCCGCTGGCGC
>LJKK01000168.1 GCA_001421185.1 Methanomassiliicoccales archaeon RumEn M1
GCTCCGGGGCGAGGCCGGCAAGCGGCAGGTGGCCGGGGCCGAGGTGGGCCTGGCCCAGAACGTGGGCGGGACCGGTGCCACCGTGGTCGTCCAGATCCTGGGGAGGGTGAACTGATGGCCGTGGCGCGCTTCTGGAGGGAGAACGCCTCCAGGTACAACCTCATCGGGACCAAGTGCGACGTGTGCGGCCGCGCCTACTTCCCGCCTCGGTCGGTGTGCCCGACCTGCCACCGCCAGTCGATCGGCAAGATGGAGCCCTACAAGCTGAAGGGCGAGGGAGAGGTGCTCACCTACTCCATCGTCCACGATGCGCCCTCGCAGATGGAGATGCAGAAGCCCTACATCATCGCCATAGTGCAGATGGACGAGGGGGTGCGCATCACCGGCCAGATCATCGACGTGGAGCTGGACGAGGTGAAGATCGGCATGAAGGTCCGCCCCACCCTGCGCAAGGTCAGCGACGACGGCGCGGCCGGTGTGATCCACTACGGCTATAAGTTCATGCCGCTGTAGGCGCAAACCATTTCCCCCATCGTCGGCCAGGCGATGGGGACCTCTCTATTTTTGAAGAACCGCCATTTTGGCGATAATACTGGAACATCATGGCCCTTTATGCGAGATATCCACGACGGTCCGGGAAAATTGATTATATTCCTCTAAATATGTTTATCTAGAATCAATCTAATCCACCCTCGACTGGCATCGTGGTTTTGCCGGCCGGGGTGAGAGTTTGCATTCATATCGAGCTCATGATCCGAGAGAGCCTAAGCTGGGCTTGGGTAGATCGTTAGTCATAGTGGGCACATCGGCGCTCATGCTGTTGCTGATGCTGTCGGGCATCGGCGGCGCCAGCGCCGACACTTACGTAGGCGGCGGCCTCGACGCTATCGAGGGAGGTTATGACTGGAGCGAGGACGCTCGCCGTACATCGTCAACGAGACGCTGGTGATCGAAGCGGGAGAGACGCTCACCATCGGGCCCGGCGTGACGGTGCTGGTCGATCCTGGCTGCACCATAGAGGTGAGAGGAACGCTGCTCGTCGAAGGCAACGCCACCCATCCCGTGGTGTTCGACAAGAATGGCACCTCGCGATGGTATGGCATAAAATCGTGGGGAGGCTCGGTCGCCAACATCGAGAACGCGGTCTTCAAGAACGCGTCTGCGGCCATCGAGGCGTATGATAGCGACGTCACCATCGTCAGCTCCAAGTTCCTTGGCAGCTCGGGCATCTCTCCGGTCTATGCAGTGTTCAACGAGGGAGGAAGCATCGAGGTGGACCGATGCACTATCGAGGCGGCGTCAGATGTTGCGGGGGAGGGAGCGATCGCCGTTCTCATCTACTCCCACGCGGGGGGCGACGACCGCATCGTCAACGAGGTCAGTGTGAAGATCACCGACAACGTGATCGACAGCACCAGCACGTACCATTCGATCTACATCGAAAGAAACGTGTTCGCGGCCGATAATGGTATGGCCTCGATCGTGGGCGACATACTGATCTCCGGTAATGTCATCGAACAGCTGGGGGCCAGCTCCAACCATATCGATATCTGGACTACCTTGACTGCCTACGATAACGCCACGGCGATCGCTGACGGCGCGATCTCCGTGCTCGGCAATGAGCTGGCACATCCCTCTGAAGCTGCTTCGAACGACAAGGTCGGCGTGAGCGTTGAGACATTCATCTCCGCTTATGGCAACTCCACCGCCGAACTGATCGGCGATATCGAGATCGTCGACAACCATGTCCAGTCGCCCTTCATCTACAGGGGGATCGAGGTCACCCTGAGAGTGGAGGCAAACGACCGCGGTAATGTCAGCGTTCTGGGCGACGTCCGCATCAATGCCAACGAGGTCGAGGAGGCCGGCCTCGCATTCATGTATGATTGTGGGATCATGGCTCGGGACAACTCGACCGTGGAGGTGGACGGCGACGTCTGCCTGAGCGAGAACACGATCCTCAGCGCCGGTCGGGGCATCGAGGCGACGTGGCAGGCGGACGTCATGGGCAACACCACCGTTGATGTGTCCGTCGATCTGGCCATCGAGGGCAATCACCTTTACGAGGTCAGCTCCACAGAGCTCTATCTGATGGCGTTCAGTGTCCAGGCGATCAATTTGGTCGAACAGGATGGTGAATCGATGTTCCATCTGGACGCGATCGTCCGGAACAACATCATCGAGGACGCGCACGCAGCCACGTCCTTCTCCATTACCGGCCAGGCCCTTGACCGATCGTCGTTGGTAACGAAGGGCTCGCTCTTGTTCGAAGGTAACGAGATCTCGTGCAGCGATGGCTTTGCATTGAGAATTCAACGCATCGCATACGCTCTCAATGATGCACTGTGCGTCACGGACCTCGACATCTGCATGGCGGAGAACGACCTCCATGTCCAAGGCCACGGTGGCATTAACATGCTCGACTCGATCATGGCCGCCGATAATGCCGTCGCCAAGGTTCATGGTGATATCTCCGTGATAGGCAACGACATTGCTCTGGGCCCTACGCCCGAGGGCAGTTGGTTCGATATTGTAAGGAGCTATACGAATAGCCAGAACGGCACGGTCGAAGCATCATCGGGCCTGGTCATCGAGGGCAACGACCTCACCGGTGCAGGATATTACGGCGTGTCGATCCTTCAGATCGTCCAATCCATGGGGGCGGAGAACGCCACCTTCGATTGGTGCGGCGACGTCTCTGTCCGCGGCAACCACTTCGGCTCCTGTCAGAGCGCGTTCCACGGCCAGTTCTTCATCGGTGCTACCGGATATGGCGAGATTGACTACGATGGCGCGCTGTTCATCGAGAACAACGCCGTGGCGGAGGCCTCCCAAGCGTTCACGGTCGTACTGAGTCCGTTCGCCTCCGACTTCAGCGAGCTGCGGATAAGCTTCCCGGTGTACATCAACGACAACGTTGTGGAGAACACATACTCCGTGGGCGAGTACCACGTCTTGGTCACCGTCGAGGACGATTCCACGCTTTCCCTCGATGGGGGGCTGAGCGTTGAGAACAACGACTGCGCATCGGTGGACAGGGAGGTCTACACTGCACGGCCTTTTAGCTTCATCAGCCACACGACCCAGGTCCATGTGACCGACAACGGCACGATATCCATCGAGATGCCCGTCAAGATCTCCGCGAACAGCGGATACGATGTCTATGTGTACAAGGACCTCGATGCAACGGACAATGCCACCATCTGTGCCGCCATTCCGGTCTGCGTGGAGGATAACGTAGTCACGGGCTCCATCGGGATACGCCACTGTGTGGCGGCTCAGGACGGCAACGTGACCGTGCACGCGACCGGCGATATCTTGGTATGCCACAACGAAGTGGGATACGACCTGATAGATCGCGACTCTCAGCTCATACTGGTCGAAGTCAGTCTCAATGCCGAGTGCAACGGCCCGCAGCGGGCCTGCGAGGTCGTGTACGACGCCGATATCACCATCACCGAGAACGACGTGTCGGCATCCCCAGAGCTCTCGACCGCGGCCGGCATCGCCGTCTATACGACTGTCGAGGCCGCATCTGCCAACGACCTTCCGGGATCGTCCGGCAGCTCCCTTGCCAAGGCGGTGTTCGGCAATGTCCTGGTGACCAGGAACTCGATCGCCATCGATGCCGCTTCGCCCGCCAATCCCTACGGGATCATGTTCGGTGCCTGCGTCGAGGCCTTATCCCTCGATGGCTCCCAGGCCTGGGCCGAGATGGGCTCGGCGATCATCGAGAACAACGACGTCAGGATAACCGGAAGCCGTGGCTGGGGCATATATGTCTACGGCGATGCCCTGCGCGCCGAGGCGGCGGGAGAGGGAAGCGCCTCCACCGCCTTGGCCGGTGCCCAGCTGATCCGCGACAACCTGATAGAGATGGAATGCAACTATGGCTACGGCATAATGGTCGAGGCCATGGACGACAACTATGCCAGGGCGTACGACGGCGCTGTCGCGGAGTTCTGCATGACCTCCGGGACCGAGATATCCGGCAACCACGTCTCGATGGATGGCACGGTGAACAGCGCCATCTACCTCAACGCCTATCAGGAAGCCTGGAGTGAGGGAGGGAAAGCTCGCTATGAGCGGTCCTTCGCCATCGCCGAGAACGACGTCCGGGTCGAGGGAAGCAGCGCTGTCGCCATCAACGTTGTGAACTTTAGCAGCTACGTGTACTTCCTCGACGGCGACGCTGCCTTGGTCGGTACGCTGACCATCGAGGGCAACGAGATCGTCATGGTCGGTTCCGATCCGCTGGTCGCACCGGGGGTGCCGGGCCATTCCCTGTGTGGCATATACATCCGTGCTGACTGCTATGTCGAACCCACTTCCGAGAATGGGATGGGAACGCTGTCCGCGGAGGTGTGCATCGCTGACAATGCCGTGGAGGGGGCCCAGTATGGCATACAGGCATACATTATGACGGAATCCACCGCCATCGTGACGAACAACACCGTGACCGATGCGGAATGGGGCCTTCACCTGACATCCAGCGAGGGCGTCGAGGTCCGCGACAACACCTTCAAGAGGAACAAGTGTGGCATGTTCGTCGGAGGCGGCAGTGACACCGTCATCGAGAGGAACGCCTTCCTGGAGAACACCATCGGACTGTACCTGACATACGATCTCAACACCATCGTGAGGGACAACTCCTTCTCCAAGAACAGCGAGCTGGGCCTCGAGGCAACCGGCAGCATCGGCCTCGTCGTCGAGGACTGCTACTTCTACATGAATGGCGGAGGAGCGCGCCTCACCGGCGTCGAGGGCGTGGTCGGCAACTGCACGTTCTATCTGAACCTCGGGAACGGCCTCTACGTCGACGACAGCGAACTGATCATCTACAACGGCGAGTACGACCAGAACGACGAATATGGACTGTACGTGAACGACGGCAGCGTCGACTGGATAGTCGATGCCGAAGCTGTCGTGCACGCCAACGACGTGGTGTTCGCCGGCGAGATCATCATATGCGGCAAGCTCGTCCTCGACTACGTGGACGACTTCGAGATGAGGCCTGACGGTGACGTCCTGTTCGGCATCTACAACGGCCACGCTCGCCTGGTCGTCGCCAAGGGCGGCTGCCTGGAGGCGTACAACACCAAGCTGGAAGGAAGCTCGGACCCGTGGTACTTCGACGTGTACGGCTCGATGCTGATGACCAACTGCGTCGTCGAAGATGCGTTCGAGGTGTACCTCGCCTCATCGGACGTGGAGATGACCACCACCATGATCGAGGACGCCTACGGCAACGGCATCCGCATCGACGGCTGCTCGCCCGTCATACGCGGCTGCACCATCGTCGATTCGACGATGGACGGCATCTACATCGTTGACGGCGCCCGGCCGACCATCGTCGGCTGCACCATCGTCGGCAACGACCGCGGAATATACGCGTACGAGTCGTCGCTCGAGTTCGTAGTCGACAACATCATCATGATGAACGAGTTCGGCATCTACGCCGAGCGCGTTTCTGGCGTCATCCATGACAACGTCATGATGCTCAACGACAACGAGCTGTTCCTGCTCGAGTGCGACGTGGTCGTCGAATACAACCAGTTCGGCTACGGCC
>LJKK01000131.1 GCA_001421185.1 Methanomassiliicoccales archaeon RumEn M1
CGCAAGGGCGCGGCGGTCCCGGAGGCCGACGTCAGCCTGGTGATCGCCGGCACCGCCGTTCCCGGCAAGTACCTGAGGGCCATGCCCGCCTCCGGCCGGGAGATAAGGGAGATGGCAGGCCGCCTGCCGGGCATCCGGGCCCTGGGAGGCCCCGCCGCCCTGGACCCCTCGCTCGGCGATGGCTATCACGCCCTGGCCGGCCACGACCCGGCCATGGTGCTGCACCGGCTGCTGCTGGGCGAGGAGCCGGTCGACCGCTGGAGGGGCCTGGAGGACTGGAACCGCTGGCTGCTGATGGGCTCCAGCATGGTGACGCAGCATCCGGACTTCCCGCAGCCGCTCATCGCCGAGATCGAGACCTACCGGGGGTGCCCCCGGTACGCGTCGGGGGGCTGCTCGTTCTGCGTGGAGCCCGCCAAGGGAGCGCCGGTCACCAGGGACGAGGAGGACATCATCGCCGAGGTGGCGGCGCTGCGCCGGGCGGGCGTCAGGAACTTCCGCCTGGGGGCGCAGACCTGCATCGTGTCGTACAAGGCCGACATGTCCAGCGATCCGCCCCGGCCGAACCCGGAGGCGGTGGAACGGCTGTTCTCGGGGATCGCCGCCCTGGGCCCGGACGTGCTGCACGTCGACAACGCCAACCCGGCGGTGCTGGCGTCGTTCCCCCAGGAATCGAGGCGGGTGCTGTCGTCCATCGTCCGCCACTGCACCGGCGGCAACGTCCTGGCCCTCGGCCTGGAGAGCGCCGACCCCGCCGTGAGGGAGGCCAACAACCTCAACGCCACCGCCGAGCAGGCCTTGGAGGCCATACGGATGATCAACGAGGTGGGCGGCCAGATGAGCGGGACGGGGCTTCCCCGACTGCTACCGGGCCTCAATCTGATCATCGGGCTGGACGGCGAGACGGCCGCCACCCTGGACCTTGACCGGGCGTTCCTGAGGGAGGTGCTGGAGCGAGGGTACCTGCTCAGGCGGCTCAACATACGGCAGGTCATGCCGGTCAGGAGAGCGTTCCGCTCCCCGGTGACGCGCTCCCAGTTCATCCGTTTCAAGGAGGAGGTGCGGGAGAGCATCGACCGCCCCATGCTGCAGCGCCTGGTGCCGGCGGGGACGGTGCTCAGGAACGTCTACCTCGAGACCAGGGAGGGCAACGTCACCTTCGGCCGGCAGATCGGCTCCTATCCGCTGCTGGTCGGTTTCCCGTATCCCCTCGAGCTCGAGCGGTTCGTCGATGCCACCGTGCTGTCCTGGGGGCAGCGCAGCATCACCGCCATCGAGCGCCCGCTGAACGTCAACAGGTGCTCCCTGGCCGCCCTGGAGGCGCTTCCCGGGGTGGGGCGCAAGCGCGCCGTCCGCCTGTTCAGGAAGCGGCCGCTGCGCTCCTTCGACGACCTCGCCGGCGCGCTGGACGATCGCCGGGTGGCCGAGGGCCTGCGCGAGCTGGTCAGCTACGACTGAGGGCGATTCCGAGAATGCAACCTTTTTATCGCCGCAATCCCTGGTTCGGCCGTGGACCCTCTCAGCTACGCCAAGTTCCCCTTCCTGCGTGACGCTGCCGAGTACGTCAAGGACCAGGGGGTCACGCTGGAGGACCTGCTGACGCATCAGGCCTACCGGGGGGGCGCGGGCCAGGGGCAAGGCCCGGGCGATCGACGCGCTGGAGCATGGCGTGGTCCAGCTGCGGCCCATGGCCACCGAGGGCGACCGCCTGGAGGAGATCCTATCGTATCCCATGGCGAGGATGTACGTCTCGGGGGTTAACGAGCGCTTCCTCACCAGGCGCTACGCGCTGGCCGAGGGCGTGACCATGTACGAGAGGCTGGAGAGGGAGGACCTGGACGTGGTGGAGGAGGTCGCCTACCAGCTGGACGTGGCGGCCAGCCGGGTCGACGGTTCGCTGAGGATGCACTTCTCCGACTATCTCCGCTACACCTCGCGCATGCGCAGCAAGGAGTGGAAGCTGGTCAACACCGAGGTCAAGCACGGATATGTGCTCCTCCCCCAGCTGAGGTTCGCCAGGGTGCTGCAGCAGGCCCTGCAGGACAAGCTGGAGAGCGAGCTGCCGCTGCCGGTGGACGAGACCATCCTGCGCGCCCTGGGGGACGACATACGCGAGCTGAGGGACCGCACCGCCATCATGCGGGAGCGGTACAAGGCGGAGGACTTCGGAAAGGTCAGCGTGGACAATTTCCCTCCGTGCATGAAGCACTTCATAGGCATGGCCCAGGCCGGGGAGAACCTGCCCCATTCGGCCCGCTTCGCCCTGGTGTCGTTCATGCACCACATTGGGCTGTCGTCCGAGGAGATCCTGAACCTGTTCGCCGTGTCCCCGGACTTCGATTCGTCCAAGACGAAGTACCAGATCGACCACATCACCGGCGAGACGTCCGGGACGGAGTATACGCCCCCGGAATGCACGACCATGAAGAGCTACGGGATCTGCTTCGAGCCGGACTCGCTGTGCGAGAACCCCAAGGCCAAGGTGAAGCATCCCCTGAGCTACTACCGCATCAAGAACCGCCCCCTGCGGTCTAGGGCGGCACCATCTTCCAGATCCTCAGGGCCCTCTGAACGGCGGTGATGTTCCCCACCACGGCGAACCACAGCATGACCAGCTCGAACGCCGAGAACGACACCGGGCCGATACCGATCCATCCATCGGAGAAGAGCATGAAGGCCATCTGCAGCAGCGGGGCGATCGTCAGCAGCACCACGCGGTCGGCCCGGCCCAGAAGGCCAGAGTACAGACGGCCCGCTCCGATGGCCTGGCACTGCGTGCCCATGTAGCTGGTCATCAGCATCCCTATGATGGCCAGGATGCCCAGGTAGGGATCGCACCATGCGCTGACGGCCACGGCCCCGACCATGATGACGTCGGCATAGCGGTCCAGCACGTGGTCGAGGAGGTCGCCCCGGCGGGACTCCTTGCCGGTCAGCCGGGCGACCTTGCCATCGAGGGCATCGAACAGGCCGGACAGGATGACCAGGAGCGCCGATACGGGCAGGAGGACCTGCCACATCTGGGGGCTGGCGACGATCGCCACCCCGGCCAGGACGGCCAGGGCGAACGCGATCCAGGAGACGGTGTTGGGGCTGAGCCTGGTCAGGGAGCGGGCGATCGGCTCCAGTATGAACTCCACGCTGTCCCTCTTGGTGTCTAGAACCATCCCATCACCTCGTCGCTCCAGTCGACATGCCCGGCCGCGTACTTCTCCCTTTCTCCGGCCAACACCTCCTCGATGGCGTCGGCCACCCGTTCGGCCGGAAGGTCCGTGGTATCGATCTCGGCCACCTCGGCGCCGTTCTCGACCGCCTCCACCAGGATGACGTCGCATCCCTCGGCCTCGACGTTCTCACCGACCTTGTCGTCGCTCCATCCGCGGACCCGCAGGCGCTCCGCCAGCACCGAGGGGCGACACCTCAGCACGATGATGAGGTCCACCGACAGGAAATGGGACAGATGGCCCACCAGCAGGGCGTCGCGGCCCTCCAGCTCCTTGCCGACGACCTCATCCAGCTCTTCAGTGTCCACCTCCAGGCTGCCCCGCTCCTCGTCCAGTACCGTGGAGACCTTTCCGGAGCGCACGATGTCCGATATCTCCCGCACCTCGCGGCCTCGATGACGGAGCAGCTCCGCGGCGGTGCTCTTTCCCGTACCGGGGGTGCCGGTGAGCGCGACCAACATAATGGAAGGTAGGGCGAGGGACGATAAAACCTTGAGGATTGCGAACCGCCGCCATGCATGGCCGTGGGCCAGCTGAGCGGCGGAGCCGCAAAGGGTTGGTCCCCGTGGACCTTGCTCTCCACCACTTACGGAAGCTGGATTTTTGGGCATATTAAAGGGATGGTTGAGCATGCTACCCATAGCGATATATATTAACAGCCTTAGGAAGGCAGCCTGGCCGTGCGCTGGCCGGTCTACCCAGATGACGTTCAGAGCAAACGGTCGCGCAGGCGGTCGATCAGCTCCATCCGCGATATGGCGTCGGCGCGATAGGCCGCCACCTTCCGGCGGAGGGTCGGGGGCTCCATGACCTCGAACTCCAGGCCGTGATCGACGTCCATGAGTATCAGCTGCTCGGGAGGGGCCAGGCCGAAGCATCCCTCGGCGCCCCCGAGCACCGCCGACACCTCGTCCAGGGACGCCCTGCCGGAGCCGACCTGGGCGACGGCGGCCATCATGCGCCGCACCATGTTCCTGAGGAACTCCCTCCCCCGGATGTCGGCGATCAGCACGCCGTCGCCCTCCGTCAGGATGAACGAGTCGATCGTCCTTACGGTGGAGCGGCCGTCCGGCTTGCAGAAGCCCTTGAAGTCGTGCCGGCCCACGAACAGCGCGGCCGCCTCCCCGGCGGCCCCCGGATCGATGCCGTCGGACGGGAGAAGGTAGCGGTACCATCGCTGCCTGGCCCTACGCGGTGAGAACGTCTCGGGCACCTCGGTCCAAGCGTAGTACATCACGTCCTCGGATGCGGCGTTCAACGCCCTCAGCAGCGCGCCGCGGTCGAAGGACGTGCTGAACGCCATCACGTTACCGAGCGCGCTCACCCCCCGGTCGGTGCGGCTGGCGAAGCGGAACCGCGAGGCCGCCACCGAATCGATGGCGCCTATCTTCCTCAGGGCCTCGATGGCCTCCGACTCCACCGTTCGCACACCGGGCTGCCGCTGGGAGCCCATGAACACCCTGCCGTCGTAAGCCAGCTTCACCGCCGCGTGCCAGACCACGGCAGCATTAAGTAGGAATGCGGTCTTAAGCCCTCCGACATGCCCGCCTACCGAGTGGTACTGGTCTCGCCGATGCACGAGGGCAACGTGGGGGCGGTGGCACGGTCCATGGCCAACTTCGGGTTCCATGAGCTGTACATGGTCGACCCCTGCGACCTGGGCGACGAGGCGTACAAGCGCGCCAAGCATGCCGGCCATATCCTGGACGACTCGAAGGTGGTGGACTCCTTCGAGGACGCTCTCGAGGGTTGCTCGCTGGTGGTGGGCACCTCCGGCAAGGTGACCGAGGGGGAGAAGCACTTCATCCGCATCCCCGAACGCCGAGGTCGTTCGCCGAGAAGGTCCGGGACCACGAGGGACGCATCGCGCTGCTGTTCGGACCCGAGGACCTCGGGCTGACGCAGGAGCAGCTGGAGCGGTGCGACCTGCTGGTGCACATACCCTCCTCGGATGAGTATCCGGTCCTCAACCTGTCCCACGCGCTGACGGTCATCCTGTACGAGATCTTCATGGTGGGAAGGCCGGTGGCGCTCCCCCGGCCCGCCTCGATGGAGGAGAAGGAGCTGCTGTACGACTTCTTCCACCAGCTGCTGGAGGCCGTGGACTATCCGGAGTTCCGCCGGGAGAAGACCGAGATCATGTTCCGGCGCATGATGGGGCGCGCCGTCCCCACCAAGTGGGAGTTCTACACCATCATGGGCGTGTTCAGCGACGCCGTCAAGGCGGCCACGGGAAGGAAGCCGGGGCGGAGCTGATCATCGGCGGCGTCCGCGCGCCAGCTCCTCG
>LJKK01000179.1 GCA_001421185.1 Methanomassiliicoccales archaeon RumEn M1
CCCGAAGAGCCGATGCCGGAGCAGGGGCGGATGCCCTTCTTGATGGTGAGCGCGACGCCGAAGTCGGCGTTGGCGCTCTCCAGCACGGCCTGGGCGGCCGCTCCCGCCGAGTTCCGAGCCGCGTCCCGCGTAATATTCTCCGCCCCTCTGCCCTCGATGCCGTCGATGACGACACCGCGCTCGGACGTCCTTCTAGCATCCACCACGTCGAACGGCTCGTTCAGGGCGAGACCGAACACGTCGAAGCCCGAGCCGAGGTTGGAAAGCGTGGCCGGGGACGCCACCGTTACCCTGTCCTTTGTCATGCCTGCACCCATTACCGCCTGGACGGTCGTGAGTGTGCCATTTCCCACCTGGCTATTAATGTTTCGTACACGGGCAGAAGGGAACATCGAGATCCGCAGGACGATGCGGCGAATACGACCATGTGGCATGGTCCAGCGAATTTTTTATATGCGCACCGTCCGATTCCCGCTCAGCATGGTCAAGACGACTGTTCTGGGTGCCCGCGGACAGGTTGGCGACGTGGAGGCGTTCATTGATGCCCTGCGCCAATTGAACGGCGGTGAGGGCCTGGCCCTCGATGCCGACATGATCTGCGGGAAGGACCACCTGGTCTCCGCCGCGATGCACGCCACCAGGGCGTTCGAGCGCGGCGACAACGTATCCGGCTCGGTGGTATTGGAAACGCAGCTGTATGCCTCCGGGGAGCGTCAGATCTCCAAGGCGATGAAGAAGATGGGGATCAAGCTGGGGATGGAGCGCATCGCCCTGGTGTTCTTCAACGTCGAGGACCCCAACGCGGCGCTGGAGCGCCTCGGGCTGGTCCGCGACGACGACGTCCTGGACGCATCGGTCGAGAAGGCGATCAGGTTCGGGATATCTCCCGACGAGCTCAAGGCGGTCCCGGAGGACATGGTGGAGGACCTGGTGCTGGAGCGTGTCGCGTTCGTCAGGATGAACAAGTAGTCAGCGGGCTGAACCACGGGCAAATCATTAAGGATGGCCACGGGGATTTCCAGGCCATTCCGGGGACAGCCATGGCCATGGAGGGAAGGGAAGCTTGAGCAGCGACTACCTGAAGCAGCTTCAGCTCACCAAACAGCTCGAGCAGAAGGCCAGGGAGCTGGCCAAGGAGCGGCGGGATGCCGAGGCCAGGCTGCAGGCCGCCCATGATGCGCTATCCTTCGCCTGTGCGCTCAATCTCGACGTCACCGACGCCGAGGCCTCGCTGGCGGCCGCCTCGGAATCGTTCTCCAAGCGGGAGCACACGGCTGCCGTGGCACAGGCCGACCGCTGCCTGGAGAAGGTGAGGGACCTCGAGCGAAATCTGTTGGCGACCATCGTCGAACAGGTCCGGACGGAGATCGAGGCCATAGGCGGCAGCGAGGAGCTGGAGAAGCGCCTGGAAGAGGCGCTGGCCATGTCCGAGCGCCCACACGAGGCGCTGGAGCTGGCAGATGTCATCAGGGGCGACGTCGCGCGCCTGGCCGAGGAGCGGCTGAGGCAGCGGGTGGAGCGGGCTAAGGAGCTGCGGAGATACGCGGCCTCCATCGAACTTCAGGTGGACGTCAGCGACGAAGATATCGACACGGTCCTCCCGCATCTGTCGGACAACGGGCCGGAGGCGGCCTGGAAGGAGCTCGACGCATTGATGGAGCATGTTCTAGCTCCATTCCGATCGCTCTTCGATGGAAGGAGCTCGGAGATCGTCGGGCTGGTGGAGCAGGCGTCCCGCGCCGAGGTCTCCCTCGACGCCCTGACCGACCTGGTCGACGAGGCCGAGGAAGCATTGCGCTCCAATGATGCGGAGCGGGCGCTCGAGCGGCTGGACGAAGCTGAAAGGCGTCGCGACGATATCTTGATCGAGGCGGTGCGGCGGCGCATCGATGCCCTGAGGGCGGAAGCGGACGAGGTAGCGGACAAGGGCGGGGAGCTGACGACGTTCTGGGCAGAGCTGCGCTCGAGCGAGGATGCCGTGGGAACGATCGTGCTGGAGCCGCTCCGCCGGGCAGGCGAGGCGCTGCAGGAGGCGCGCGCCGAGGTGCTGATGAGGGCGATGCAGGCCCTCCGCCCCCGGCTCATGCTATCTCACCGCCTGGGAGTGGACATCTCCGAGGCGAGCTCCCTGCTCGATGAGGCCCGCGACCTGCTAGCAAGGCGAGAACTGTCCACCGCGCTCGAGCTGACGGACCGTGCCAGGGACGTGCTCGACGCGGGCCTGAGCGGCCACTTCGCCCTGGCCGACGAGCTGGCCCGCACCAGGGAGCTGTTCCTCACGGTAAGGGGGCTCCATATGACCCAGGGCGAGGCGTCGGAGATGGTCGCCGAGTCGAGAAGGCTCGCCCTGGCCGGCAAGATCGATGAGGCGCGCTCCCTGCTGGCCGGCGCCGCCGAGCGTTTGAACGCCCTGATGCTCGATGTCGGCACCCGAAGGGTCTTCTCGGGACTCGCCAGCCTCTCACAGGCGATCGCCGTCGGGGCCGATGTGGAGGGCGAGCGGCAGCGGCTGCTCGACGCCCTGGAGGATTTCCGAAGCGGCCAACACCGCGCCCTGTCGGAGCTGGAGGAAGTCGCCGGCCTGATACAACGCGCTTCGTCCGAGGCCGCGGCGGAGCGCGTCCGGTCCGCGTCAAAGAGGATCTCCTCGCCCTCGGTGGACCTCTCCGACCTCGCGCCCCTGGTCGATGAGGCCCATCAGCTGCTGGGCGAGGGGGAACTGCTCAACGCGGTGGGCATCGCCAGGGATGTCGAGCAGGAGGCCATCTTCAGACAGCGGGACGCGTCCGTCGCGATGGGACAGAAGGCGAACGAACTGATGGCCTTGAGCCGGGAGCTGGGCTGCACCTCGAACACGATCGGGCAGAAGATGGCCCTCGCCCATCGCTCCCTGGACCCCGCCGATACGGCGGCGATGTACGCTGACGTCATCAGCTACGCCACGCAGCTCATCAGGGACGAGCTGACCTCCCTGCTGGCCCGCCTCTCCAGGGATATCGCCACGGCCCGCCGGAACGGCGTTTGGGTGGAGAGGGCCGGCAAACTGTCAGATGATGCGGCGCATAAGCTGCTGGCCGACGACATCGTGGGATGCCATGCGACGATGGTCGACGCGAGAGCGGAGCTGGAGAGGGCTTCCGCCCTCCATATGGAGACCTACAACCGCATCGCCTTCCTGACCAGGGCATTGGGCCAATCAGGGCTGCCGGCCAAGAACCCCGCCCAGGCCAGGCTGGATGCGACCAAGCGGCTGTTCGAGGCCGGCAAGTACGACGGCGCCAGGGTGTCGGCCAACGCCTGCCTCCAGGAGCTGGAGGGCCTGGCGGCCGCCAGCCTCATACCGGACCGAATGGAGGAAGCGCGGGACCTGGTGGCGCTCCTGGAGGACCTGTCCCTCGACATGCCCGAGGTCCACGCACTGATGGGAAAGGCCGAGGAGAGTTACGAACAAGGCAGGCATGAGGAGGCGCTGTCCTCCCTCAAGGAGATCGAGCGGGCGGCGTCCAGGGCCGTCCGGAAGGGGCTGAGAGCAAGGATAAAGGAAACAACCTCCCAGCTGGACCTCTGCTCAAGACTGGGCTGCGATGTCGCTTCGGCGAGGAGCATATTGGACCGGGCTGCCTCGATGCTGAACGAGTTGCGGTACCAGGATGCCCTGAGGGCCGTCCGTTTCGCCGACAGCGAGGGCGAACGCCTCTTGGCGCTGTTCCGTTCGGTGCAAACGAACCTCGAGCGGGCCGAGATGTACCTCGAGGAGGCGGAGGAACGCGGGGTGCTGGTGGAGGAAGCGCACGCGCTCCTGGAGAGGGCCCATGACGAGATGCGCGGCGGCAAGCAATCGCTGGCGCTGGAGCGCGGAAGGATGGTCCACGAGCTGGTGTTCAACGCCGTCTCCCCACGCCTGGAGGCCCACCTGGACGAGGTCGAGTCCAGGCACCGCCTGTCCGACCTGGAGGGGGGCGACCTCCGCTCATGGGGGATCGATCGTCAGACCGTGTCGGACGCGCTTCAACGCGGCCCGCGCTGGGCGTACCTGATGGCGGACCGATACGAAGAGGTGTTGAAGGCCGTCGGCGAGATACGCGCTCGCGCGCTCTCGGCCCTTGAATCGATGCCCTCGACCGTTCCGCCCCGCGACGTGAGAGCGGCCAAGGAGGCGTTCGAGAGGGGGGGACTTCTTGCATTGCATCTCCATCCTGACCCCATCGATGGCCGAGGAGCCGCTGCTAGGTTCGCTGGAACGTCGCCGCACGGCCATCATCGATGAGCTTCGAGATATGGCTCAAGAACGCCGGGGGCGGATATCGACCGATCGCTGGACGCCATGAGCACGGCGTCCCCCAAACAATTCTGGGAGCTATATAGCGATGTCATTGAGGCCCTCGCCGTCAGGCGCCATGAGATGCGGAGGGAGCGTATAGGCCACCTCATCGATTCACTTCGCGCCATCGCGCTGCTGAGGCAGGGGTCCCGGCCCGCCATGGCGGAGGAGCTTCTCTCCCGCCCGCTGTCCGGTTTGAGCGATGACGACCTCCAGGCCCTTGAGGAACTGAGGGGCGAGGCTGAAGGGATCATCGTCGCGGACATCGAGCGCGTCAGGAATGACGAACAGGCGCACAGCGCGTCCCAGAATGCATTGGCCAGGGCGGAGGCGCTGCTCAGGGATGGCTGCTACACCCTGGCCGCCCAGGCGGTTCGGGAAGCCGTCCTCGCCCGGGGGTGGACGGTCGAGGAACGAGAAGCCCTATGGACGGAGTGCGCCCATCTGATGCGCAGGGTATCGGCCCTGGAAGAGCTGGGAGGGGACCTTACCGAGACCAGGAAGAACTTGCACAAGGCCTTCGTCTCATCCCCGGGCCCGTCGCGGGACGCCATGGCCGACGCTTGGTCCCTGGTCAATGAGGAAGAGCGTCTGCTGCTTCCGTCCATCCGCGTGGAGGTTCAGCGGTCGACATCGAAGGATGGTTGGAGCAGGATGTCCATCGTCCTGGTGAACGAGGGCGGCATAGCGGTGGGCCTGCGCGCCGGCGCCAAGGGCAATGTGCGAGGAGCCCTGCCCGACGCCCTCCCCCTTGGCAAGAGGCGGGCAGAGATCGAGGTAAGAGATAACGCATCCGTCCGTCTGTTCTACCGACCGCTGTGTAGCGCGAAAGAGGAGTCGATACCTGCTCTGATCGATAACGCATCCGTCCGTCTGTTCTACCGACCGCTGTGTAGCGCGAAAGAGGAGTCGATACCTGCTCTGATCGAAGAGGGCATCTAAGCTCTCCGGCCATCGAGCTCGAGCCTTTTGCTGAACGATCGAGAGCACGGTCCTTGCGGCAAAAAGTATGACAATCGCCCTATGACGGATCATTGATAAAAGAAGGATGGGGGGGAGACCCCCCGTTAGAA
>LJKK01000018.1 GCA_001421185.1 Methanomassiliicoccales archaeon RumEn M1
GCCGGCCGGGCCGGCGCCGGACACGATGACGTCGTACCTGCCCAAGCGGTTACCTCTTGCGCTTGGCCAGCCGCTCGATCGAGATCGATGCCACCACTATCCCCGCCAGCCCGATGAAGGGGAAGAACAGGGATAGGTTGACGTATCCGACCTCGACATTTATTCCAGCCTCGTTCGCGCCCAAGGCACTGAGCGGTGCCTCATCGAACGTCCAGCTGCCAATCGCGGGTTCATTGGAATAGGTCCAGATGGTAGGTATCGACGGCGTTGCGCTCTTCCCGGGGGCGAAACCGATGACCAATACTATGTCCAGGTCGTAGTCCGCATCAAAATCGCCTAGGGCGATGGCGGCCGAATCGTACAGGTCAGTGTTCCCAACCGAAGCGGCAAGCAAGGAGGTATCGATGGCCATTGGTCCATCAAGGCCTCCCGCTGCCTGTCCGGTGAGAACAAACAACGTCAGCTTATTCGTTCCCGAGCCTCCTCCGACCCTCGAAGTCGCCACGACGACATCGTTCAGGCCATCGGCCCTATGAGGGGTTCCAGCGGTGTCGAGAGCGCTGTTGCTCCCCACATCTCCTACGGCGATGGCGGTTATATAATTGTTCGACGAGACTGGTAGGACCTGGGGCGACATCTTTAGGTCCTGGGCCCTCCAGTCCACACCGGGCGAGTAGTGCGCTATCCGTATCATGTCCAGGAAGACTGACCGATTCGCTGATTGAGCGGGATCCCTGTTCACATCGACCAGTTTCAGGTAGTACTTGGAGTTGCTGGTGTAGTAGAGCGGATAGGAGTAGGTGTTCTCTACGGTGCCCTGGATCGTTCCAAGCTTGAACCAGGTGGTGTTGTCCGGCGAGTAGAACATGTCGTATTTCTCGTCCTCGGTGCCGCAATATGCCCTGACTTCGAGGTTATGGATGGATTGGCCAGGAACGTTTGGTATCTCGAACTGCCATTCCAGATACCTCCCTTCGACGAAAGTGATCTCAAGCCAGATGGCATCAAACTTTACTATGCCGACCGTTCCGTTATGGTTGAAGTCGATATTCAGGGAATTGATCTTCTCAATTGTATTGACCCCATTGGCATATAGATCGCAAGACTGATACACATTGTGGGTCGAGGCGCTCGGAACGATTCCCGTGGTCGTGGGGGCGATGCCGTTCTCAGATAATAGTATGTGACCTTTGCCATCATAGGTTCCTTCGACCGCGTATTTCACATGTAGGACGGCAGTGGCCACGGTCTTACCGTAGTTTCCCTCACCGATGCTGAACTGCTTGAGCGAGAGTTGCTGACCGGGATTCAGATTATATGTATGTCCATCGTCCACCTGCACGTTCGCCAACGTCCCGGTGCCGTTAGACCCGATATTCGATCCGGCCCGCGAGAGGAAGATATCTGACTCCAGATACACTTCAGTTAGCTTTTCAAAGCGATTGTCATCCTCGATCAGGTCTCGGATATAACCGTTGTCTAGCCCTTCTAGATCGTGGGTCACCATCCCGCTCGGTTTCAGCTCATTTGTCCCATATTCTTTGTTTGGGTAGGTATAGATCTTGGAGCTGTCCTTGCCGATCGTGTGTATCACGTAGATGTTGTTGTTCTTAGTGCTGGTCCTTATGATGTCAAGATAGCCCTGATTGTCCATCTGGGCAACTTCTACTCGCGGTGCTCTTTGCTTGTACTCCCACGGATTGTAGCCACCAACGAGGCTCGTCACATCGGGGATTATTGGATTGGAAGAGAACACACTCTTATATGGCTCAGGAGAGGTCACAGACTCCCTCCAGGCGCTCATCCAGATGTACGTTTTTCCGGTTTCGTCCACACCGACTATGTCATCGCAACCGTCCTTGTTGAAGTCACCGACAGCCAAGTCCAGGATGGCAGGGTTACCGTTGGAATTTGCGCCCGGGGTCCCTGTGATCCAATCCAGGGTGGAACCAAGCGTTGTTTTCATCCAGCCCTGGCCACCCCAGAAGACATAAACACCACGGTTGAAGAACATACCCTGAGATTTGTCAGGATTATTCTTTGCATCGTTTTCTGAGGTAGCCGTAGTGCGCACAACGACATGGGCATAGCTAGCCACTATGTCGATGTAACCGTCTCCGTTGAAGTCTCCGATTTCCATGGCGACGCATATCTCATTTTGAGATACGTAGTCTGACTTGAAGCCCTTACTTTCAAATATCGAGTTCCCGTCATAGTAGACCAGTGTATCTTCATTATCTATGCCAGTGCTGGTGCCACCACGTGCCTGTTCGCCAGGATGCGCATCGAACGGCCCTGTTATGATGTGTGGCTCTTCGGACCATGTTTTACCGTTCACGTCCAGACATTTGTACCAGGCGATGCTTACAGCGCCATCCTGGAAAGCTACCACCAGGTCTTTGATGCCATCGTTGTCCATGTCCTCTAAGGCCATGGCCAGGGGGCCAGCGGGGGATGAGTCGTCGATGGTGGTCTTACCCCAGGCGCTTGAGCCTACCCCCTTCTCGAACCATACCAGCTTGCTATTGGTCCATGATGCGCCGCTGGAGCTCCATGTGAACGAACCCGTACCTATACTAGCCACTATGTCAGTCAGGCTCAGTGGCGCGGTGACGTTGAACTGGGTCGTGATATCGTGATAGATTTCTCCCTGCCCTGGGTTCCCCAGATCAGTCAGGGAGGAGATCGTTAGAGTGTAGGAGTTCTTCTTAGGCAACCACCACGACATGTCGGCCGCCTTCAGCTCGATATATACTGTGTAGACACCTTCCTCGGTGTCCGCGATTCTGAGGGCACTATTACTGGTGGACGATGTCTTGAACAGAGAGCTCAGAGGTGATTGATAATTTGGATTACTCGGAGATGCTGACGCTGGTGGGGGGGACGTCTTGATCAGGTAGCGCCCGCTGTAGTCTGATATGGCGATCACTCCGACCTTTACCTTGGTGATGTCAACATCCGTGTCCCTGGTGATTATCTTGAGGTAGATCTTATCGGTAAGCGTGAAATCGCCGGTCCTTTCCAGCATATTGGTCGTTTCGTTCAGCCGATACGTCTCTATGATCGGATACGTGGCGCCGCTGACCGTTATTCTGTCCAGGAGGTTCAGGTTGGTCCCATAATAATCCTTCATCTTGATCTGGAAAGGATACACCAGCTTGCCTGTGGGCGCGTCGAAAGTGTATTTATAG
The DNA here is from genome assembly GCA_001421185.1 of Methanomassiliicoccales archaeon RumEn M1. GTDB lineage: Archaea > Thermoplasmatota > Thermoplasmata > Methanomassiliicoccales > Methanomassiliicoccaceae > DTU008. The sequence goes on from LJKK01000018.1 coordinate 3,192, forward strand.
CAATAGAATCCGGAAAACATGCCACCGTAGGAGAAGGCGCCAGTTAACGCAGACTGCTCCATCATGATTTCCCCAGTATATGGATGTGTGACCACGAATGAGTTCTCCAGTGCCAGATTCATCATTGAATTGCTGTATAATTCAATGAGCACTCTGTCCCCAGGCTTGAAGTCGCGTGTGATCTCGCCGGTGGCGGCGTTCCTGATGTAATAGAAGGTCGTCCCCAGTCGGCTGTTCCCCCCGCCGCTCTGCCCTCCGCTGGCATCTCCTGGATATTCCCCGTTCACCAGGTCGTCCTCATGGCCGTCCAAGGGATTATCCGGGCCAGAGTTTCCTCCGGTGAGTACCTTGACAACGAAGTTCGCGCTCACCGATTGTCCGGAGACGTCACTGGCATGGAAGGTGATAACCTTCCCGTTCCAGGCCTGACTGGCAGGGTAGGAGATCTCGGACCAGTACACTCCGCCTCCATCACTCTTAAGGGAGACGGGGTCGTTCCCGAAGCCTACCAGACGAGAGGCGTTGACATAGACGGAGGCGGGATCGATGGAGCCATGGGGTGAGCTGACATAGGCGAAGAATCTCACGTGGTCACCGACATAGACGTTGCCAGCGATTGGAGAGTTGGTGCTGGAGATGCCCCTGCTGCCGATAATGGGCGCGGTGGACTTATCGTCGCTGCCCTGCAGGGTGGCCTCCCACACCACAGTGTTGGTCTGCACGTCGACGATCATGACGCTTATCTTGGCCTTATTGGTAACTCCCGTAAGGCCCTTGTAGTTCCATTCGCTCCCCGTACTCCACGTGTCTCCGGTGTTCCACTTCACCCCGTCCCGCTTATAGCCGTCCGAGACCCCCCAGGGATGAGGCCGTGTCGCTAACGAAAAGGTAAATGGCGGTCCGGCGGTCCTCGAGCGGATGCCCGCCCTTGTTGATTATCTTGATCGCGACGACGTCGCCATCGGCATTGGTCTCGACGCTGCCGACAAAGTCGGTGTACACCTTCTCCGCCGGGCCGTCCATCGAGGCGACGAAGACGAAGATGCCAGAGAACATGATGACGGTGATGGCCAATATCAGCATGTTGCCGATGATCTCAGAAACGGCGTTTCGGCTCTTCCAGGTCTTGCGCCTCTTGATGAGCTTCGCTCCCGACGCGCCATGCCTGGCACCTCGACCCCTGCGGCTACCATCGAAGTAATTAGTCATGACTCCACCGACCCCTCTGCGACGCGGTAGGGTGATAGTAGTGTGAAGATATAAATTCCTATATACACTGTTTTCAATAAGCAAGAACAAAGGTTCCGTTTCCCAAACGACCCTGGTATTATCTATCAGCCTGGCATGTATCATCCATCATGCTCGAGATCGAGATCAAGACGCCAGTCGCCGACCATGAGGATGTCAGGAAGAGACTGACGGCGCTGAACGCCGTTCACGTGGAGCGGGTTGAGCAGTCCGATTCATACTTCGCCCATCCCTGCCGCGACTTTGGCGTGACGGACGAGGCGCTGCGCATCCGCCGCCAGGGAGGCCGGCAGACGCTCTACTACAAGGGCCCCAAGGTCGATGCCGAAACGAAGACCAGGGAGGAGATCGCCGTGCCGATGTCCGACGCCGACGCCATGAAAACGATCCTGCAGCGGCTGGGCTTCTCGCCGGTGGCCGTCATAGAGAAGGTGAGGGACGTCTACCAGCTGGGCGCCGTGGAGGTGGCGCTCGATACGGTCAGCGGCCTGGGTCACTTCGTGGAGCTGGAGGTCCAGGGCGAGGACGTCGAAGGCGGCAAGGCCCTGCTGATGGAGGCCATGCGCTCCCTCGGCCTGGAAGGCAGCGAGCGCCGTTCCTATCTCGAGCTCATGTTCGAGAGGTCTAGATCGACGACAGCTTCTCGATGAGGAACTTCCTGACCTCTTCGTCCTCGGGTATGGTCAGCGAGCTCTTGTAACGCTCAGAGCCATCCTTCATGGTGTAGCCGCGGCTGATCGACACGAACTCAGTCGTCCCGTCCTTGCTCACCGCCCTCTTGCGCGCCACCTCGAGGAAGTTGTTCTTCCCGAAGGGGATCCTCTCCGATGCTATGGTCTCGAACTCCACGTTGCGGTCGGTTTCCTTGCCCCGTTCCATTGGCGTCTCCTCCCAACCCATCAGGCCCTCGGGGAGATTAAACTCTTTGCCCCGCTATGCCCTGTAGAA
>LJKK01000165.1 GCA_001421185.1 Methanomassiliicoccales archaeon RumEn M1
TGCTGCTGGCCCCCCACATCTCGCCGGACCACGCTCCCGAGATACAGTTCGCCATGCTGCCGGTGGCGGCGTTCCTGCTGTCCTACATCACGCTGAGCGTCCGCGACGTGGGCGCCCGCGACCTCCTTCCCCTGCTGTCGGCCCTGCTGGCCAACGCCTTCATGGGGCTGAGCGCCCTGGCCTTCTACTACATCGACCTGATGACCGGGAGCGCCTTCGTGCCCACCAACGAGGCGTTCATGCTGCACCTGGTCTCCGGGCTCATAGGCATCGGGGCCATGGGCCTGCTGTTCCACTTCCTTCCGCACGGCCGAAGGGCCGAGGGAGGTGCGGCATGACCAAGGAGGTGGCATCGCCCACGGTCCGCTTCGACGAGGCTACCGACGAATCGAGGGAGGCGAAGATCACCAGGCTGGGCATCTACGCCCTGGCGATCATCCTGGTCGCGTCCATCGTGGTGGGCGAGACGTATCCCGCGCTGACATCGCTGATGTGCATGTTCCTTGTGGCGCTACCGGTCCTGGCCCGCCGGCGGCTGTGCATGCCCCTGCCCTGGACCATGTCCGCGCTGACGGTGGTGGTGTCGGTGCTCCACTCGGCAGGCATCCTGTCCCACGCCTATGACCTGGTGTGGTGGTGGGACCTGCTCACCCATTTCATGGCCACGTCCGTCCTGGCGGTGGCGGCCAACCTCGTGATCCTGGTGCGGGGAAGGCAGGCGATACCTCGAGCCCTGCCCGTCCGGTACGTCCCTCTCATCTCGCTGGGCCTGGTGATCGTCCTGGGCATGGTATGGGAGGCGGCCGAGTTCGCCGTCGACCTGGCCTTCGACCTGACGACCCAGTACTCTCTGGACGACACGGCCGTCGACCTCTCGGTGGATATCCTGGGCGGGGTGGCGGTGGCCACAGTCATCCCGCCGTACCTCGACAGCCTGGAGGAGGACTTCGGGATCTGCGAGGTCAGCTCCTCCGAGCCATGAGGGCACGAAGATGCTCCTGCAGGGGCGGCCCCAGCTCGGGGTCGTCCAGGGCCAGCTCCATGGTGGTCTTCAGCCATCCCAGCTTGTCCCCGATGTCGTACCTCCGCCCCTGGAACTGCAGCCCGTAGACCTTCTCCTCCTGGCTCAGTAGACGCAGCGCATCGGTCAGCTGCACCTCGCCCCCCCTCCCCGGGGGAGTGCGCTCCAGGCAGTCGAATATGCGCGGCGACAGGACGTACGTTCCCGTGATCCCAAGGTTGGACGGCGCGTCCTCGGGGGCCGGCTTCTCGACCAGCTCCTCGATCTCGTATAGGCCGTCGGAGATGCTCTCCCCCTTGATGATGCCATAGTCGCGCACCTTCTCGCGCGCCACCGGCTCCACGGCTATCACCGAGCCGCCCATCTTGGCCTGGACGCCCATGAGCTGCCTGACCACCGGGACGGCCGACAGGTTGATGGTGTCGCCCAGCATGACGGCGAAAGGCTCGTCGCCCACGTGCTGCTTGGCCAGCAGGACGGCGTCCCCCAGGCCCCGCGGGACCTTCTGCCGGACGTAATGGATGGTGGCCATGTTGGCGACGCGCTTGATCTCGTCCAGCTCCTTCTGCCGGCCATTGTTCCCCAGGACGTTCTCCAGCTCCATGGAGCGGTCGAAGTGGTCCTCGATGGAACGCTTCCCCCGGCCGGTGATGATGAGGATGTCCTCGATCCCGGCCGCCACCGCCTCCTCCACCACGTACTGTATGGTGGGCTTGTGCACCACGGGAAGCATCTCCTTGGGCATGTCCTTGGTCAGGGGGAGAAACCTCACCCCCATTCCGGCCGCCGGTATCACCGCCTTCATGTCCTCACCAACATATCCCTTCGTAGTTCTTCGTCCTCGTCACGCCGCGCCCGTCCACCACCAGCATGTCGCCGTACAGCTCGGGCGGGGCGAACTCCGGCCACTCGGTCACGATGATGGCCACGTCGGCGCCGGAGATGCATTCCTGGGTTGATGAGCAATACGTCACGTCCGGATATTCCCTCCGGAAGTTGTCCATCGCCTTGGGGTCGTAGGCGCGCACCGAGGCCCCCCTCGCCAGCAGCCCGGCGACCACCTTCAGGGAGCTCGCCTCGCGGATGTCGTCGGTGAAGGGCTTGAACGCCAGGCCCAGCACGGCCACCGTGCGGCCCCGGACGTCCATGCGCCGATCGAGCAGCTGCAGCAGCCGCAGCGGCTGTTCGGCGTTCACGTCGAGGGCGGCCCGCATGATGCGCGGCCTCAGACCGCGTCTCTCGGCCTCGGCCGCCAGCCCCGCCACGTCCTTGGGGAAGCAGGAGCCGCCGAACCCGCAGCCGGCCCGCAGGAACTGCTTCCCGATGCGGGCGTCCAGTCCCATCCCCTCAGCCACCTGCCGCATGTCGATGCCCATGTCCTTGCAGATGTTGCCCACCTCGTTGACGAACGAGATCTTGGTGGCCAGGAACGAGTTGGACGCGACCTTGATCATCTCGGCGGTGGCCGTCGGGACCGTCAGTATGGGGCAATCGAAGGACGAGTACAATGAACGGACCACCCCGGCGGCCCGTTCGTCCGAGGCGCCGATGACCACCCGGTCGGGGTTCATGAAGTCGTCCACCGCCATCCCCTCCTTCAGGAACTCGGGGTTGGAGGCGATGCCCAGGTCGTCGCCGACCCTCTTGCCCGACGAGGATTCCACGATGGGGGCGACCACGGCGTCGGTCGTGGTGGGCGTCACGGTGGACTTGACCACCACCACGTGGTAGCCATCCTTGGAGGCCAGCGCCCTCCCGATGTCCTCGGCCGCCGTTCTCACGTACCGGAGGTCGAGCGAACCATCCTCGTTGGACGGCGTGCCGACGGCGATGAATGTGACGTCCGTACCAGTAACCTGGCCCATGTCCATGGTGGCCCGGAAGCGGCCTGAGCGCAGGTGGCGCTCCAGCAACTCGTCCAGGCCCGGCTCGTATATCGGGGCCCGGCCCTCCATGATGCTCTGCACCTTGGCCGGGACCACGTCGATGCACACTACCTCGTTCCCCAGCTCGGCAAGGCACAGACCGGTCACCAGTCCGACATAGCCAGTTCCCACGATGGATACCTTCACTCGATCATCCCTGCGGCCGGCCATGGCCTGGGTGCCATAAAGAATTTCCTGACCTCCCATGGAGAAATATTAAAACGACAGGGCATGATGGCGGGACGTTCCATGCTCGGCCGTCTGAGGAGGTTGATATCGGCAGAGGGGATGGGAGGTCCTGCGCTGATCCTGTCCATCGCCACCGTGGGAGGGGGCGCATGCAACTTCTTCTATCAGCTGATGATGCAGAACCTGGCGGCCTTCGAGCTGTCGGAGATCAACACCTTCCTGGCCATCCTGGCGATCGCCGGGGTGCCGTCGACGGCCATCAGCACCGTGCTGATCCGCTACACTGCCAAGTACAACGCCGAGGGCCGCAACGGTCGCATCGCGTGGCTCATGCGCCGCACGCTCCTGCTGGCCCTCGCCCTGGGGACGGTGGCCGGCGTCTCGATCGTGGCGTTCCTCAACATCCCCGAGGTCCGGTCCTCGCTCAACATCACCTCCTCGGCCGGCATCGCGCTCGTAGGCCTGGGCGTCCTCCTCTCGCTGCTCGTTCCCGTCGGCTCGGGCCCGCTGCAGGGCCTCCAGCGCTTCACCGCATACGGTATCAGCTACGGCGGGAACTACCTGATCAAGCTGATGCTGGGCGTTGGCCTGGTGGTCCTGGGCCTGGGAGTGGCCGGGGCGGTCGGAGGGGTGGTGGTGGGCATCGCCTTCGGCGTCGCGTTCTCCCTGCTGGCCATGCGGAAGCACCTGAGGCTGAAGGGCGAGAGGGCGGAGAGCGGGGAGATCTGGAGGTTCACCATACCCACCACCATGGCGGCGCTCGGATACACCGTCCTCATCAACGCGGACATCATCCTGGCCGCCCTGCTCATGGAGAGGGACCCGGCCAACGTGTACACGTCGGCCACCCGTCTGGCCAGCATCATCCTGTTCCTGCCGGGGGCCATCGCCGCCGTCATGTACTCCAAGATCGCCAAGCTGCACACCCAGCGGCGCAGCACCTGGAAGGTCCTCCGGACGTCGATACTGGCCACCGCCCTGCTGTCCGGCGTGGTGGCGCTGGCGTTCATACTGTTCCCGGACCTGGTGCTGAACATCCTGGTGCCCAACAACCCCTACCTGCCGCAGATCGCCCCGCCCCTGCAGGTACTGTCGGTCGCCATGGCCCTGCTGGGCCTGGCCAACGTGTTCATGCTGTACGGCCTGGCCACCGATGGCCATGCCTACGTCGTCATCCTCCTGCTGGCGGTGGGCGTCCTGTTCGCCCTGGTGAGCGGGATAGCGTCCACCGGCCGTCTATTCACGCCGATGCTCCTGGCCCAGGTCATGGCCCTCACCGGGGCCTTCATCATAGCGTTGTCGTCCCTGTACCTGTTCGTCATCGACCGGGAGCAGAGGTCCCTGCCCAAATGACACGAAATCATATCAAGGCAGGGGAGCCATCATAACGCGATGACGTTCAGGAGCGAGCTTACCTGGGAGCGGATGAAGGGCTCGGAGGAGGACTATCACTCTGCGTACGAGAGGGCGGCGGACGACCTCCTGGCCGCGGTGCGGGGCGCTCCAATCGTCTATCCCAACCACATCGAGGGCGCCCCAGCCTGTCGGAGAGGACCTTCGACGACATCAGTCCGGTCGATCAGGAGACGATCGTGGGACGGTTCCAGAGCTCGTCCCCGGAGGAGGTCTCGCGGGCCGTGCGGGCGGCCCGGGACGCGTTCCCCACCTGGTCTCGCATGGACTGGGAGGACCGCGTGGAGATCTTCGAGAGGGCGGCCGAGCTGATGCGGCGGGAGAAGTTCCAGCTGGCCGCCGCCATCACCCTCGACAACGGGAAGACCAGGCATGAGGCGGTGGCCGACGTCGACGAGGCGATCGATTTCCTGATGTACTACAGCCACGAGATGCGCGAGAACAACGGCTTCGAGCGGACCGTCCCGCCGGCGTACGAGGGGGAGGAGATCTCCCTGCGCCTGCGGCCGTACGGCATATGGGCGATCGTGTGTCCGTTCAACTTCCCCCTGGCCATCAGCACCGGGATGGCGGTGGGGGCCCTCATCACCGGCAACACGGCGGTGATAAAACCGTCGTCGGCCGCGCCCCTCCCGGTGCATCTGCTGTACGAGGTCCTGGACCGCGCGGGCTGCCCCCCGGCACGCTGAA
>LJKK01000133.1 GCA_001421185.1 Methanomassiliicoccales archaeon RumEn M1
CAGGTCATCGTGCTGGTGACGGCCGGCACCAGGGACGAGGCCTCGCTCAACGCCAGCGAGAAGAAGGAGCGGGAGATGCGCAAGCGGCTGCACTCGCTCAAGCAGCAGTGGGACCGGGAGGCTGCCAAGACCAAGAGGTCGGAGGCCAAGGGCCCCGCGCCCAAGAAAGGCCAGAACGCCCTGAGCGATTTCGTGTGAGGTCCTGTATCCGATTAAATAGGCCAACGGCATAACCATTTTCCATGCTCTACAAGGACCTGGTGAGGGTGTACGAGGCCATAGAGTCCACATCCTCCCGGCTGGAGATGACCGAGATCCTGGCCGGACTGTTCCGTTCCTCCGACTGCGCCCACATCCGGCGCATCGTGTACCTTACCCAGGGGACCCTGGTCCCCGAGTTCTATCCCGAGAAGCTGGGCCTGGCCGACAAGCTGTACCTCCGCACCCTGGCCATGGCCGCCGGCACCAAGGAATCGGAGGTCAGGCAGCTGTGGGCCAAGGAGGGCGACCCCGGGACCGTCACGGAGAGGATGTTCCAGAGCAAGCGGCAGACCACGCTGTTCTCCCGACCGCTGACGCTCGACCGGGTGTACGATTCCCTGCTGAAGATCGCCCGCTCCGAGGGAAGCGGCTCCCAGGAGCTGAAGATGCGCCTGCTGGCCGACCTGCTGCACGACGCCACCCCGGTCGAGGCGAGATACCTGGCGCGCATCGCCACCGGCCGCATGCGCCTCGGCGTGGCCACGCAGACCGTCCTCGACTCGTTGGCCCAGGCGTTCGCCACCAAGGCCGACAAGCCGGTGGTGGAGCGGGCGTTCAACGTCACCTCGGACCTCGGGATGGTGGGCGAGGTGCTGTGCAATGAGGGGCTGGAAGGGCTGGACCGCCTGCACGTCACCGTCGGCAACCCCCTCAGGGCGATGCTGGCCGAGCGGTTGCCGTCGCCCGAGGAGATCCTGGAGCGCATGGGCGGCCGCGCCATGTTCGAGTACAAGTATGATGGGCTGCGGGTCCAGGCGCACATCGATGGCGAGCGCATCAAGCTGTACTCTCGACGCCTGGAGGACCTCACAGGTGGCTTCCCCGACGTCGTCGAGTCGCTGAGGAAGGCGTTCCGGGGAAAGAGCGCCATCGTGGAGGGGGAGTGCGTCCCGGTGGACATCAACACCGGGGAGCTGCTGCCGTTCCAGGAGGTGTCGCACCGCCGCGGGCGGAAGCATGACATCACCGCCGCCATGGAGGAGTACCCGGTGAGGGTGCATCTGTTCGACTGCCTGTACCTGGACGGCGAGGACCTGACGGAACTGCCCCTGCCAGACCGCAGGACCGCCCTGACGCGCTGCATCGAGGTGAGCGAGGAGGTCCGATTCTCGGAGGCCAGGGTGCTGGACGACGTCGAGGACGTGGAGAGGTTCTTCACCGAGGCGCTCACGGCGGGCTGCGAGGGCCTGATGGCCAAGTCGATCAACGACGACTCGGCGTACCGGGCGGGAGCGAGAGGCTACCAGTGGATCAAGTACAAGCGGGAGTACCGCTCGGAGATGACCGACACCGTCGACCTGGTGGTCGTGGGGGCGTTCCACGGGCGCGGCAAGCGGGGAGGCCTGTACGGCGCCCTGCTCATGGCCACCTACAACTCGGAGACGGACCGCTTCGAGACGGCCTGCAAGCTGGGCAGCGGGTTCGACGACGCCACCCTGGCCGCTCTCCCGGAAATGCTGGACCGTTACCGGCTGCCGCAGAGGCACCCCCGCGTCGACTCGAGGATGAGCGCCGACGTGTGGTTCGAGCCGGCCGCCGTCCTCGAGGTCCTGGGAGCGGAGCTGTCGCTGTCGCCCATCCACACCTGCGCCTTCGGCAAGATCCGGGAGGATGCGGGGCTGGCCATCAGGTTCCCCCGCTTCACCGGAGCGTTCCGCGACGACAAGATGCCGCGGGACGCCACCACCACGCAGGAGCTGCTCTCGATGTACGAGAAGCAGCGCAAGAAGTAAGGCGACCGACAAGGATGCGGAGGGGTCGTACCGAACGCCTCGGCGGCCCAGGCGTCCCATCCATCATGGCTATCGCTTATGGTCCTGTCGCCCCGGGTCCGCGTGTCCGTTCACCTATGGCTCTGGCCCTTAGCTCACTCTCCGCCCACGATCAGGCGGGGGCGGCTCAGGTATGACTCGAACACGGTGAACCATCGCTGGAACCACGTTCTTTCGTTATGGACCACTATGTTCGCATCCTCACCGAATGCCATCTTGCCCCACTGCAATATCAGTGCGGCAGCCTCCTCCTCGGTTACCAGTTCGTTCCGTTTGGGGCAATTGGCGATGTTGTTGAACGTGATCTTTATCTTACCTCCATATTGAATGATGTTGGTCATCTTGTACGGGAACAGACGGCAGTCAATAGGTCTGTCCTTGTAGATCGTGCATTGACCATCCCATAGAGGACACGGCTCGTTCTCCTTCATGTAAAGGAAGACGATGTTATTGGACCTCTTGACCAAGAGCTTGTCCTCGTGGCCCTTGAACACTGGCTTGTACTCTTCATCCGTCGTCCACAGGCCGCTCATCGTTTCGCAGCAGTCCTTCTCCAAGGTGCATCCCTGGCACAGATTGGGTATGTCGTCGCTCAATGCCCTACCTCCTTGACCTATGACGTCATGGGGCGACCACTAGAGCGCTGACAGGGGATATCTTCCGAGGCCTCTGACATGCGTATGACCTCCAATGGTCTTTTTCTCATCATCGATGAGGCGGTAGCGCCCTCGCCCCTGACGCTCGGTTCCACTGCTGTCATGGCATGCGATGACCATGACCTGGTGCTGTAGATCGGATTTACAGGCGTTATGAGGCATACTACTCCAGCCTATGTGCAAAAAACCTATCGGTGGATAGGCTGGTCAGGCATGTTCCTCGTCAATGTTGGCCTGCGCCCTTCCGGGTAGAGCATGCGTTTGTTCGCCGCCCAGGGCCATTGGGCCATGCTCGCGCCTCCCCGCCGGCCATGGCGCATGATGAACGATATGAAAGCCTTTATAGGCGAGCGGAATATTGCACGGCATTATGGAACTTCATCTCCTCGAAAAGGATAAGGACTCGATCTCGGTCCAGATCCGCGACGCCAACATGACGGTGATCCAGCCCCTCATCAACGAGCTCTTGGAGGACGATGGCGTGGCCGAGGTGAAGTACAACACCGGCCACCCCGAGCTGGACCTTCCAGTGCTGTATGTCAGGGTCAAGAGCGGAAAGCCCCAGACCGCGCTCAAGCGGGCCGCCAAGACCATCGCCAACGAGTTCAAGGAAGCCCGGGAGAAGCTCGAGAAGAGCAAGTGAGCATGATGGAAAGCGGCCCCGAGGAGGCCGCCATAGGCCTGGAGCTGTACTATACGGACTCTCCCGGCACCGGCGGACGTCTAAAGTGCGATCCAGAGGATTTTCAGGTCGAGGAGGTCTCGGCCTACCCGCCCCGCTGCGAGGGCGGACCGATCACCATCGCCAAGGTCACCGCCACCAACTGGGAGATGAACCGCCTGGTGCGTCAGCTGTCCAGATCCTTGGGCATAGGCCGGGAGCGCATCGGCTTCGCCGGCACCAAGGACAAGCGGGCGGTGACCTCGCAGCTGATGTCCTTCCCGGTACCGGCCGAGCGGCTGATGGAGCTGAGCCTTCACCAGATCGAGATCTCCGAGCCCTATCCCGCCAAGAAGGGCATCACCATCGGCGACCTCATCGGCAACGCCTTCAGGATCCGGGTCACCGACACCGAGCTGCGTGACGAGCAGCTGTCGAGGGCGGTCGCCGCCACCGGGGAGCAGCTGCAGGCATTGGGAGGATTTCCCAACTTCTTCGGCGTGCAGCGGTTCGGAGCGGTGCGGCCGATAACGCACGAGGTCGGGAAGTGGATCGTCAAGGGGGACCTGGAGAGGGCCGTCATGACCTACGCGGCCAACCCTCATCCCAACGAGAGGGACGAGGGTCGAGAGGCCCGGGCCCGGCTGCAGGAGGATAGGGACTTCGAGGCCGCGCTGGACTACTATCCGAAGATCATGACCTTCGAGAGGACCATCATCGGCCATCTGTCGCGGGCGCCGGGAGACTACGCGGGAGCGATCGCCACCCTGCCGTCCAACCTGCAGATGATGTTCGTGCACGCCTACCAGTCGTTCCTGTTCAATCGCATGTTGAGCGAGAGGATCCGTCGAGGTCTACCGCTGGACCGGCCGCTGGTCGGCGACGTGGTCCTTCCGGCCGACCGGAACGGCCTTCCGCAGCACGACAACGGGGTCCCGGTGACGTCCTCCAACCTCGACCTGGTGGAGCGGCAGGTGCGCCAGGGAAGGGCGTTCGTCAGCGGCGTGCTCTTCGGCACCGACTCGGTGCTGGCCGAGGGGGAGATGGGAGAGATCGAGAGGTCGATCATCGAGCAGGAGGGGCTGCGCAAGGAGGACTTCATGGTCCCGCCGCTGCACCTGTGCTCGTCCAAGGGCACCAGGAGGGAGCTGCTGGGCATCGTCAAGGACCTCCGCTACGAGACCCATGGCGACAGCGTCACGTTCTCCTTCGCCCTCAACAAGGGATGCTACGCCACGTCGCTCCTGAGGGAGTACCTCAAGAAGGAAGGCCTGATGGACTACTAGCGGGACCAACGGTCCCGCTGGAGCTCGTGCTCCATGGGCGGCGCGGTCCGCAGCACGCTCGAAGGTTTTTAATGGGGCGTGGGCGCCCGCCCCTCGACGTCAGGCCTCACAGGCGGCTCAGGTCCCTGGCGGCCCCGCCCTCCTCTTCCTCGTCAGGCTGGTCGAGCAGCGCGCGAAGCCGCTCCATCTTGTCCTTCTCCCCGCCCTCCTTCTCGCCGAGCTCCCGTTCCTGGGGGATGATCTCCTCGGGGACCGGTTCGTCCTTCGGCCCCTCCGCCGGGGTGGCCTCGTAGGCCATGGCGGCCGCCACCAGGGAGCTGGCCCCCTTCCTCCTCGGACCGGCGGCCTCGGCCTTGCGCTGCT
>LJKK01000158.1 GCA_001421185.1 Methanomassiliicoccales archaeon RumEn M1
TCCTCGAGCGACAGCTCCAGGTCGAGCGCTTCCGCCGCGGCCACCGCCAGCGCGGCGAAGCCGGACGCCGACGCCCCCAGGCCGATGTTGGACGGAAAATCGTTCACGGTGCGCATGCGCATCCCGCTCCGTCCGCCGGCCTCCTCGCCCAGGGCGTCCACCACGTCGAGGATGCGCTCCATCTCTTCCGCCGAGGCGGGGCGGCCGCCTATCCACGCGCGATCGTCGGCGTGGCCGAACTCCACCGTGGTGTGAGTCCTGAGCGGCGCCGTGCACACCGAGATGGAGTCGTGGAACGGCAGGCGCAGCCGCTCGTCCCTCAGCCCATGGTACTTGACCAGGCCCTGTATGGGGTGGGCGATCGCGGACGCCTTCATACGTCGAAGAGCACGGTTATGGACGGTTCGTCCTCGTTCACCTGCAGCTCGTGGTACGTGACGGCCTTGATCTCGCTCTTGGGGGAGTGTCTCTCGGGGTCGTACGGTTCGCCCCAGGCCCTGCACTCCAGGCCGTTGTCCCGGAGATCGACCTCGAATTTGCCCAGGACGAGCCCCTGGGCGTCGAAGATGAACAGCACCTCGGATAGGAAGTTGTATAGCAGCTCCTCGAGGTCCGCTCCCTCCACCGCGATGCCCACCTCCTCGGTCAGACGGGCGGAGGAGGCGTCGACTATCTGGTCCATCATGGCGTAGGCGGCGTTCTCGAAGCATTCCTTCAATGTCCGACCGTACGCCTTGACCATCAGGTCGGCGGTGTGCTCCAGTACCTCGTACCTCATGATGGCATACCATCGCACCGCCCTGATAAAATAATTGGCTGCCCCACCCCGCGTCGACGGCCATAGTAGGATTAAAATCCGGGACCGCTCATCATCCGCAGCATGCGCATTCTGATCATCGGGTGCGGCTCCATCGGCAGCGTTCTGGCCAAGGCGGTCCATGACCTGCCGGAGGTGGACAAGCTCTACGTCACGGACATGAGCGCGGACTACGCCCGCCACCTGGTGGACAGTCTTGAGAAGGCCGAGTACGTGAGCGGCAGGAGCGAGCAGCTGTGCAAAGCGCTCACCGAGGTCGATCTGGCAGTGGAAGCGGCCAGCCAGGAGGCGGCCGCCAAGTACGTCCCGTTCGTCCTGGAGAATGGCGTGGACGTTATGGTCATGTCGGTCGGGGTGTTCACGGACGATCAGTTCAGGGAGAGGTGCTTCACCCTGGCCAAGAAGCACCGCTCCCGCATCTATATGCCCTCGGGGGCGATCTGCGGCACCGACGGCCTTCGCGCCGCCGCCTCGGCGGGCATCTCGGAGGTGCATCTGACCACCAGGAAGGGGCCCAAGGGACTGAAGGGAGCTCCCGGTCTGGCCATGCGGGGCATCGACGTCGACTCCCTCACCGAGCCCACCGTGGTGTTCGAGGGGACCGCCCGCGATGCGACCGTGCAGTTCCCCAAGAACCTCAACGTGGCGGCCACCATATCCCTTCTGGGCGTGGGCTTCGAACGGACACGGGTGACCATCATATGCGATCCCGCGGCCGAGCGCAACTCCCACACCCTGACGGTCAAGGGTGACTTCGGGGAGCTGAGGTCGGAGACGCAGAACGTGCCGTCGCCCATCAATCCGGCGACCTCGTACCTGGCCGCCCTGTCGGCCATCGCGGCCATAAAGCGCATACTGGGGAATGTCTGGATAGGCGTCTGAAGGATATCTGGACATCATAGCGACGCGCCGACAGGGCAGCATGTCGCAAGGCAGCGATACGCTAAGTTATCCATAGTGTCGCTTCAATAAATGAAAAGATGGTGCCCCGAAGGGCGAAGGCGTTTTACTTCTTCTTGGCCGGGGCCTTCTTGGCGGCGGGCTTGGCAGCGGCAGGCTTCTTGGCCGGAGCCTTCGCAGCCTCCTTCTTGGCGGGCGCCTTGGCCGGGGCCTTGGGGGCAGCCTTCTTGGGGGCGGGCTCCTCGGCCTCTTCCTCGGCCTCCTCGACATCCTCGGCCTCCTCGTAATCGAGGAAGTCCAGCATGGCCTCCTCCAGGTCGGCCAGCATCTCCATGGCCTCGTCCTTCTTGTCCTTCTCCAGGAGGTCGAGGGCCTCGGAGATCATGTCCAGCATGCTTTCTAGTTCGTTGTCGAGATCCTCAAAGGCGGTGCCTAGTGTAACCATATGAATCACCGGATATCTTGTCCTATCACGTTACACTCCTTTTATTATTTAAAAAATTGTGATTGCCCCAAAAATGTGTTGAGCGAACATCAGGGTGTGGCCACGTTCCTGATGACGATGCGGCGACCAGGTTGAAAGGATCTCATCCACGAACTGCGAGCTCGTGAGATTGGACCGGGCTCGGCCCCGTTGGTCAATGGCCTATTGTCCGCGACTCGTTCCGCTTGATGACCGGGTGCTATCATCCAGGGACGTGTCGAGAACGGCCATGTTCTGGAGCCGATCCGGGACTTTGGCCGTTCCATCTCAAAGAGCGCCTGCCCCTTGCGGGTCCGAGGTCCTTTCCGGAAGCGACGCTCGCACCTGCGGGTCACCATTCGTCCTACTTTTGAACGGGAGCACCCTCTGGCGGGATTATTTATAATGAGCTGCAGATGAGCATCTCCGAGTGAATGAACATGAAGAGGATCGGCTGGTTCACGACCGCCAGGGGCCCGGGCTCCTACGGGCTTTTCAAGACCATGATGGACCGCATAAGGGGCGGCGATATCGATGCCGAGGTCTCGTTCGTATTCATCAACCGCGAGGTCAAGGGAAATGAGTGCCGAAGGAAGCTGATCGAGATGGCCGAGGCGAACGGCATCCCGGTGATCATCTTCCCGTCCGACACGTTCCGACCGGACCTCAAGGCTCGCGACATGGCCGCCTGGCGGGACGCCTACGGAGAGGGGCTGAGGGAGCGCATCGCCCCCTACGGCATGGACCTGGGCGTGCTGGCGGGCTACATGCTCATAGTGGACCCGGAGACCTGCCGCCGGCATCTGCTGATCAACCTTCATCCCGCCCTCCCGGACACCTACAAGGGGACGTGGAACGAGATCGTGGTCAAGGTGGCCGAGAGCGCTGACTCATCCTACGGCGCCACGGTGCACCTGTGCAGCCCCGTGCTGGACTGCGGCGCCCCCATCGCCTTCGACTCGTTCCCGGTCGACGACCTGAGAAAGAACGCATCCAAGGAGGAGCTGCCCCAGATGATAAGGCAGAGGGAGGTGGAGCGCGAGGTGCCGCTGCTCATGGAGGCGCTGAAGATGCTCGTCAGCGACGAGGTCGTGGTGCGGGGCGAGGAGCTCTTCGACCGCCAAGGACGCAAGCTCGAGGGTCCTGCCGACCTGTCCGAGCGGGTGTCGGCCGCGGTCAAGCAGGCGTAAGTATAAACCGCCTCTCGACGCTCACCGTCCAGTGAGTCGATGAACCGAGTCCAGAGGATATTCTCCAGAATCGAAGAGCAGGTAGATGCGATCCTTCTGATGAGCTCCGAGGAGCCCCTCCTCGATGTCTCCTTCTTCTACGCTACGGGCATCAAGGGCGGCCTGTTCGAGGAGTGCCCGGCCATCCTTTGGCCCGATGGAAAACTGCAGGTCATCACCTCGCGACTGGAGGAGACCTCCGCTCGGACGTCGAGCGCCGAGATCTCGGTGTTCGCCAACATGGCCGAGAGAAATGCCCTGCTGGCCGAGGTCCTGCAGGGAGTGGGACGGTTGGGGATAAACGCGGCGGGGATCACTCACGCCAACGCCATGCAGGTGAAGAAGGCCGTCCCGCACGTGCAGCTGACGGACGTCGGCTACGCCATCAAGGCCGCCCGCCTGGTCAAGGACGAGGAGGAGATCAGGGCCATACGCAGAGCGTGCGACATCGCCTCCCGAGTGGCCGACGAGATCCCGTCGATCCTGAGGGAGGGCATCGGGGAGAGCGAAATGGCGGCCGAGCTGGCGTACCGCATGCAGAGGAGGGGCGCCACCTCGGTGGCCTTCGAGACCATATCGGCCTTCGGACCTGGTTCGGCCGAGCCCCACTATCTTCCGGGCGACCGGAAGCTGCGACCGGGCGAGCCGGCCCTGTTCGATTTCGGATGCAAGTACGACCGGTACTGCTCGGACATCACCCGGACGTACTTCCTGGGCTCGGTGCCGAAGAAGTTCGAGCGCGTGTACCAGGTGGTGCTGGAGGCCCAGCAGAAGGCGCTGGAGGTCATTAGGGCCGGAGCTAGAGGAAGTGACGTCGACGCCGCTGCCCGGGAGCACATCGAACGCTCCGGCTTCCCCGGCGGGCTGATCCACTCGACGGGCCACGGCCTCGGACTGGCGGTGCATGACGGTGGTCGGATGGCGCCCAACGACGACCTCATCCTGGAAGAGAACATGATCATGACGGTCGAGCCGGGCATCTACATCCCCGGCGAGGGCGGGGTGCGCATCGAGGACGATGTCCGCGTCACCAAGGACGGCTATGAGATGCTGACCTCGGCGGACAAGCGGCTGAGGGTGGTGTGAGCATGCGGGACGTCCTGATCAAGGCGGTCGAGAGGATGCGGGACCTGGGGGCGGAGTTCTGCGACGCCCGGTTCCAGGACAGTGCCGACCTCGTGATCCGCGTGTCCGACAGCGAGGTCCGCACGCTGACCGACGCCAGACTGTCCGGCTTCGGCCTGCGGGCCCGGATCGGCGGCTCATGGGGCTACGCGGCCGTCGTGACGGACGACCGCGGCAAGGTCCTTGACGCCGCCGC
>LJKK01000146.1 GCA_001421185.1 Methanomassiliicoccales archaeon RumEn M1
GCTTCCCTGGACCGGCAGTGAGGGCGATGCCGGCCAGGACCATGGCCGCCCCCGCGACCACCGCGGGAGCGGGTACCTCGGCCAGCAGCAGGGCGGCCAAGATGCTGGCCCCCACCGGCTCGCCCAGCATCGACACGCTGACGAAGGCCGCCGGCAGGTAGCGCAGGGACCAGTTGAGGACGGTGTGCCCCATCACCGTGGACACGATGGCCAGGGCCAGGAAGATCAGGAGCTCCTGGAGCGGGTACGGCCATAGCGGCGAGCCGTTCGCCAGGACGATCAGGAAGAGCACGGCGGTGCAGGACGAGTACACCATCAGCACGTAGTTGATGAGGCCGACCTTCTGCCTGACGACCCGGCCGGCCAGCAGATAGACGGCCGCCGCCACCATGCCTGCCAGCGCCAGCAGGTCCCCTTCCAGCCGGCCGCCCCCCAGGTCGGCGATGGATATGACCACCACGCCTCCCAGGCCGAGCGCCAGTCCCAGGCCGCCGTTGCGCGGACGCTCGTTCAGCAGGAGCAGGCCCAGCATGCCTACCAATATCGGATGGGCGGTCACCAGCACAGTGGCGGAGGCCACCGAGGTCAGCTCCAAGGAGGCGTTGAAGGCGTAGAAGTGCAGCGCCAGCACCGCTCCCACGGCCAACATGATGGCCGTCGTGCGGCGGTCGAGCGAGGCGAGATTGGTGCGGTTCCGCGACCGCAACGCGAACGGAGCCAGGACCATGGTGGCCAGCAGCATGCGGTAGAACGCTATGACGTCGGGAGGCGCTTCGCTCCACCGTATGAGGATCGACGCGAAGGAGATGGCGACGATGGCCACCGCCACGCCGCCGTACTGCGCCCCAGGACCGGCCAGTGGACCACGCTCAATGCAGCACTATGCTCTTGACGCCCCGGCAGGCCTTGATGCGGGGCAGTATCTCCGGAGGCACCGTGCTCTCCGTGATTATGAACAGGCGGGGCTCCTCCATCAGCAGGGGGTCGTCCACCAGCGCCTGGCGGACGCTGATGCCGCCCTCGGCGATCACTCCCATGATCTCTGCCAGTATGCCGGACGAGTGGGCGTCGGTGGGCACGATCTCGATGCATGACCACCCCAGCACCGGGGCCACGTCGCGCAGCATGGCCGTCGAGTGCAGGGCGGCGAACACATCATGCAGCGCCTTCTCCGCCTCGATTGTCTCGATGGTCGAGCGCACGATGCGGCGGTCGACGCCGGCGGCCCGCGCCAGGGCGATGTCGGCGATCTCGATGTCGCCGCAGTGGACCCTGCCGTTCTTGACGTTGAGGCCTAGAGAGAGCAGGAGTCTGGCCACCTTGCCCTGCGACGGATAGCGGCCGAAGTATTCGGAGAGTAGGAGCCACATGCCCACCCGATAAGCCGTCGGGGATATTAGAGGATTGCAGAGCTGTGCATCGGGGGACAGAATAGCTCATCGCCGCGACATGTATCCAGTGCTGCGAATGGTAAACAGTAATATACGTGCTAGACATTGTCACGCACGGTGAACCAGATATGTCAGGTAAGGGTATCCGCCTCGAGCGGATAATGGACAGGAACGTGGGGCGGGCGGTCATCGTGCCCGTGGACCACGGCATCACCATGGGTCCGGTGCCCGGACTGGTGGACATGAAGGAGACGATCGCCAGGGTATCGGAGGGCGGCGCCACCGGGGTGGTCATGCACAAGGGCGTCGTCCCCTATGGGCACCGCTCCTTCGGCCACGACATCGGCCTCATCGTCCACCTGTCCGCCTCCACCAGCCTGTCCCGGGACCCCAACGCCAAGGTGCTGGTGACCACCGTGCAGGAGGCGCTCAAGATGGGCGCCGACGCCGTGTCCATCCATGTGAACATCGGCGCTGACACCGAGCCCGACATGCTGAGGGACTTCGGTTGCATCGCCAGGGAGTGCGAGGAGTGGGGGATGCCCCTCCTGGTGATGATCTACCCCCGGGGCAAGGACATCAAGGACGGCTACGACGTCGACCTCATCAAGCAGTGCGCCCGGGTGGGGATGGAGCTGGGGGCCGACCTGGTCAAGACCTCATACACGGGCGACATCGATTCCTTCCGCGAGGTGACCAGGGGGGCGATCGTACCGGTCCTCATCGCCGGAGGCCCCAAGATGGGCTCGGAGCGGGAGCTGCTGCAGATGGTGGCCGACTCCATCGAGGCGGGAGGCCGGGGGGTGAGCATCGGAAGGAACATCTTCCAGCACCGCGATGTTACCGCCATGACGAGGGCGGTGGCCGACATCGTTCTGCGGGACGCCACGGTCGACGAGGCCCTCCGAAGGTTGCAGTGATGCCCATGGAGAAGCACATCTGGGTCAGGGCCGACCTCCCGGGATCGTACGAGGAGAGGAAGAGCATCGTCACCGCCTCGCTGGAGGTCGGTCTGACCGACATCATCATACGGGAGGAGGACGAGCCGCTGCGCCGGCTGGGCCGCTTCAACGCCCTCGTCATCAGCGGAGAGGACGTCCTCCTCGGCGGCCACACCGTCGCCCGTATGGTCACCGTCCGCGGACCGGAGGACCTTGACAAAGCGTACGCCCTCAAGGGCGCAGAGAGGGTGATCATCTCCTCCCGGGACTGGAAGGTCATTCCCCTGGAGAACCTCATCGCGGCCTTCCAGGGCTCGGGCACCCAGCTCATGGCCGAATCCCACGGGGTGGAGGAGGCCAGGCTCTTCCTCGAAACGATGGAGGTGGGGGCGGACGGCGTCGTGGTCACGGCGGAGCCGGAGCGGCTGTCCGAGATCGCCGCCCTGCGCTCCAGACCGCCGAGCGTGGAGCTGGTACCCCTTCCCGTGACCAGGATCGAGCCGCTGACCGTCGGCGACCGGGTGTGCGTCGACACCTGCTCGATCATGGGCCCCGGGGAAGGGCTGCTGGTCGGCTCCCAATCGTCCTGCCTCTTCCTCATCAGCTCGGAGAGCGTGGGCTCCGAGTACGTGGCCTGCCGCCCCTTCCGAGTGAACGCCGGGGCGGTGCACGCCTACGTGCTCACGGCGGACGGCCGTACGAAGTACCTGTCGGAGGTGAAAGGGGGCGACGAGCTGCTGGCCGTGACGCCCGAGGGCGCCTCCCGCACGGTGGTGGTGGGACGCGCCAAGATCGAGAGGCGGCCGCTCCTGCTGGTAGAGGTGGACGACGGCGAGAGGAGGTTCAGTACCATCGTGCAGAACGCCGAGACCATCCGGCTGGTCACCGAGGACGGCCCGGTGTCGGTCTCGGAGCTGGTCCCCGGACACAGGGTCATGGTAAGATTAGAAGAAGGTGGAAGACACTTTGGTCATAGTATCGACGAGACGATCACGGAGAGATAATGACCATTTGTGCATCGGTGAGGGCGGCCACCGTCAAGGAGGCGGCCGAAGCCGTGGCGGCGGCCCAGGAGAAGGGAGCGGACCTGGCCGAGGTTCGCTTCGACCTACTGACGGAGCCGCCCTCCGACCTCACCCCGTTCAAGAACGTTCCACTTCCGATGATGGCCACCCTGCGCAGCAAGGCCCACGGCGGCCAATGGGAGGGCGAGGACAAGGCCAAGCTCCAGCTGTATCGCCGGGCCATCCGGGCGGGGTTCAAGCTCATCGACCTGGAGGACGATTCCCCCCTGATAGGCTCGCGCGACCGCGAGCTGAGAAGGGCGGAGCAGGTGATCTCACATCACGAGCTCGGCGATACGCCGACCGTGGGCCGCATCGTGGAGATCATGCTCCAGGCCGGCGCTCGAGGCGACCTGGCCAAGGGGGCGTTCGCCGTCAACACCGTGGAAGGGCTGCATCGCCTGGTCCAGGCGGGCAAGCTCCTGTCTCTGACCGGTAAAAGGTTCGTGCTGCTGGGCACGGGCGACCTCGGACCGATCACGAGGATGCGGTACCGGCGCATGGGCTCCTCGATGACGTACGCCTCGCTGGAGCCGGGAAGGGAGACGGCCCCGGGGCAGGTGGACGTGGCCACGCTGAAGAGGATGGAGAACGGCATCATAACCGGCATCACTGGCATGCCCCTGGGGCACTCGTTCTCCCCTGCCATGCATAGGGCGGCGTTCGAGGCCGCCGGCATCGCCGGTACGTACTTGAAGTTCCCCGCCCACGAGCACGAGCTCGGGCGGCTGATGGACATCGTGCGCGAGCTGGACATGGCCGGCCTCAACGTCACCATCCCGCACAAGGAGAGCGTGATGGAGCATCTCGACAGGATCGAGGCCAGCGCCCAGGAGGTGGGGGCGGTGAACGTCGTAGTGAACCGCAAGGGCCGTCTGGTGGGCCTGAACACCGACGTGTCGGGCCTCGCCCAGGCCTTCAAGGCGGCCGGCGCGGAGGTCAAGGGAAAGCGCTCGCTGATCGTCGGCGCGGGAGGCGCGGCCCGGGCGTGCGCG
>LJKK01000164.1 GCA_001421185.1 Methanomassiliicoccales archaeon RumEn M1
CTGGCCGACGTGGTGCGGGCCGAATCGCGGGAGGCGGTGGCCCGCCTGAAGGGCATGGGGATCAGGTGCCTGATGCTCACCGGGGACAACAAGTTCGTCGCCAAGGCGGTGGCCGAGGACCTGGCTTGGACGAATACTACGCCGAGGTGCTGCCGAACGACAAGGCGGAGGTCGTCAAGAGGGTCCAGGGAGACGCCCCGGTCGCCATGGTGGGCGACGGCATCAACGACGCGCCGGCGCTGGTGCAGGCCGACGTCGGCATCGCCATCGGCAGCGGGACGGACGTGGCCATCGGTTCGGCCGACATCGTGCTGGTGCGCAACGACCCCCGGGACGTGGCCGAGGTACTGTCGCTCTCCCGGAGAACATACTCCAAGATGCGACAGAACCTGGTCTTCGCCACCGGATACAACGCCGTGGCCATTCCCCTGGCGGCGGGCGTCCTGAGCGGCTTTGGTATAGTCCTGTCACCGGCCATGGGAGCGGTGCTCATGAGCGCTAGCACCATCCTGGTCGCCATCAATGCCCGCTTGCTGAGATGATCGTATATGAAAAAGAAGTGATTGTGGAAAGAAGGTTCGGAAGGGGTTTGAGCCGTGCTTAGAAGCGGTCGCGCTTCCTGAACTCGACCAGTCCGAAGACGCCTATGACGATCCCGTACAGCAGGATCGCGGCGATCACCGCGGGGTTGAGCCCCCCGGCGCCGATGGCGCCGGCGGTGGGCACGCCAATGTGGTCCTTGGCCCCGACGTCCAGCATGTAGCTGGCGTTGTAGCTGTTACCCTCGTCATCGATCACGGTCAGCTCGATGCTATAGTTCCCCTCATCGTACTTCTGCACGGGCGAGGGCAGCTCCGAGGTGTTGCCGTTGCCGAGGTCCCACCTCACCTCCGAGACGCCCTTTATGGACGTATCGGTGGTGAAGTCCAGCGCGTAGGTCTTGTCACCAATGGGGGTCGCCGTTATGCTGACCTTGCCGCCGTTCTTGACGGAGAGGGTGTAGCTCTGTTCCACCCTGCTCGTGTCATCACTGGCGGTGATGGTGACCTCGTACTCGCCGACGGCGTCAGGGACGCCCGAGACCACGCCGCTCTCCTCATCGAGCTCCAGGAAGGAGGCCTCGGAGGAGAGTTCGAGAGTGGCATCGCGGTCGACCTTGACGGCATACTCGTACTGGTGTCCGACCGTCGCCTCGGTCACGGGGACCGAGGTGAAGTCGAGGCCCTTACCGGTATAGCCGGCCGGGCGGGGGACCGGAGCATCGCTGCTCGCTCCCCCGGTGTACGGGTACCCGGGCGTGCCGGTCGCCACCATGGAGGTGATCAGCTGCCCGCCGGCGCCCCAGATGGTCTGCTCGGCGAAGTCGTACCTCACCAGGGGGTACGGGCCGTTGTTGGCGAGCTCGCCCCACATCAGCGGCTTGCCGACCTCGTCGGCCCACTGCTCGGGGGCCTCGAAGTTGTACGGGTCGGTGTTGCTGCCGTAGTAGTGGCGGTGGAGGATCTCGAAGTCGGTGTGTCCGGTCGCGAGGTTGAAGTCCTCCTGGTTCATGCCGAACATGTTGCCGAAGCCGGCCACTCCCATGTTGCGGGGGTGGGTCGACACGCCGGCCGTGGCCTCGGCAACGGCGTTGGCCCAGTCGTTGAAGGCCTGCTTGTCGCCGTTGCTCTGCCAGTAGGCGGAGTGGACCTGGTTATGGTCGGGCTCGTTGAACACGTCGTACATGAAGATGGAGTTCCAGTCCTCCAGCTCGACCATGATGGCGTTCGTGTACTCGATGTAGTTGTTGAACGCCTCAGAGCCGGGCACGAACACGTTCCCGTTTCCATTGAAGTGGAAGGCGGGGAACTGCTGCGAGCCGCCCATGCTGAAGCTCAGGTACACGCCGTGGTACTCGGCATAGTAGCACATGCTGTGGAGCAGGTCGTAGAACTGATCCTGGTGGTTGTTCCAGGCGTCATACGACAGCTGGGTTCCCCAGTAGTCATGGGGCCCTATGCGGACCAGGTTGTAGTCGTAGTATGCCATCTGAGCGAAGTACTGGTTCCAGAACGCATCTGGAGTGTCGTTCGGTGTCACGGGCATCCGAGCGCCCGTGTCGGGGCCGTTGAACACGGAGGTCCAACCGGCCACGGCCTTGTTGCCGTTGATGTAATTTTCAATAGCGAAGGCAAGGGCAGTGGAATCGACCACGCCGAAGAATTTTTGATCGGTCTTGACGCCATCGATGAGTATGTCGGTGCCGGAGACGGTCACCCTCCCCATGTCATGGGAGGGGGATGCCGCCACGGTCGTGGGGCTAGTTACGAGGAGCGCCCCCATCCCCAGCAAGCTGAAGATAGAGAGCACTGCGACTAACTTAGTCAATTTCGTACTCAATACGCATCCCTCTCTGTTTGACAGAGCTAAACTTTCAAACTCCGGCATACTTGAGGTGATTTTGCATCCGAATATCTGTTGTGATAATCAGACCTGCGATGCTGGCTAGTGAAAAATATAATCCAGAGTCTGTTCAAATGGCATCTCGCGCGTTGTTCTCATCCGTTGATAATGATGCGGTACGACGCAGGGGCCCCGATGCGTAGCACCACCGAGGCGGCAGCTTCAATATCCCTAGGCTCACAAGGAACATCAGGGTGAGAAGTTGGAGGAAAGCGTTTGGACAGAGTACAGGTTGGAGCTGTGGGACCCCTATTGGAGGAGGCTGATGAACGAGCTCGTCCGCCGGGGGATCCCCAGAAGCATCGTCGAGCCGGCCCTCATACGGGCGGACAGGGAGCGGAGCACCGCCGTGGCCTACGCATGACCAGGCCCCGGCGCCGTGCGCGAGCGCCGCTCACTGCCTCTTGCCGTAGAGCTCCACGCTCTCCTTGAGCGCCTTGATGTTCTCCACCGGCACCTTGTAGGGCAGCTCGCAGCCCGGTCCGATGATGAGCCCAGGGTCCTGGCCCCAGGCGTCCAGGGCGTTCTTGACCTCTGCCTTCACCTCGTCAGGAGTGTGGTTGAGGAGCAGTTCACGGTGTTCGATGCCGGCGATGAAGCAGGTCTTGCCCTTCACCTCGGCGGCGACCTCGGGCATGCCCACCGATGAGAGCTGGAGGTGGATGGCCGTCGGCCCCGTCCCGAGATGCTCCCTCCACAGCGGCTTCTCGCTGCAGTTGTGCAGCAGCGTGCTCAGGCCATTGGCGCGGCAGGAATCGATGACCCGGACGAGATACTGACCATCGAACTGTTGGAACATGGATGGGTCCATCATCTCCCCTCCGGCGGTGGACCCCTCGATGAATATGCCGTCGACGCCGATCTCGTTGACCACCTCGCCGTAGCGGATCGAGGACTGGGTCACGGCGTCGAGGAGCTTGCTCACGGCATCGGGGTCTGTCAGGCACCCCATCAGGAGGGTTTCCATGCCCACCACCTCGGAGGCGATCATGTTGGGCGACTCGATGCATCCAAGCACGGCCACCTCATCACCCACCTTCTCCTTCATGATGCGGGCGGCCCGCACCGACACCGACCAGGTGGGGTCCTCCAACGGATCGACCGGCTGGACCTTGTCAATGTCGCTCATGTCGACGTACTTCTCCGGCCTCGGGTAGAAGTCCCGCTCAGGAAACTTCCACTGCATGCCGTGGGCCTTGGCGGCCATCAGGAGGTCCCCCCCAGCCAGCCATGACGTTGTCGAAGCCGTACATATCGTGGGCGGCCAGGGAGAGCTTGGCGAACACCTCGGGGTCCTGTAGGCCGTCGTGGATCCTCAGTCCGGTGCTCTGCAGCAGCCACTTGGCCGCTCCCAGATGCTGATAGAAGAGGGGCACTCTGTCGACCGGCCCAAGCTCTAGAGCGGCACGGAAACGCTCGCGCGGGGTCATGAGTGCTACATGGTCTTGGAATATAGATATCAACATTGGTCGGCGCCGCTCGGTGAGAAACCATATCCGGCAGGAGGTGCATGTGTCCGTCGATGAGCGGGCGAGACGATCCATCACAGGAAGGGGCGCAGAACGGCCAGTATGCCCAGTTCAGCGAGGACCTCGGCATCTACGTCACCATGGGCATCAGGGGCGGGCGGGTGGCTTCGGTGGGCCTGGCGAACGAAAGGCCAGAGGGTAGCGGGAGCGATCACCCGTTCCTGCGACGCATCATCGAGCACATATCGACGGGACGGGACGACCTACGCGACATACCTCTCGATCTGGACGTGTCGCCGTTCACATCCCAGGTGCTGGAGGCGATGCGCGACGTCCCGCCGGGGGAAGTAATCACGTATGGCGAACTGGCCCGGCGGCTG
>LJKK01000046.1 GCA_001421185.1 Methanomassiliicoccales archaeon RumEn M1
CGCCTGTACGGCGCGGTGTTCCTGGCCCGGCCTCGGAGCGAGCAGGCCGAGAGGGCGGAGGAGGCGCCCCGCCCCATGCTGGCCGCGATGGCGGTCCTGGCCGCCCTGTGCGTCCTGACCGGCGTGATGGCCATCTTCATCGTGCCGGTGGTGGACGACGTCTCGGCCTCCCTCCTGGGAACGAGCATCGCTTCCCGGATGACCAGCGGGATCACCCTCACCACCCCTGACGGCGGCTTCTCGTCCATGAGCCCCCTGGCGGTGGCCGCCGTGCTCCTGCTGCTGCTGCCGCTGATATACCTGGCGGCCGGCCGCCTGGGCGGACCGAGGACGATCGCGAGGGAGAGCACCTGGGACTGCGGCACGCCCCTGGGCCCCCGTAACCAGTACACCGCCACCGGTCACTCCCAGCCCCTCACCCGGCTGTTCGGCCATTTCGTGGGCGTGAGGACCGGGGTGCGGGAGACGCTCTCCTCGTCGCCTCTCATACCGGCACGCATGGCGTTCCGCCGGGAGATCGAGCCAGTGTTCGAACGCTATCTGTACGACCCGGTGTGCCGGGCGGCGGTGGCGCTGTCCAACCGCATCGGGGGATTACAGATGGGGAGCATCCAGGCCTACCTGGCCTACATCTTCGTCACGCTCCTGGCGCTGCTGGTGGTGTTCAGATGATCATAGAACTGTCGCAGACCCTCCTGCTGCTGGCGCTGGCCCCCCTGGCGACGGGACTGGTGCGCTCGCTCAAGGCCCGCATGCAAGGCCGTAGGGGACCGAGCGTGGTGCAGCCGTACCGCGACCTGGCGAAACTGTTCCACAAGTCGTCCGTCCGGTCCCAGGACTCCTCCTGGGTCTCGGCCATCGCCCCCTACGCCTGCGTGGCCGCGGTGGTGGCGGCCGCGCTGCTCCTGCCCGTGGTGTACGTGGGCACCTTCGGCCTCATGGGCGACCTCCTCCTGCTCATATACCTGCTGGCCATAGTGAGGTTCTTCACCGCCCTGGCCGCCCTGGACGCCGGCTCCACCTTTGGGGGCATGGGCTCCAGCAGGGAGATGTTCATATCCGCCATCGTGGAGCCGACCATGCTCCTGTCGATATTCGCCATGGCCCTGGTCACCGGCACCACCGCCCTGGGCGGCATCTCGCTGCAGGTCGCCTCCACCGGCCTGGAGATGGTCGAGCCCTCCCTGCTGCTGGCCGCCGCGGCCTTCTTCATCGCCACCCTGGCCGAGAACGCCCGGATACCGGTCGACAACCCGTCCACCCACCTGGAGCTGACCATGGTGCACGAGGCCATGATGCTAGAGTACTCGGGAAAGGACCTGGCGCTGATGGAGTACGCCTCCATGGCCAAGCTGATGGTGTTCCTCACCCTGCTGGCCAACATGTTCTTCCCGTGGGGGATCGCCACCTCGGCGGGCGCGGCATCGCTGGCCATCGGCCTGTTGGCCTTCCTGGCCAAGGTCGGCGCCCTGGTGCTGGCCATCGCGGTCATCGAGTCCTCCATGGCCAAGATGCGGCTGTTCCGCCTTCCCAACCTGTTCACCATGGCCTTCATACTGTCCATGCTGGCCGTCGTATCGTACTACATCCAGGGGTGACCTGAACGAGCGCCGTTACCATGAACCTCATCGATAGCCTGGCCGCCGTGTTCCTGCTCCTGGCCATCCTGGCGATGGCCAGCGGACGCGTCGTGTCCCTGGTCCGGCTGTTCTCCCTGCAGTCCATCGTGCTGGGCCTCACCGCCGCCGCGGTGGCCTCCCTCACCGGCTCCGCGCACATCTACCTGGTGGCCGCCCTGACCGTGGCGCTGAAGGGCCTCCTCATACCGTGGGGGCTGCAGTACGTCATCGACAAGATAGGCGTGCACAGGGAGGTCGAGCCCCTCGTTCCGCTGACCGCCTCCCTGCTGGTGTGCGGGGTGCTCACCGTGCTGAGCTTCTACATAGTGCAGCCGTTCGTCACCGGACAGGAGGTGCTGGGCACGATCACCAAGAACCTTCTGCCCATCTCCCTGGCGGTGGTGTTCATCGGCTTCTTCATGATGATCGCCCGCAAGAAGGCCATGACCCAGATCATAGGCCTGCTGATGATGGAGAACGGCCTGTTCATGGCCGCCTACGGGGTCGCCTACGGCATGCCCCTCATCGTCGAGCTGGGGGTGTTCTTCGACATCCTGGTGGCCGCGCTCATACTGGGAGTGCTGGCCTTCCGCATCAACCGCACCTTTGACACGGTGGACACCACCATCCTGAGGAGGTTGCACGATTGATCGAGATGCTGCTGCTGATCCCCCTGGCCGCCACCTTCCTGCTGTATCCGCTGCGCCATCGGCGGGCGGTGGAGCTCCTGTCGGTCACCGCCTCGGCCATCACGCTGGCCGCGGCCGCATATCTGGCCTACACCGTTTACGCCGTGGGGACCATCGACGAGGGCCTGCTGTACATGGACATGCTGTCAGCCTACGTGGTGCTGCTGATCGCCTTCGTGGGCCTGGCGGCCAACCTGTACTCCGTGTCCTACCTGGGATGGGAGCTGAGGGAGGGGACCATCGGCGCGGCCAAGCTGCGCAACTTCCACCTGTTCTTCCAGCTGTTCATCTTCACCATGGTGCTGGTGGGCGTATCGGACAACCTGGGCATCATGTGGATCGCCATCGAGGGCACCACCCTGGCCTCCGCCTACCTGGTGGGCTTCTACGACCGCGACACCTCGGTGGAGGCGGCCTGGAAGTACCTCATCATATGCTCGGTGGGCATCACGCTGGCGCTCCTGGGCACGGTGCTGCTGTACGCCTCCTCGGTCAGCTTCCTGGGGGAGGCCTCCGACGCCCTGAGCTGGTCCACCCTGATGGACCCCGCGGTGCTGGCCAATTTGGACGTCGATCTGCTGCGCATCGCCTTCATCCTCGTGCTGGTGGGCTACGGGACCAAGGTGGGTCTGGCGCCCATGCACACCTGGCTGCCGGACGCGCACTCCCAGGCCCCCACGCCGGTGTCGGCGCTGCTGTCGGCCGTGCTGCTAAACTGCGCCATGTACGGCATCCTGCGCTTCCACCTGATCCTGTCCGGCTCGGCCCTCGGTCCGGGCTTCAGCGGCGGCCTCCTGCTGCTGTTCGGCATACTTTCGCTGGCCACCGCGGCGGCCTTCATCGTGCTGTCGAAGGACTACAAGCGCATGCTGGCCTACTCGTCGATCGAGCACATGGGCATCATCGCCATAGGCTTCGGGATCGGCGGACCGCTGGCCGTCATGGGGGCGTTGTTCCACATGCTCAACCATGCGCTCACCAAGACCCTCCTGTTCTTCGGGGCGGGCAACGTGCTGCAGCGGTACGGCACCAGGGAGATAGGCGGAGTGAAGGGCCTGGCGGCGGTCATGCCCACGACCGCGATGCTGGTGGCCGGCGGTGCGCTGGCCATCGTGGGATGCCCCCCCTTCGCCACCTTCCTGAGCGAGATCATGATCCTGGTGGGCGCCGTCGACAGCGGCGACTATCTGGCGGCCGCCCTGTACCTCGGTCTGCTGGCCGTGGTGTTCGCCGCCCTCCTGTATCACGCCGGGCGCATGCTGTTCGGCGAGGCGCCTGCTGACGTGGAGCGCCGTGAGGTTGGCCGCTGGCGCCCCGTGCTGATGGCCGGCCTGCTGGCCGCCGTGGCCGTGCTCGGGATCTACATGCCCGACGTGCTGGAAGGGGCCCTGGAGCGCATGGTCTCGCTGTTCACGGGAGGTGCGTCATGAGCTTCGAGGAAGTGATGGACACGGTCTCCCCATGGGCCGAGGGCATGGAGCACCGCGGGGACGTGCTGCACATCGCCGCCACCAAGGAAAGGTTCGCCGACCTGGTCGCCGCCCTGCATCACGCCGGGGGGCGGCTCGCCAG
>LJKK01000033.1 GCA_001421185.1 Methanomassiliicoccales archaeon RumEn M1
GTCACCAGGTACACCAGTCCCAGCAGGAGCACCGCCGAGTTGATGAGCGCCGGGATGCCGCCCAGGACCGACGCGATGAAGGCCGTGGTCCCCAGCGCGATGATGCTGATGTACGGCGTGCCGAAGCGGGGGGTGCAGGCGGGCCATCCGGTGCGGCAGATGGCCGTCGAGGGCCATGGCGTAGGCCAGCCGGGACGTTCCCAGGGTGCCCGACTCGTCGGCGCCCAGGATGGAGATGAGGGCGCCCACCCCCACGAACAGCACCACCGCGGGGGCGGCGGCGCCCAGCGAGGAGAACATGACGGCCGCGGCGTCCATGAGGGGCGAGGCGGAGGTCATGAGGTCCGCCCGGTCGAGCGACGCCATCACCACCAGGTTGGTCAGGAGGTAGAAGGCCGTGACGATCAGCATGCCCATGCCGATGGCCCGGGGCACGCTCCGTTCGGGCCGCTCGGCCATGTCGGCCGGCAGCGTGCTGAGCTCGAACCCCGCGAAGGCCCAGAAGATGAGCACCAATGCCTGTCCGGCCTCGGCCGCCCCGCCGGTGAGGAACGGGACGAAGTTGGAGGCCGCCGCGGCCGGCTGCAGGACGATGTACGCCAGGCCTCCCAGGACGATGAGCACCAGCGGGCTCAGCTTGACGATCGTCAGCACGTCGTTGGTGCGCCCCGCGGCCTTGATCCCGATGACGTTGGTCGCCACCACGATCCCTATGAACAGGGCCTTCAGGCCCACCTCCCCCATCGGACCGACGCCGGGGACCAGGGCGACGAAGTATTGGGCGAAGGCCACCGGGAACACCGAGAGGGAGAACCATTCGGCCAGCAGGAGGGCCCATCCCGTCATGAAGCCGGCGAAGGGGCCGGCCGCGGCGCCCGCGTAGGCGTACGGACCGCCCACCTTGGGCAGCAGGGTGACGCAGTACGAGAACGACAGCGCGATGACGAGGGCCATCGCCCCCGCCGTGATCCACAGCAGCAGGGAGGCGGGGCCGATGAGCCGCGCCCCGATGGCGGTGGCGATGTAGATGTCGGCGCCGATGATGGAGCCGATGACCAGGTTGGTGAGGTCAAAGGTGGTGAGCTTCCCGCCGCGCTCGGCCATGGGGTCCGCTAGCCCATCGCCCGCCTGTCCATGGCCAGGCTCATCGCCCCTTGTCCGGCATGTCGATGATGATGAGCTCCGCCCCCTCGTCCGAGCGTATGGTAGCGCCTCCCTTCATGCGGACCTGGTCGTTGCGGCCGATCCTCCGCCCCTCCAGGGTGGCGGAGCCGTCGGTGACGTACATGAACAGGAGGCGGTCGTCCCCTCCCGCCTCGATGGCGCCGCCTGGACCGAGGTCGCAGGCATACAGGGTGGCGTCCGCTGACATGTCCAGCCCCCCCTTTCCCTCCCCGGAGGCCAGGGCCTGCAGCCGGTCCCTGCGCCCCGCGGCTGGGAACGTGCCCTGGGCGTACGACGGCAGCAGCCCGCGCTTGTTGGGGAAGAACCATATCTGGTACATGTGCACCGGCACGCTGCCGCGGTTGAACTCGGAGTGGATGACGCCCGTACCGGCGCTCATCCTCTGCACCTGGTCCTGGGCGACGGTGCCCTGGCTCCCGGCGCTGTCCTGGTGCGAGATCTCGCCCTTCAGCACGAAGGTGACGATCTCCATCTCGCTGTGGCGGTGGTCGGCGAAGCCTTCCCCCGGCTGGACGACATCGTCGTTGAAGGCCCTCAGGTCGCCGAAGGACAGGTTGTCCCGGTCCTGGTAATCGTTGAAGGAGAACAGCCAGCTGGTCTTCAGCCACCCGTAGTCCCTGGTGTGCCGCTCCCCGCTGGGGATGATCCTGATGCTCTGCTCCTTGAACATGATGATACGATGGGAGCGACCGGCACAAAAACTGAGGGCGCATGCCACGGGAAGTTATTTTTCCCCTGCCCTAGCATGGTCGTAGCATGCGGAGGCCCAACACCTGCAAGGTATGCGGGGCCGTCATGCCCCGCCGCTACCCGCAAACATACATGATATGGCTACTGGCGGCGGCGTCGGTGGCCCTGTTGCTGCTGGTCCCCACCCTCATCGGGCTGGCCGAGGTCGAGGGCGGCCTGCTGATGTTCCTGGGGATCGTCGGAGCGGTGGCCGCGCTGCTGCTGTTCCTCCGGGCCGGCCGGAGATGCGAGGTCTGCCGTACCCACGAGGACCGGTCCTAGGCCAACGCGCTCAGCGCGGTCATCAGGGTCAAGGCCGCGGCCACGGTGAAGGCGATGTACATCGACATCTTGGGAACGCTCATGGCGTCGCGGCGGTCGGGCCGCTTGGCGACGTCCCTCTGGAAGTTGTGGTACGCCAGACCGGTCGCCGCCCACCCCAGCGCGGCGCCCGCCGCCATGACCAGGAGCTCGCCCATCCCTATGCCCACGAAGAACACCATGAGGGCCAGGACGTCCAGCACCTGGACGGCCACCCGCCGCAGGCCGTCGGTCGGCAGGGGCACCTTCTTGCCGCTCTTTCTGATCCCTGAGAGGCTCATAGCCTAGGGGCATCCCCGGACAGGATAAAAAAAGTGTGCCGGGCGGTCACCGGCGCGAGAGCCGGAGAAGTCCCCCGGCCGACAGCTGCCTGATGCGCTCCAGGCCGATGATGCGCTCATCGCGGCAGCTGATGCGGTCCACCGCCAGGTACGACACCGTGAAGGCGAAGTACGGCAGTATGTAGGTCCAGCTGAACGCGCCGGCGGCGACGAGGGCGAACAGCGCGAAGTCGCTGAACGGTCGGTACATGAGGAACGCCCTCGGGACGCCGCTGAGCCGGTGGGCCCATCCATCGGCCACCTCGTCCACGAACCCCGCCGCCAGGAACAGGGCCATCGGAACGAGGGCGAAGCTCACGTCCGATGACGGATAGAACGCCGCCAGCGACAGTACCGCCAGTATGGTCCCGGCCAGGAAGGACTCGTTGTCGATCTTGCGGGCCAGCACCAGGGAGATGAGCATGGCCCCGTAGAACGCGGTGGAGAACGGCGAGTCCCGGGCCATGAGATACCCCATGGCCACCCCTGACAGGACGGCCAGCACCCTCGCCGCCCTGATGGGGTACACTCTCTCGTCATACGCCTGATCGATGAACTTTATGGATCCCCCGAGGAACCCGTATAGAAAAACCAGTTGCAGGATGTCGAACATCGGTCTGCCTTCGCATCGCGGCGGGCGCGTCGTCCGCCGGGGTGGAAAGCTCCGTTCCTGGATATGAACCTTTCATGACCGCTCCACCGGTCGCTCATAGGCCTCCGGCAAAGCACTGGGCCTTATTCCCAGCAATTCAATATCATAAAAGATAATTCTAGTAAGTATTATATGTATCGAGAACCAAGATACTAGCGAGCGGGTCGGGGAGACCCCCTTCCCCGTCGGGCGCCATGGTGGATGACGCTCTCACCTGCGGAACCCGCTCTCCACCCTTGCGAAGCAGAGCATCACCCCCCCCCCAAACCCCTTCCCCTTTTTCCTAACCTTCAAGTCCTCAGCACGCATCCTCTGGTCATGGAACCGTTGGGACGGGACTTCTTCTCCCGGCCGGCCCTGGAGGTGGCCCCCGATCTGCTGGGATGCATGCTGGTGCATCGCACCCCGCAGGGAACCCTGTCCGGCATGGTGGTGGAGACCGAGGCCTACGGCGGGGTGAACGATCCCGCGTCCCATGCCTACGGCGGGAGGCGCACGCCCCGCAACGAGGTCATGTGGGGCCCCGCTGGCCATGCCTACATCTACCCGATCTACGGCATCTACCTGTGCTTCAACGTCGTCACCGGACAGGTCGGAGAACCGCAGGGAGTGTTCATCAGGGCGGCGGAGCCGCGGCAGGGCCTGGAGGAGATGGCGCGGGCCAGG
>LJKK01000091.1 GCA_001421185.1 Methanomassiliicoccales archaeon RumEn M1
CGGCGCCAGGTGCCCGCGGTGCGGCTCGGCCCTCCGCACCGAGACGGTGGGAGGCCGCACCACCTACTTCTGCCCCCACTGCCTGTGACGGGGAACGTTTCTCTATGGGCGCCGCCATTCCCATGGCGTGCGGATCGAGATACTGGGCACCCGGGGCCACATCGAGCCCAGCGCGCCGGGCCACATGCTCCACTCCGGGGTGATGGTGAACGACGTCCTGTTCGACCTGGGCGAGCGTTCGTACCTGGAGCGCCGGCCCCGGGCGGTCTTCCTCACCCACCTTCATGCCGACCACGCGTTCTTCACCGAGGAGGAGCACGGTCCCTTGCCAGTGCCGACGTTCGGCCCGCAGCGGTGGGACGAGCATCCCGAGATCCAGGTGATCCGGTCCAGCCGCGAGGTGGACGGCCTGACCGTGACGGCGGTGCCCACGGTGCACAGCGTCTCCTACCGCTCCAACGCCTACCTCGTCGAGGACGGCCGCAGCCGGATCATGTACACCGGCGACCTCATCTCCATCCAGCGGAGGTACCGCGACCGCCTGCCGGAGATGGACCTGGTCATCACCGACGGCTCCTTCATGCGGGAAGGGGGGCTGGTGCGAAGGGACGAGAGCGGACGGCCGCACGGCCATACCGGCATACCCAACCTGGTCCGCTTCTTCTCCCCCCTCGCCCCGCGCATCGTGTTCACGCATTTCGGCAGCTGGTTCTTCCAAGACGTGGAGGCGTCGGTGAAGTCCATCGAGGCGCTTGGCGGAGCGACGTCGGTGGAGGCGGCCCATGACGGCATGACGATCGAGCTGTGAGGCGTCATCATCTTATCCGTTCCCGGACGTAGTTACGATGGATGACGAGAACGGTGCGGTTCGAGGAGCCCGACCTGCCCCGACTGCTGTCCCAGGGATACTCGGCGGTGGACATGCACTATCACACCTGCCACTCCGACGGCTCGCCGTCCGTCAATTCGGTGCTCAAGCACGCCTGGCGGAAGGGGTGCGGAGTGGCCATCACCGACCACAACGCCGTCTCGGGGGTGAGGGAGGCGGCAGACGCCGACAGCGGCGTGATGATCGTCCCGGGCATCGAGGTGAGCTCGGCCGACGGGCCTCACATATTGCTCTATTTCTACACCGTCGGCGACCTGGAGCACTTCTACCGCCGGCACATCCATGAGAACAAGCGAAAGAGCCCCTGCCTGGCGATCTATCTCGACAGCGAGGCCATCATGGAGCGCTCGCGTGAGTATAACTGCGTCCGGGTGGCCGCCCATCCCTACGGGTACCTGATGTTCAACAAAGGCGTGCAGAGGTGCATCGACCGCTGCTATCTCCCCCCGTCGTTCATCGAGGAGTTCGACGGCGTGGAGGTGCTGTGCGGCGGCATGTCGAGGGAGATGAACATGAAGGCCGCCGAGCTCTCGGACGAGAAGCAGCTGGGCCGGACGGCCGGGACCGACGGGCACCTGCTGAACGACCTGGGGACGGTCGTCACGTGCTCCCCGGCCCAGGACGTGGACGGCTTCCTGTCCGACGTGGTGAAGCGCCGCAACATCGTGGTCGGCAAGGAAAAGGGGGCGCTGGCCAAGGGGGCCACGGGCACCGCGCTGATGACCAAGTATCTCAAGTACACGGTCCCGTCGCTGCGCATCCACTACGAGCAGAACGCCCCCCCGGCCCGCTCATGCCTACCGGCAGTGGAGGCGGTCAAAGGATCGCCGCGAAAAGTCTTGATACGAACATGCGGAAGCGCACCAGCAGCGTCCGGCCCTCGCAGCCCGCCTCGGTCACCTCGATGCATCGCGAGAGATCGTCCAGGAACGCCTCCTTCTGCACGGACGCCATCTCCTTCGAGTAGAGGACGGCGTTGGTCTCGAAGTTCAGCTCGAACGAGCGGATGTCCCAGTTGGCGCTGCCAATGGAGACGATACGACCGTCCACCACCGCCGTCTTGGCGTGGATGAAGCCGCTGCCGTACATGTACCCCTTCACGCCCGCCGGCAGCAGCTCGCACAGGTACGACAGCGATACCCAATGCACGAACGGATGGTCGGGCTTGTCCGGAATCATGATGCGCACGTCGACCCCGGACCGGGCCGCCATGATGAGCGCGTCCCGCACGCTCTCGTCGGGAACGAAGTACGGCGACTGGATGTACACGCTCTCCTCGGCCTCGTGGATCATCTTGAGGTAGGACAGCTTGATGGGCGCCCAGGGGGTGTCGGGCCCGCTGCTCACGATCTGCACCGGCACGGACCCCCGGCGGGGGGCGTCCTGGGGGAAGTACCTGTCCTCGACGTCCATCTTGTCCTTGGAGGCCTCGTTCCAGTCCAGGATGAATCGGAGCTGGAGGGCCATCGCGGCCATGCCCTCCAGGCGCAGGGCGGCGTCCCGCCAGTAGCCCCACCGGCGGACCTTGCCCAGGTACTCGTCGCCCACGTTGTAGCCGCCCACGAAGCCGATGCGGCCGTCGACGACCACGATCTTGCGGTGATTGCGGAAGTTGATGCGATGGTTCAGGAACGGCAGTATGCGGACGAGCGGGGGGAAAGAACAGCTCCACCTTGACTCCGGCGTCGTGCAGGGACCGGTAGCGGCCCGGGGGCAGCCTGGTGCCCATGCCGTCCACCAGCAGGCGGACCTCCACGCCCTCCCTGCTCTTGCGCATCAGCAGGTCCAGGAGCGAGCGCCCCAGCTTGTCGTGGCGGATGATGTAGTACTGCACGTGCACGTGCTCCCGGGCCCCCTCGATGGCCTTGAACAGGGCGGAGAAGAACTCCTTGCCGTCCGAGAAGACCTCGGCCTCGTTGTCGTGCGTCAGGAAGGAGTTGCCGTTGTTCACCAGCAGGCTGACCATGTCGTCGTGCGATCCCAGGCCGACCGCCTCCAGCGAGTAGGGCTGGGTAAGATAGTCGATGCGGTGCGTCTCGATGAGCTCCCGCACGTACTGCCGGTCCCGCTCCGCCTTCCGGTACGCCTGCTTCGTCTTGCGGAAGTTCTGGCCGAAGATGATGAAAAGGATGATGCCGCCGATCGGCAGCAGGAACATGAGGAGCAGCCAGGACACCGCCTTGCGCGGCCGCTTCTCCTCCAGGAAGACCAGCAGGACCGCCATGATGGCGTTGATGATGAGGATCCAGTCGAGAGTGGTCATCGATGCATGGATGATGATGCATCTGACGGCATATCAAGCTAGGCTCCCCGGCCCCGGGAGGCGTCCAGCGTGGCCATGGGGTCCTTGAGGCCGGAGCCGGTGACGATCAGGGCGGTCCTCCCCATCGGTCCCAGCTTCTTGTGGGCGGCCAGGGAGGCGGCGGCCGAGGGCTCGGCGAACACCCCCTCGCGTCCGAGCTCACGGACGGCCGCTATCAGTTCGTCGTCCGTCACCTCGATGCCGCAGCCGCCCGAACGGTCCATGGCGGCGATGGCCGACAGCCCGTTGTACGGCTCCTTGACCAGTATGGCGGAGGCGATGGACCTCGCCTCCTTGGGCGGCCGGAGGGGGCCGCGGTCCCGCCACGCCTGGACGAT
>LJKK01000105.1 GCA_001421185.1 Methanomassiliicoccales archaeon RumEn M1
GCGCCTGGTTCAGGACTTCATGATGGCCAGCAGGAACACCCCGATGGCGATCAGGGCGCCGATGGCGGCGGCCAGGATGTTGACGAAGGCGGTCCAGATGACGTCGGTGAGGGGCACCGAGATCACTCCAGAGTAGTCCATGAACACCCACAGGATGCCCACGAGCAGGCCGACGATAAGCAGGACCACGCCGATGATCCGGCTCTTCCCGCTTCCGAAGTAGGCGGTGAATATACCAGCCAGTAGCAGGAACAGACCCAGGGTCAGCAGCAATACCGTAATGAATTCCATCAGTTCCATTTTTTCACCTATGTTCAGAACTTTATGCACGTGAGCGTCTTGGTATCGATTACCCCGGGCTGCGTTCGGACCTTGTCCACCACTACCTGGCCCAGGAGATTGAAGTCGGAGGCCTCGATCTTGGCGATGAGGTCGTACTCACCGAACAGTGGATAGAGCTCCACCACCTCCTTCACCTTAAGGAGCTCGTTGTAGACCTCGTGCTCCTTGGCCGGTGCGGTGCTAATCAATACGAACCCCACTGCCAAACTCTCACCTTGCTGACCATTAGTCCATGTCGAATAATAAATATTTCGACATAGGAAATTGTTGGCGTAATCCTACAGTTCTGCCAGCAATGGCTCGGCCCGCTCCTCCACCATCTCCCACGTCGGCACCTTGCCCACCCCTCCCTTGGCCTCGAGGGCGAAGGAGGCGGCGGCGTTGCCGTACGCGAGGCATTCCTCCAGGGAATGGCCGTAATAGCGGCCCGCGTAGTAGCCGGCCCGGAAGGCGTCCCCGGCGCCGGTGGGATCGACGATCGCGCCAGGCCGGGCGGCCGGTACGCGCCTGGTGCCGTTGGCGGTGTACGCGATGCTTCCCTCGGCCCCTCGCGTGTTGACCACCGCCCTGACCGTGCCCAGCAGTTCCTCGACGCGCTCCATCCCCATGTACCGCAGGGCGGTGCGCAGCTCGTTGGCGTTGCAGAAGAAGGTGTCGGCGAAGGATATGCCCCGGGGGAAGGTCTCAGCCGACCAGATGTGATGTATCTCCTGCGCCGGATCGAAGGACAGTTCCTTTCCGGAGGAGCGCATGCGCTCCATCAGACGCAGGTAGTAGCCGGGGCGCCCGGTCGAGATGTGGACTATCTTGGACTCCGAGGCCCTGGCGGTCAGGAGGTCGAAGTCGTCCATGGCCCTCATCGGCCCCTGGTACACGTAGGCCACCTGGTTCTGCTCCTTGTCGGTCACGATCATGACCGTCGAGGTCTCGTAGCCGTCGACCGTCACCACCTCCGAGAGGTCCACCCCGCGCGACCCCATGCTCCTCCTGAACTCCTCCGGGAGGTCGCTGCCCACGTACGAGACGAGAGCGGTCGGCACGCCCAGCGAGGCGGCCACGGTGGCGATGTTGGCGCCCGTGCCGCCGAAGTAGTGGTGCTTCTCCACGATGTCCACCGACGTGTTGGGTTCCGGGAACCGCTCCAGGGACATGATCTGGTCGAGGCATACGTGCCCGTACACTGTGAGGAACGGCCTCATGTGCCCTCTTGCCATCCTTCCAGGTACTTCCTCTGCTCCTCGGTCAGAGCGTCGATGCGCACGCCCATGACCTTCAGCTTGGTCCTGGCCACCTGCTGGTCCAGCTCCTCCGGCACGTCGTACACCCTCGGCTCCATGCTGGCGTGGTTCTTCACCAGGTGCTCCAGGCTCAGCGCCTGGATGGCGAAGCTCATGTCCATGATCTCCACCGGGTGGCCCTGCCCGGCGGCCAGGTTCATCAGCCGGCCCTCGGCGATGAGGTAGGCCCTACGGCCGTCCGGCATCGTGTACTGGTCGACCATGTCCCGCACCCTGGTGGGCTTCCCGGCCAGCGATTCCAACGCCATCTTGGAGACCTCGTTGTCGAAGTGGCCGCTGTTGCCCAGCACCGCGCCGTCCTTGAGGGCCTCGATGTGCTCCCTCCGCAGGATGTCCTTGTTGCCGGTGGCGGTGATCACGATGTCGGCGACCCGGACGGCGTCCAGCATGGGCATGACCTCGAAGCCGTCCATCTTGGCCTCGATGGCCCTGACGGGGTTGACCTCGGTCACGATGACGCTGGCCCCCAGGCCCTTGGCCCGCATGGCGATGCCCCTTCCGCACCAGCCGTAGCCGGCCACGACAAGGCGCTTGCCGGCGATCAGCAGGTTGGTGGCGTTCATGAAGCCGTCGAAGGTGGACTGCCCCGTCCCATAGCGGTTGTCGAACAGGTACTTCATGTGGGCATCGTTGACCGAGATGACAGGGAATCGGAGCATTCCCTCCTCGGCCATGGCGCGAAGGCGCATGACGCCGGTGGTCGTCTCCTCGTTGCCTCCCTTCACCCCGTCCAGCAGCTCACGGCGGGTGGTATGCAGCAACGTGATCAGATCGGCCCCGTCGTCGATGACGAAGTCCGGCCTCATGTCCAGGACGGCGTTGAGGTTGGAGTAGTACTCCTCGCTGCTCTCCCCCTTCTTGGCGTACGTCTCCAGTCCATAGTGCTCGCGCAGCGCCAGCGACACCGAGTCGTCGGTCGAGAGGGGGTTGCAGGAGGCCAGGCGGACCTGGGCGCCCGCTTCCTTGAGCGTCAGGGCCAGCATGCCGGTCTTGGCCTCCACGTGCAGCGCCATGCCGATCCTCAGGCCCTTGAGGGTCTGCTCCCTGGCGAGCCGTTCCCGGACGTCCGCCAGCACGCCCATGTGCGCCCTCGCCCATTCCAGCCTCCTTACGCCCTTCTGCAACAGATCGTCCAATGGAACACCTCCGGTTGTATTGGGGCCGCCGATATTAGCCCTTTTGTAGAAGGGTGCCGCACATCGCGCTCCTCATGCTCTCGAGGTTGCGCTCGTTGCTGAAGCCGTCGATGAGGCGGCGGCGCTCGTCGGGACGGTCCCTCAGCTCGCGAACGTGGCGTTCGATGTTGGGCACCGCCCTGGTGAGCTCGTCCACCACCGCCACGGAGGCGGCGATGGCCGTCCTGGACAGGGGGTTGAGGTCTATGGCCAGGACCTTCTTCCCGGCCGCCGCCAGGGCGGCGGCGCGGTCCCCGTCCTCCAGCGGTATGAGCACCACGTCGGCCCGGCCGATCCCCTCGGCCGAGCAGCGGGCGCGATCGGAAGCGATGCCTTCCAGCCAGGCGTCCTGCTCCCGTCCCAGCAGGTCGGTCGCCCCCGCCTCCTCGAGGTAGCGGCACACGCGCTCGATCCTCTCCGGGGACCGATGGAACAGGTTGACCTCCAGACGGGCCGGCACCACGCGGGCGAGCGAGATCAGGCCCTGGGTGCACAGGCCGGCGGCGTTGCCGTTGATGGTGATGACCGGATGCCGCGCCTCCAGCAGGTGGGCGGCG
>LJKK01000107.1 GCA_001421185.1 Methanomassiliicoccales archaeon RumEn M1
AACATCGTCTGGCATGGTGTTTCACCAAGCCGACGTGCGAGCGCACGTCGGAAAAAGCTATGCCAGACACTTTTCCTCCCTTTACTCAACACAGCAGTTTCAGGGGAAACGATTAAAGGATTGGACCTGCTTATTTCGAATAACGATAGGTGAATGAAAATGACTACAGAGACAGCAAGAACTGGCATGCCGCTGCTGGGGGACCCTTTCCCAGAGATGGAAGTGATGACGACCCATGGGCCCATGAAGCTGCCCGGGGACAAGAAGGGCAAGTGGTGGGTGCTGTTCAGCCACCCCGGCGATTTCACCCCCGTTTGCACGACCGAGTTCTACGCGTTCACCAAGCGCTGGGACCAGTTCCAGGAGATGGGCGTGGACCTTGTCGGCCACTCGGTGGACCAGGTGTTCTCCCACCTGAAGTGGGTGGAGTGGATCAACGAGAAGTTGAACGTCCAGGTGCCCTTCCCCGTGATCGCCGACGGCATGGGCGAGGTGGCCGTCAGGCTGGGGATGATCCATCCGGGCAAGGGAAGCAACTCCGTGCGGTCGGTGTACGTGATCGACCCCAACGGCATCCTTCGCCTGATGATCTACTACCCCCAGGAGATCGGGCGCAGCGTGGACGAGATCCTCCGCGCGGTGAAGGCGCTCCAGACGAGCGATGCCAACAAGGTCTCGATGCCCGAGGGCTGGCCGCGCAACGACCTCTTCCAGGACAAGGTCATCCTCCCACCGCCCAAGAACGAGAAGGACGCCATGGAGCGCAAGAAGAAGATGGGCGACGGCTGCCTGGACTGGTGGCTGTGCACCAAGTCCCTCTGAACCTCTTTCGGGCCCGGCCCGAAAACCCCTTCCCTTTTCTCGCTCGCCCGCGCCCTCCCTCGGGGCAAGGGGCGAGAACTAACATATATGGGTAGAACAAAGACAGTAGGGAGGCATAATATGGCGGACAAGGGATTTTACTCATTGCCCGAGCTGAAGTACGGATATGGCGACCTGGCCCCTTTCATTTCCGAGCAGCTGCTCAAGATACACCATGACGGACACCATCAGAAGTACGTCAACCAGGCCAACGCCCTGCTGGAGAAGCTGGACAAGGCCCGGCAGGACGGCAACATGCCGCCGATGAAGTGCGACGTCCAGGCATTGTCGTTCAACGTGGGCGGCCACTACCTGCACTCGCTGTTCTGGGACAACATGGCCCCGGCCGGTTCCGGGGGAGGAGGCAAGCCCGGCGGCCTGATCGCCGACCTGCTGGACAAGGAGTTCGGCTCGTTCGACCGGTTCAAGAAGGAGTTCACCGAGGTCGCCAACTCGGTGGAGTCGTCGGGATGGGCCGTCCTGGTGATGTGCCTGCAGACCGGCCGGCCGTTGCTGGTCCAGGTCAAGGACCACCACCTGTACTCGATCCCCGGCTTCCGCATCCTCATGGTCCTGGACGTATGGGAGCACGCCTACTATCTCGACTATCGCAACGAGAAGGCGAGGTACAACCAGGCGTTCTGGGACGTGGTCAACTGGGATAAGGTCGACGAGCGCGCCGAGAACATCGTGGGCGGGGGGAAGGAGGAGTCACGGAAGGCCGTCAACCCCGCCACCGCCCACGTCATCCCGAAGCGCTGAGGTCAACATCTAATAGGCCGCACGTCCATTGGGGCGACGGGGCATGCGGTTGAGGCGGTGGACCGATGAGCTGAAGAGGGGCGACCAGGTGGCGAACCTCTACCGCTCCGATATCGAGCAGGCCAAGGTGTTGCTGGACCTCCTGCGCTGGATGGGGGAGAGCGACCAGCTGGTGTTCCTCACCGACCATTGGGAGAG
Organism: Methanomassiliicoccales archaeon RumEn M1; assembly: GCA_001421185.1. GTDB lineage: Archaea > Thermoplasmatota > Thermoplasmata > Methanomassiliicoccales > Methanomassiliicoccaceae > DTU008. The sequence goes on from LJKK01000107.1 coordinate 1,822, forward strand.
GCCAGTGTTCCGCCACGCCATCCTCGACGCGGCGCTGGAGGAGGGACGCCTTATCACCCTTCCCTCTCGTCAGGCCATGTTCGCGATGGGGCGGTTCGACCCCGAGGCCTTCCTCGCCCTTCTTCTGAACGAGATCTCCCGCTCCCGGGAGGAGGGGCACCGCTATACGGTGCTGGTCTGGGATGCCGAGTGGGCGGCCGGCACGGACGCCTGGGACCAGGTGGCCGAGTTCGGCGCCCGGCTGGCCCTGGCCTCGCTGCCCGGGCGGACCACCGTGGTGGCGCAGTACGGCATCGCCGCGCGCTCCGAACGGCAGGCGGACCGGCTGCGCCGTTCCAACCAGCTCGTACTGGAGGGCGGTTCCCTGGCCCGCAACTTCTGGGTCGTGTCCAGCTCATCCTACGAGGGCATCATGACGGCCGCCGTAGGAACGAGGTCCAAGGGCATGGGCTGGACCGACAGATGATCAGAGCCCCGGGTAGCGTATCACCGGCTCGAGCACCATGGTGATATTGATGTTGGTGAACCCCAACGGGCGGATCTTACGGTCGATGATGTCCACCAGCTCCTGGTTGGTGGCGGCCCGGGCGCGGAACATGATGCGGCGCTCGCCCGTGACCCGCAGGATCTCGGAGATGCTCTCCAGGGAGTACAACGCCGATATGGCGGCCTGGGTCTTCTCGGGCGCGATGTCCGCCTCGACATACGCGTCCGCCCCGATCCCGACCTTCCCCTGGTCCACGATGGCCGAGTATCCCAGGATGGTCCGGTTGTCCTCCAGTTTCTTTATCCGGTCCCTGATGGTGGACGGCGAACGGTCGACCATCGCCCCGATCTCCTCGTAGGTGAGCTTGCCGTTGTGCTGCAGCAGCCGAAGGATCCTCTGGTCGAGATCGTCCTGAAGCATCATCATTGAACGAACGCTCCCTGTCGATAAAATAGATTGCGTCCTGGCCGCCCTATCGCAGGCCGTACTGCAGCCTAACGTCCTCGAGGATGTCGGCGTGGTCGAAGGCCAGCGGGGGGAGCGAGCCGAGGCGGAAGAACGCCGCCTCGGCGGCGTCGTCACCGGCGCGCAGCGAGCCCCCGCGGACCACCAGGCGGTAGGCCAGGGTGCATATGTGCCCCCGCGGGTCCCTTCCCGGCCGGGTGTAGGCGCCCACCAGATCGAGCACCTCTGTCCGTAGGCCGGTCTCCTCCTCCACCTCGCGCACCACCGCCTCCTCGGACGTCTCGCCGTGGTCCATGAACCCGCCGGGAAGGGCGTACGTGCCGGCGAACGGCTCCTTACCTCTCTTGACCAGCAGCACCCTCCCGTCCTGGATGATGATGCCGTCGACCCCGAACACCGGGTTCCGGTACAGGTGCTCCAGCTGGTCGGCCATGCGCTTGCAGCGACTGTCCAGCTCCTGCAGCAGGCGCTCGCCCTCGGCCGTCAGCGAGGCCTCTCGGCGGTCCACCAGGCGGACGCCGCAGC
>LJKK01000156.1 GCA_001421185.1 Methanomassiliicoccales archaeon RumEn M1
CATTGACTCTATCAACAATCTATGGAATAACTACTGGCAGGGAGTTAGCGCAGCATTGGCAAAGATGAGGCTGGACCATGGACGACAGGCGAGGTCTCGTCTCAATCGCTCAACGACCTGTCAAGGGCCTTGAATGGGGAGCTGTTCATGGTGATATTGGGCGTAACGGTGCTCATATCTGCATTTTTGATCGCGCTATCAGTAGTAACGAACGTGTTCAGTTTCTTACTCAGTATGGCAATGACCATGCTGATAGTATTCATTTTCGAGAACGCGTTCTCCAAAACGGTATCTGCTTCCGAACCTTCTCCAGATGGTAGCATGACCTACGAGGGTAGCTATGACAACATCTCCGTCGCGGTCGCGAAAGGTGTGGTCGAGCTTTCGGAGAGCGAGCACCCCCCTGCGGGTAGCGAGGAGGCACACGAGCGAAACATCCTCTTCAACGTCATCGGTGCTGCGATAGGGGTGATAGGAGCCCATATCGGGATCGCGGCGTTGGGGCAGAACCCCATGGCGAAAGCATACGTCGCCGGCATCGTGGGAATCACCGCGGGGCTGGTCGCGGCGGCTCTCGCCATTCCTGCGTCCATAATCGGTGACGACATTCTCGGAGCGATAGCATTGTGCTATGGCATCCTATCGCTGGGAGCGGGCTTCGTAGCGCTCGCAGGAGGTAAACGACGTTCGAACGAGGGGCGGGATGGGCATCAGTTCTGACCGGCGGGCTTTCGCTGATGTTCTCAACAATACCGCTCGTTTACCATCCCCAAGGTGATTGATTGGAGGAGGACAGAAATATCCCCATGGCCAATCCAATCGATCGTCAATTCATAAACATCGGGATGGCCACGTCTGGTTTTTTTATAGTCATTGGACTTTTCTTTTCCCTGATTTTTAACTCCATTATTTTTATCTTTATTGGCGGTGGAATATGTTTTCTGCTCCTAGCGGTATGTTGGCTCAGGGAGTACTACCTTCGACCCCGTTCGGTCATCATCACTGACGATGGCGTTCAGCTGCTCTTCCGATACAAGAAGGAGAGACCAGTGCCATGGAACGAGATGGCCTACATATATATCGATCTCTCGGACCCCAGCACCGCCTACGGGCGCTTCGCCCGGGGAGGCGCCCTGGGTCTGAGCAAGGGCGAGACCATACATCTGACGCCTGAGATCGCTCAAAAGGTTAGCGTCCGGTTCAGGGAGCGCACCGGGTTCGTTCTTCCCGACTACCGTGAATACTGCGGCTTCGATGTCCGGAATGGGGTGTAGCCGAGGATGCAACATGATGTGATATGTGCTCTTGGATCACCGTCGGCGATGCAGAACGCGTTCGACGCGTTCGTGTCGTATGCGATCGACTTCGTCTGCGATGCGTTCAGCGCGCTCATCGCTCAGCCGCTGCAGGCCATATGCAACCGCATCCAGAGCTGGGCCATGGGATTGATATCGTTGATCGACAGCGCGGCCCTGAGCATTCAGGGAGGCGCGAGCAGCGCCTCGGCCTCGCAGTCCATATTCCAGCACATAATCGACAGCGACATCTTCAAGTTGCTGACCGTCGTCGGACTGTCCCTCATGGCCGTCATCACCGCCGCCTCGTTCCTCGGTCCGTGCGGATTCCTGGCATCGATGGTCGCACCGTTCCTCGTCGAGCTGCTGATATCGGGAATGGCGGCCGCGGCGTTCTCCATGGTCGGCGCCATCGACGTCATGGGATGGATCTCCGGCACCATAGGCAACATCCTCGGCGACCAGCTGGTCGCCGGCATGGCCGGCATAATGGGAGCGACCATGGGGACGATCGGCTGGCTGGCGTCGATGATGTCGTCGCCGGTCATCGGCGATGTGATGGGCTTCGCGCTGAGCTCGCTGGGCGCGTTACTGTCATGGGTCGGTGCCATCGTGACCGACTGGACGCAATCGTTGATGCTGGACCTGATCGGATTCGGTCTGGCTGCTTGGGGGGTATATGAGATATTCATAGACTCGGATTCCTTGATGCAGAAGCTGAATCCGACAGCCAAGGGCATAATGAAGGGCATTGTGGCAATGGAGGCGGGAATCGCTATGTTCGGACTGACGACCACGGTGGCAAGCCATGAATGAAACGATGCTGTATCGAGAAAAGCTCCCAAGGTACGTGTTCAAGGGAACTCAGTTACAACGGAAAGCTATAAAAATAGTCCAATGGTGGTATCGTCTCGGTGCCGTTGCAATATTCATAGGGACGGTATACTTAGCCGTCTCTCCGAAAACGGAATATGACCTCGCACCGGTATGGGTAGGAATAATCGCTGCCTGGATTGGCTGCCTACTTCTGTTATATCGTTCCGAACGCACTTACCAGGCCCAACTCGATGGCAGCGTTAGAACCATCATTTTCGAAGACCGCATCTCCATACCACCGCGGTCATATCGCAAGCTGATCGGTGAACCGGATCATCTATTCAAGGACAAGATCGGCCATGTAAAAATAATCAGGGGCTGGGGAAATCAATATGTGGCTAAGAAGAACGGTGTCCTTTGGGAAGACTCTCCGATCGCCATTCAGATTATAACGAAGTCTGGGAAGAAGATCAGCCTTGGATACAAACCGCCAAGCACCGTGAAGGAGATCGTCAAGGTCCTGAACGAACACTGGAGCGTCAGGGTCGTCGACCCCGGAACGGGAATGGGGCGGGGGACGAGATACATCGATGACAAAGTGGTCGGAGAATACTCGTACGAAGAGATCATGAAAATGAACCTGTTCGAGTGGCAGGAATGACAAGATGTGCCACGATCTGAACATGACACGGTCATGAGGCATTTGACCTGCCTCCATCTGCCCATGGGTGCATCAGCAGGACTCATGACCAGGACATCGAAAACATCGCCGGGAAGCGCCCCGCAGGCCTCGCGGACGCCG
>LJKK01000014.1 GCA_001421185.1 Methanomassiliicoccales archaeon RumEn M1
CTCAACCGGTACGGCCAGACGGTCGACCTGCGCGGCGGGGGGCAGTTCTCCGGCCGCATGACCGCTCCGATGGTGGCGGCCGGCGCCATCGCCAAGGCCATGCTGGCGACCATCGGCGTGCAGGTGGCCGCCTACACCCAGAGACTGGGCCGGCTGGTGGATGAGGAGGAGCGGTACCTCAAGGAGGTCCGGAGGGCCTCGAGGGAGAACCCCGTGCGAGCGGCCGACCCCAGCCTGGCGCTGGAGATGGTCAACGAGATCATGGCCGCCAAGGAGGAGGGCGACAGCGTGGGCGGGGCGATACGCTGCCTGGCCGTCGGGCTTCCCATGGGCGTGGGGGAACCATACTTCGATTCCCTGGAGGGCGAGCTGGCCAAGATGCTGTTCTCCATCCCTGGGGTCAAGGGAGTGGAGTTCGGCTCCGGCTTCAAGAGCGCGGAGATGCGCGGCTCCGAGCACAACGATCAGTTCGTCATAGAGGACGGGGAGGTGCGCACCATCACCAACCACGCCGGGGGCATCCTCGGCGGGCTGTCCAACGGCATGCCCATCGACCTCCGGGTGGCCATCAAGCCCACCGCGTCCATATCCCGGGAGCAGAAGAGCGTGGACCTCGAGAGGATGGAGGACACCACCATCAAGGTCGAGGGGAGGCACGATCCCTGCATCGTGCCCCGCGCCGTGGTGGTGGTGGAGGCGGCCACCGCCCTGGTGCTGGCCGACATGTGTCTGAGAGGTGATTTCATTGCGCGAGAGCATCGATGACGTACGGAAGAGGATAGAGAAGATCGACTACGAGATCCTCCGCATGATGGCCAACCGGACCGCGGCGGCCGTGGAGATGGGCAAGATGAAGGCCAACGAGTCCATCCCCCTGAGGGCCCCGGCCGTGGAGGAGCGGGTGGTGGAGCGGTACATCAGTCGGGCCAGGGAGTTCGGGATGTCGGCCGAGTCGGCCAGTCAGATCGCCCGGCTGCTCATACATGAGTCGATCGAGCAGCAGGGGCACATACCGAGGCCGTCCCTGTCCAAGAGGATGCTCATCATCGGGGGCAGCGGCAAGATGGGGCGGTGGCTCGCCGACCTGTTCGAGGCCCGCGGCCACCGCATCCGGGTGCACGATGTCGTCGACAGCGACAAGTTCCCCATGGAGAGGGACCTGGAGCGCGGGGTGCGGGACGCCGAGGTGGTCATCGTCGCCACCCCCATATCAGTGACGAGGGAGATGCTGGAGAAGGTGATCGAGCTGGGGCCGGAGGCCCTGGTGTTCGACATCGCGTCGGTCAAGAGCCCGTTCCAGGACGTCCTTCGTCAGGGGGCGGCGGACGGTCTGAAGGTCTGCTCTCTGCACCCCATGTTCGGGCCGGAGACGCACAGCATCATCGACCGCAACGTGGTGGTGTGCAACTGCGGCTCCACCGAGGCGGTCGACCGGGCCCGCGAGCTCATCGACGGCGCCAACATCATGGAGATGGACGTCGAGGAGCACGATCCCATCATGGCGTACGTGCTCGGCCTCGGCCATGCCACCAACATCGCGTTCTTCGAGAGCCTGCGGGCCAGCGGGAGATCGTTCGAGGAACTGTCCCGGGCGGCGTCCACGACCTTCCAGAGGCAGGTGAGGACGGCAAGGGACGTGGCATCGGAGAACGCCCGCCTGTACTATGAGATACAGAGGATGAACCCTTACAACGCCGAGGCGCTGGACTTCTTGCAGAAAGCCCTGGAGGACGTCCGATCGGCCGCCCAGAGGGGAGACCGCGAGGCGTTCGAGCGCATGATGAGCGAAGGTAGAGAATATTTCGGAGGCAATCAATGAACAAGATCAAGGTAGCGGTCCTCGGCGCCACCGGCATGATAGGCCAGAGGTTCGTTCAGCTGCTGGAGGACCATCCGTATTTCGAGCTGGCGGGGCTGTACGCGTCGGAGCGCAGCGAGGGAAAGAGGCTTCGGGATACGCTCAAGGTCCGGGACCATGAGTTCTCCGACGAGAGTTTGGAGAGCAGGATATCGGCCATCGATGTCAAGGAGATCGCCCGCTCCGCGCGGGTGGCCTTCTCCGGACTGCCGTCCGACATCGCCGGGGACATCGAGGCCCAGCTGGCGGACGCCGGGGTGGCCGTCTTCTCGAACGCCGCCAACCACCGCATGAAGGAGGACGTCCCGCTGCTCATACCCGAGTGCAACGCCGCCCACCTCGACATGGTCCGAGAGCAGGGCAGCTTCGCCAACGGAGGCTTCATCGTGACCAACGCCAACTGCTCCACCACTGGCATCGCACTGCCCCTCAAGGCGCTGGACGAGGCCTTCGGCCTGGACATGGTGATCGCCTCCACCTATCAGGCCATATCGGGGGCCGGATATCCGGGAGTGCCGTCGCTGGACATCCTGGGGAACGTGGTCCCGTACATCAAGAACGAGGAGGAGAAGATGGAGACCGAGCTGGCCAAGATCCTGGGCTCGATGGAGGGGGGACGCTTCGTCCCGTCGGGAGTGCAGGTGATGGTCAACTGCGCCCGCGTCCCCGTGGTGGACGGGCACCTCGAGTCCCTGGTGCTGAGGACGCGCAAGGACGCCTCGGTCGATGAGACGATAGAGGTGCTGGAGAGATTCCGGGCCGAGCCGCAGGAAGTGCAGCTGCCGTCGGCGCCCCTCCGCCCGGTCATCGTTCGACGGGAGGCCGACCGCCCCCAGCCGGCCCTCGAT
>LJKK01000136.1 GCA_001421185.1 Methanomassiliicoccales archaeon RumEn M1
TCTAGAGGTCGATCTGCCGCAGGCCCTCGATGGCTTTCCAAACGCCGGCCCGGCTGATGCCCAGGGTCCGGCTCATAGCCTCCCCGGACAGGTATTCCTCTGGCCGCTCCCGCAGCATAGCCAGCACTCTTTCACGGCTCATAGGCGTTCCTCCCTTTAGGAAGGGCCGGGCAAAAGCCCGGCCCTCATGTCATAGTTACTGCTCGTCCCCAATCAGGCCGTAGTCCCCGTCGTTGCGGCGGTAGACCACGGAGAAGGCCCCGTCGGCCTCCTCATCCCGGAAGGCGAAGAAGCTGTGCCCCACCAGGTTCATCTGGAGGATGGCCTCCTCCCGGGTCATGGGCTTGATAGGGAAGGTCTTGCTGCGGACGATGCGGTACTCGCCCTCCTCCGGCTCCTCGGGGGCGAAGGTGGACACCTCGCTCACGTCCAGGGCCCGCTCAAAAGCGCCCTGACGCAGACGCTTCTCCAGGCGGGTCTTGTTCTTGCGGATCTGCCGCTCCAGGGTGGTAACGGCGGCGTCGATGGAGGCGTGCATATCGGAGGTGCTCTCGGATACCCGGTAGATGGTGCCGCTGGAGCGGATGGTGATCTCCACCTTGTTGTTCCGCTCCTTCTCCACACTGAACGTGATGGCGGCGGTAGCGTCCTCCTTAAAGAAACGGTCCAGCTTGCCCACCTTTTCTCCGCGTACTTGTGTACGGCATCGGGCAGGGTCACCTTTTGTCCGTAAATACGAATTTCATAGAATCGCTCCTTTCGCCCAGAGGGCTGGTATAAACCGGAGGAGAGGTTTCCACCGATTATCCCTATTATACCACAGAGCGAGTAAAAGTCCAATGGTTTTGTTAATTTTTTCTAAATTCTTCTTCCGCCGATGAGGACGGCCCGCACATTGCCCAGCAGCTCCAGGGGGTGGCGGTCTGTGACCACCAGGTCGGCCTCCTTGCCGGGGGTCAGGGAGCCCAGGTCCTGGTCCAGTCCGGCGATTCTGGCGGCGCTGATGGTGATAGCGGCCAGGGCGGTCTCCTGGTCCAGCCCGCCCTTGACCGACATAGCGGCGCACAGGGGCAGATACTGGACGGGCACCTCCGGGTGGTCGGTGCAGATGGCGAAGGGCACGCCGCCCCGCGCCAGAAGGGCGGGGGTATTCAGGGACATGCCGGCCAGCTCCGGCTTGGAGCGGTCCCCAGGCAGGGGCCGGTGATGACCGAGACCCCCTCCTCCTGGAGAAAATCCACAATCAGGTGGCTGGCCGTGCCGTGGACGATGACGCACTTCAGCCCGAACTCTTTGGAGATGCGTACGCCGGTCACGATGTCGTCGGCCCGGTGGGCGTGGATGTGGACGGGCAGCTCCCCACGGACCACCGGGAGGAGGGCCTCCAGCTTGGCGTCGTAGTCGGGGGGATCGGTGTCCTCATCCTGTGCCGCCTTGTCCAGCTTCTCCCCGTACTCGACGGCCTTCCGCAGGTTTCCCGAATGATGGCGGTAATGGCCATTCTGGTCACTGGGGCCTCGTCCCGGTTATGGTAGACCTGCTTGGGGTTTTCCCCCAAAGCCAGCTTCATAGAGGCCGGGGCCCTCACCACCATGGCGTCCACCCACCGCCCGTCGGTCTTGACGGCGGCGAACTGCCCGGAAATAGGGTTGGCCGACCCGGGCCCGGTGAGCACCGTAGTCACCCCCGCCGCCCGGGCCTCGGAAAACAGCGGTCCAGGGGATTGATGGCGTCGATGGCCCGGAGATGGGGGTGCAGGGGTCGGTCTCCTCGTTGCCATCGTCGCTCTCGAAGCCCAGCGCGTCCCCGAACATCCCAAGGTGGCAGTGGGCGTCGATGAAGCCGGGGCAGATGTGCCCCCCTGGGCGTCGATGACCTCACCCTCCCAGCTGGCGGGCAGGCCCTCCATGGGCCCCACCTTCGCGATTTTGCTCCCGGACACGGCCACATAGCCGTTTTCGATGACAGGGCCGTCCATGGTGTGGACGGTTCCGTTGATAATCAGCATAAGCGTTCTCCTTACAAATAGGAATCAATGACCTCTTATATCTAATTCGTGAAAAATAGTGTTATTACTTCCCCATGAATAGACAATATAATAATTATTTCCTTTTATATCTGCTTTAAATGTCAACGTTGCATGTTCAATAATCCTTATATCTGTATTTGTCTGATTTTCGACTATACATTTCCATTCACTGTCTGCAAATTCAGAATAGTATTCTTTTAATTCATCCAAAGAAAGTTCACTTTTAATTAAAATTGCTCCAAAATATTGCATTCCATTTCCGTTTCCAACCAATTTCCCCGCTTTATATATCGACTCAATCAATTCCGTGTTATTGGGGAGACGGAAATGTACAAGTTCATTTGCCGTTTTTTCGCTATAGTATCATTTACAATTGGCGCGGCGGTGAAAATAGATAAAAGAATAATCGCCGCAGTTAAAACAATGATAACCAGCTTTTTCTGATACCGCTCCAGGTGGGCATAGACCGACCCTCCAAAAA
>LJKK01000040.1 GCA_001421185.1 Methanomassiliicoccales archaeon RumEn M1
TCTAGAGGTCGATCGCTGATGCCCCGCTGGGCCACCATCAGGGCCACCTCGCTCCGGGCCACCATCCGATGCCCACCACCAGGGACTGATGACGGGTCATGCGGCAGGCCAGTCCGCCCAGGCCGCAGCCCACCACCTTGGACAGCACGGCGGCCAGCACCAGAAGCAGGGCGAAGACCAGAATGCTGGAGTTCATGTCCCGCAGGTTAGTCTTCATGCCTACGCCGCAAAGAACACCGGGGTAAACACCATATAGGAGGTGATGGTGAACTTCTTAGCCACAAATTTCCGGGCCTTGGTCACGTTGCACAGGATCAGTCCGGCGAAGTATGCGCCGGTGATATCGGCCACGCCGAACCACTCCTCGGAGCAGTAGGCCATGAGCAGGCAGAAGGCCAGCGACCACACCGCCACCCGGCGGCTGTGCCAGTGCTCCTCGGCCACATAGGTAAAGATCCGGCGGACCACCAGGCCCACGCCCAGCACAAAGACGAAAACAGCACGATATGGACCATCACCATCACCGGATCGGAGTCCCCGGAGCTGAACGCGCTGAGGATGGACAGGACTACAATGCCGATGATGTCGTCAATGAGGGCGGCGCTGAGCAGGGTGGTGCCCGTCTTTGTTTCAGCTTGCCCATCTCGTTGAGGGTCTCCACCGTGATGGACACCGAGGTGGCCGAGAAGACCGAGCCCATAAAGGCAGATTTCAGCAGGTTATAGGCGGTGAACTCCCCGCCGCAGAAGAAAAGAGGTACAGCCCGCCGCACAGGAACAGGGGGACGAACACCCCCAGCACGGCGATGACGCTGGCCTGGAGGCCGGTCTCTTTCAGCTCTTTCATGTCGGTGTCGATACCGGCGGTGAACATGAGCATAATGACGCCGATCTCCGCCGTCTTAATCAGAAAGTCAGTGCTTTCCAGCACGCCGAGGCCGCTGGGACCCATGATGATGCCCGCCAGCAGAGCGCCCACCACCTGGGGCAGGTGGACGTGCTCGGTGAGCAGTCCGAAGACCTTTGTGGACAGCAAAATAATTGCCAGCAGCAAGAGATATGTATAGGATTCCATTTCATTCTCCCTCCAGAATAATAGCCCGGGTTCTCCGGGCGTCCCTGTATTATAGCACCGTGATGGGGGAAGTCAATGGGCAAAACAGCGGGAAACCCCGAAGGGCTCCCGCGGTTTTGGGAAAACCGTCGAATCGGCTGAAATTCATCCGCCCAGCGCCTCCAGCGCTCTGTGATAGACATCCAGATCGGCGGCCCAGTCCAGGTCATTCCGGTCGGTTTTCAGGCTGGGACAGCGCTGGGTCAGGATACCGGCAAAGTACTGGGTGAAGCGGGAGGCCCCCAGGGCGTCCAGGTGGTGCTCGTCGTAAAACATGCTCTCATTCAGGCCGATGGCGGCGTAGTCCTCGTTGAAGTCATGAAAGGGGAGGCCGTGCCGCTCCGCCATGGCCTCCACCGTGTTCAGCAAGGCCTTCTCCTCCAGCTCCAGGTTGGAGGGGCTCTTCACCAGCCACAGGGCGACGCCCTCCTCCCGGCACAGCTTGATGATCTCCTCCAGCCAGTACTGGTTTTCTCCAAAAGGGGGTCGGCACGGGTCACCGTCTCGATGGCGGGCCGGGGGCGGGGAACCTCCTGGGGCTCCAGCATGACGAAGCCCTTGTAGGGGTCACGGGCCTGGGAGCGGCGGAAGGTAAGGTCGCTTTTGTCCAGGTCGCTCCAGCGGTCGTGATACATCATAAAGTTGAACAGCGCGGATACCCGGCCCTCCAGGTCGGGGCGGACTGGAGGGCCAGCTCCACCTTGTTCCAGGACAGAGGCAGGTCGTCCATATAGGAGAAGGTGACCGGGAAGGTGTCCTTCTCGTTGTAATACTCCTTGTCCCCGAGGCCATGCGGCACTCCACCACCACCAGGGCGGGGGACTGGGTCTTCAGCGCCTCCTTCATATAGGTGTAGGTGGCCCACAGGGGCTGCTGCTGGGTGGCAAAAACGTAGCTCTTCACCCCTGTCTCCTCCCAAAGCTCCAGGGGGCTGAACGCGGCGTAGGCGTGGCTGGGGCCGAAGAACATCACCTCGAACTGGCCGGGCTCCTCGTTGTAGAAGCCGGCGATTTTGTTGGTCATGTCCCAGGCTCCGGACAGGGATTTTCGGGCCAGGACGCGCTGGAGAGGGACCAGGATCAGCCCCAGCAGGAGCAGAAAGGCCAGGGCGGAGCAGAAAATTTAGCTGTCTTGTTCATCTCTCCGCCTCCTAGAACTGGAAATAGGTAAAGGCCCTGGCGTTGTACCCGGGACCGTAAATGCCAAAGATCAGCACCGTCAGCACCGCGCATAGGTAAAGGGCCCAGCGGACCGGCAGGGCCCGGCGGGTGATATAGGGCCGCAGGGGCCATACCGCTCCTGGAGCAGATCGACCTCTAGA
>LJKK01000017.1 GCA_001421185.1 Methanomassiliicoccales archaeon RumEn M1
CCTGGTGACGCCGGGGTGTGTCCTGTTCGCCCCTATAGGTGGACCGTGAAAAGGAAGGAAGGGTGTCCCTGTGCTGGAACACATCATTGAGCAGTGTCTGCCCACCATCATCTCCGCCTGTGAGCTGATGGGCATTTCGTGGTGGCCGTCACCGCGGTCCATGCCTTCTGGCTGTACTGCGTGGGATGGTCAACCCGCACCCCAAAAATATCAATTCCAGCTGGCCGAGGGACTTGCCACCAGTCTGGAATTTAAAATGGCCGCCGAGATTTTAAAGACCGTGCTGGTCCGGGACCTGAACGAGCTGATGGTCCTGGGGGCGGTGATTCTCCTGCGGGCCCTGCTGTCCCTGCTGATTCACTTTGAAATGAAAAAGGACTGATCCCATGACAACCATCTATCTCATCCGCCACGCCGAGGCGGAGGGCAACCTGTACCGCCGGATCCACGGCTGGTACAACGCGCTCATCACAGACAACGGCTTTGCCCAGATCAAAGCGCTGGAAAAGCGGTTCCAGGACATCCAGATTGACGCGGTCTGGTCCAGCGACCTGTACCGCACCATGACCACCGCCCGGGCCGTCTACATACCGAAGAACCTGCCCCTGAACACCGCCCCCGGCCTGCGGGAGATCAATCTGGGGGACTGGGAGGATGTGACCTGGGGGCAGGCCCGGCACGACTTCCTGGAGGAGCTGACCCGCTTTGACACCGACGACCCCACCTGGCAGGCTCCCAACGGGGAGGGCTTCCATCAGCTGGGGGACCGGCTGGAGGGGACGGTGCGCCGCATCGCGGCCCAGTACCCCGATCAGACCATCGCCCTGTTCAGCCACGGTATGGCCATCCGCCAGCTGCTCTCCCGAATCAAGGGACTGCCCGAGGCGGACTGGCCCTCGGTCCCCCACGGGGACAACACGGCGGTGACCAAGCTGGCCTTCGACGGGGAGCGGCTGACCATCGACTATGAGCTGGACAACTCCCACCTGCCCGAGGAGATCTCCACCCTGGCCCGGCAGGCCTGGTGGCGCAGGGACGGGAGCAAGAAGGTGGATATCAACCTCTGGTACCGGCCCATCGACTGGGAGAAGGAGCGGGAGGTCTATCTGGAGGCCCGCCGGGACGCCTGGACCTGCACCCATGGGACGGAGGTCCCCTTCGACGGGGAAGCCTTCCTCCGGGGAGCGGAGGACTGCCTGTCCCAGACCCCCTGGGGGGTGACCGTGGCTATGGCCGGGGACCAGATCGCCGGCGTCCTCCAGCTGGACGGGGAGCGGTATCAGGCGGACAACGCCGGGTATATCCCCTTCTGCTACATCGTCCCCAGCGCCGGGGTACGGCTTGGGCGTCCAGCTTATCGGTCAGGCGGTGGCCATCTTCCGGCCCATGGGCCGGGACAAGCTCCGCCTGCGGTGCGCCCCCTATAACCAGCGGGCCCAGCGGTTCTATCAAAAGCACGGCTTCGTCAAGATCGGCGAGGAGGAAAACAGCGCCGTCCCCCTGGATATTTGGAGAAATACATCGGCTACGACCGGTGAGCGCTACATGCAGAGCTCCCGGACAAAGGCCTCCCGCAGGCCGAGCCCCAGGGCGTAATAGGACAGATTTTCGTACTCCAGGAGGGCGCCCAGCCGGGTGATGTACTGGTCATACAGCTCATACCCCACAACAGCCCGGAGCTGTTCGGAGGCTTCGTCATAGCTGCGTTTGGCGGCGCCATAGCCGGGCAGACTCCGGCGGAGCTGTACCGCCTGAGCGGATATCTCGCTGTTATACCACAGCAGTTTGGAAAGTAGGTCCTGCATTTTATCACTCCTATTACCATCAGATTGTGGTTATAATTATACTCGTTATGATGGTAAAAGTCAAGCCGTCTGGAGGTAAAAATATGGCGGAATTATGTGACCGGCTAAAGCTTCTCAGAAATGAGCGCCGGTTGAAGCAGCGGGAGATGGCGGAGCAGTTCGATTTGGCTCTGAACTCCTACCAGGCCTATGAATACGCCACCAGAACGCCTGACCTAAAAGGACTGATCGCCTTCGCTGACTTCTTCGACGTCAGCCTGGACTACCTGGTGGGCCGCTCCGACAACCGGGAGCGGCGGTGAAAGAGAACGCCCATTTTTCAGGTTTTATTGTAGGGGCGGATATTATCCGCCCGCTCCTCTAGGGGATTTGGGTTTTGCTATAGAACGGGCGGCTAATAGCCGCCCCTACA
>LJKK01000025.1 GCA_001421185.1 Methanomassiliicoccales archaeon RumEn M1
GGCGGCGCTGGGCTTTATGGGCAACCTGTGGATGTCGGTGGTGGCTCAGGCCCTAGTACTGGTGGGGCTGATCGTCATGGGCTGGATGTCCCCCGGCTACGGGACCATGCTGGTCTTCCTGTTCATCCACTCGCTGGGTATGCACCTGTTCATGCCCCTCAACGACGCCATCTCCATGGACCTGGCCGAGAAGGGGAAGGTGGGGGAGACCCTGGGAAAGTTCAAGGGGGTCAACACCCTGTTCTCCATGGTGGCGGCGGTGCTGGTCTTCCTCGGCTTCCGGACGGGCCTGTTCAGCTTTGAAGCTGGGACCATCCTGCCCTTCGCCCTGGGCGCGGTGACGACGGCGGCGGCCATCGTACTGCTGGTCATGATGGTCCGCTCTATGCCCCGGGGGAGGGGGTTAAAACCACAAGCTCCTCTTCCGCAAGCGGTACATGCCCTACTACATGGTCACCCTGGCCAATGGCTGTCAGAAGCGGATTAAGATCGTCTTTGCCCCCTGGGTCATCATCAACCTGCTGGGGCAGGGGGCGGACACCGTGGCCCTGCTCACCATCGTGGTCCACCTGGCGGGGACCTGGCTGGCCCCTGTCATCGGCAGGATGCTGGACAGGCTGGGTGTGAAGAAGATGCTGCTGCTGGAGGCGCTGTACATCGCCGTCAGCTTCTCGGTGATGGGCTGGCTGGCCGGGATGCTGGCAGGGGGACCTTCGGCCTGAGAGACCCGCTGACCTGGCTGGTCTACGGGGCCTATGTGCTCTGCGTTCTCTTTGAGCAGTTCAACATGGTCCACTCCTACATGATGCGCTCCATCGCCCTGGACCCCAGCGAGGTCACCCGGACCCTGTCGGTGGGACTGAGCGTGGACCATGTGATGGCTATTATCGCCTCCCCGTCATGGGTATGATCTGGAAGGCCTGGGGGGTGCAGTATGTCTTTGCGGCGGCTATGCTGTCGGCCCTGCTCCAGGTGGCGGCGGCGGCCATGACGGAGAAATAAATTATTTCATTTCTATTAAATTTCCCGAAAGGTCTTTACATCCCCGGAGTTTTGGAGTAGACTAGTCACAGATATATAATTTGGGAGGTGTGAATATGGGAGATATGGACTACACCAGAAGTTCAGTCTGGGTGACCAGCGGGACATGGAGATCAAGGCCATCCTGACCACGGTGTATCAGGCCCTGCAGGAGAAAGGCTATAACCCCATCAATCAGATCGTGGGCTATATCCTGTCCGAGGACCCCACCTATATCACCAACCACAACAACGCCCGTGCCCTCATCCGCAAGGCGGACCGGGACGAGCTGCTCCAGACCCTGGTCAGATACTACCTGACCCACTGAACAGACCAAGGACGGCCCGCCCACCGGCGGGCCGCTTTTCGTAGGAGGGACATACATGAACATCTTAGTCAGCCACTGCTTTTGGGGGAGCCCTGCCGGTACGACGGGCAGAGCCGCCTGGACCGTCAGATCTCGAACTGCACCGGGCGGGGCACAACCTGATTCCCGTCTGTCCCGAGGTGCTGGGGGACTGGATGTCCCCCGGAGCCCTGCGGAGCTCCAGCCCGACGGCCGGGTGGTCACCGAGGACGGCCAGGATGTCACCGCTGCCTACCGGGCCGGGGCGGAGCGGGCGGTGGAGATCGCCAGGGAGAACGGCTGTACCGTGGCAATTTGAAGGCACGGTCCCCCTCCTGCGGCTGCGGGGAGGTCTACGACGGTACCTTTACCCACACCCTCACCCCCGGTTGGGGAGTCGCCGCCAGGCTGCTGGACGAGGCGGGGCTGGAGGTCATGGACGAGGAACATTTGCAGGCCTGGCTGTATCAGAGCTGAACGAGGTGCTATTCCGGCTAACCGCCGCATAATTTGGGGCATGGAGGTGTCGTCCATCGCCCTTTCTTTGCGTCTTTTCTGGGC
>LJKK01000074.1 GCA_001421185.1 Methanomassiliicoccales archaeon RumEn M1
TCGTCGGCCGCGCCCACCATGACGAGCGCCGCGCACCGGATGCCATGTTCGGCGGCGAAGGCCTCGATGACCTCGTGCACCATCTCGCCCTGCTCCAGCCGCAGCACGAAGACCCGGCCCGGGCGCGCTTGGGAGAACCTCATTCCATCACCAGAACGATCAATGATAAAAAGGAAAGGGGGAAGGGGGTTTGGGCTCACTCCGGCGGGTTCCGGATGTAGCCCTGGTCCATGAGCAGCTTGGTCTGGCCCCTGGCCCGCTGGATGGCGGTCCGGGCGCGGTTCTCCAGCTCCTCCCGGCTCATGGTAACCCTGGCGATGCCGGTCTCCATGGCCTTCATCCCGACGGCCACGGCCTCGCGGATGAACACATCGGGATCGTCCATGTCCGGGACGATGTAGGTCTCCGACAGCCCGTGGTCCTCGGCGGTGGCGGCGATGGCATGGGCCGCGGCGATGCACATCTCGTCGGTGATGGTCCGGGCGCGGACGTCCAGGGCCCCGCGGAAGATGCCCGGGAACCCGAGGGAGTTGTTGACCTGGTTGGGGAAGTCGGAGCGGCCGGTGGCGATGATCCGGGCCCCGCCCTCCTTGGCCTCCCAGGGCCAGATCTCGGGGATGGGGTTGGCGGTGGCGAAGACGATGGCGTCCTTGGCCATGCCGGCGACCCACTCCTTCTTGATCACGCCGGGCCCCGGGCGGGAGGCGGCGACCACGATGTCGGCGCCCCTCATGGCATCCTCGATGCCTCCGACCACGCCCTCGGCGTTGGAGTTCTCGCACATGTACCACTTCTCGGCGTGGTGGCCCTTGATGTCGTCCCTGCCGCGGTGGAGCGTTCCCTTGGAGTCCACCATGACGATGTTCTTGATGTCGAACCCTGCCGCCACCATGACGCGGGCGATGGCGATGTTGGCCGCCCCGGCGCCCACCATGGCGACCTTGGACTCCGAGATCTTCTTTCCCACGACCTTGTGGGCGTTGATCGCGCCGGCCGTCACGATGGTGGCCGTTCCCTGCTGATCATCGTGCCACACCGGGATGTCCATCTCCGCCCGCAGGCGGTCCAGGATCTCGAAGCACTTGGGATTGGAGATGTCCTCCAGGTTGATGCCGCCGAATGACGGGGCCAATATCTTGACGGTCCTGATGATCTCCTCGGTGTCCTTGGTGTCCAGGCAGATGGGCACGGCGTCCACGCCGCCCAGGTACTTGAACAGGAGCGCCTTTCCCTCCATGACCGGCAGGCCGGCCTCGGGCCCGATGTCTCCCAGCCCCAACACCCTGGTGCCGTCCGATACGACGGCCACCATGTTGCCCTTGCTGGTGTGATCGTATACCCTCTCGGGGTTCTTCTGGATGTCCTTGCACGGCTCCGCCACGCCTGGGGTGTACCATATGGCGAAATCGTTGAGGTTGCGCACCGGGCACTTGGCGGTGATCTCGATCTTTCCCTCGTAGAAGATGGTAGACCATGGCCAGCCTGGCGGGCTCATATGCTTTCTTCAGCATTTCTTCCTCGGATGTCTTATCGACGGGCTTCATGAGCATTACTCCGCGACCCCGGGGACAAATGTTCACTATACGGGGACTCCCAGAAACTTACGATTTCATTATTTAACCGTTGGGGGACAATGATAGGGAAATGATGCTATAGTCATAGCGAGAATCCTTCTCTCCTACGAATTCCGCTCGTCATCTCCATCATTCGATAGGATAGGGCCCTCCTTCGGACCGCATCGCCCGTGAGGCCGTGGGCAGGGCCTGACATGATAGGACGAAGGCGGCGCCGAGCATCTTAGATATGGCGGCGACCTTGGCGACCTCATGAGCAGGGAGCTTCGGGCGGTCATCGTGGACGGCTTCGTCGATGAGCCCGCCTGCCTGGGGGTGCCTCCCTTCCTGTCCCCGCAGGTGCGGGCGGCGGCGGG
>LJKK01000026.1 GCA_001421185.1 Methanomassiliicoccales archaeon RumEn M1
TCATACATATACAGGCCGGCCATCTCCTTCAGCAGCGGGATGAGAATGACCTGCTTGGGCAAAGCCATCGCGCACACGATGAGGGAGAAGACGATCGCCCGGCCGCGGAAGCGCTTCTTTGCCAGGGCGTAGCCGGCCATCGCGGCGGTGAGGCAGGTGAGGAGCATCGCCGCCACCGACATGAACACGGTGTTAATCAGCCAGCGGAAGGCGGCGGGGAACACCGGACCCGTGGACCAGATCAGCGGCTTGTGGTCGTCGGTAAAGAACTGGCTGAAGGGTACCGCCAGTTCCCACAGGGGGGCGGTGCGCTTGTTGAACAGGTCGTCGAAGTTGGTCTTGACCCACTCCGTGGGCCACCACACCGGCTTGGGGTTGTAGATATCCACGGCGGGCTTGAACGCGCCGGTGAGAATCCAGTACAGCGGGAAGAGGAACAGGAATGCCAGAATGACCAGCACAATAACGGAAATAACTTTGTACGCTTTTTTGCGCGCGGCTTCGTTTGCTGTCAGCATGTTTCTCCCCCCTTACTTTTCTTTCGCCAGACGGAACTGGATGGCGGACATGATTCCAATGAAGATGGCCAGTACCACGCCCATGGCGTTGGCGTAGCGAAGTGGCCGGCCTGCTCGGTGAGCTTGAAGGCGGTGTAGTAGATGTAGTACATCAACCGTATCGGTGGCGTGGCTGGGTCCGCCCTGGGTCAGCAGCTGGATCAGGGCGAAGCACTGGAAGGAGTTGATGGTGGTTATGACCAGGATGTACAGAGTGGTAGGCATCATCTGGGGCCACTTCACCTGCCAGAAAACCTGCATATCGGTGGCGCCGTCTACCTCGGCGGCCTCGACAAGGGTGGTGTCCACGTTGCCCAGGGCAGAGACGTAGAGCACGATGGGCTGGCCCACGGAGGTGGTGAACAGGATCACAATGATACAGCCCAGGGCCGTCTTGGGGTCGCCCAGCCAGTTGATATTCTGCTCGATCAGCCCCGCGCCTTCAGGGCCGTGTTCAGGATACCGGTGTAGTTGTCATACATCCAGCGCCACACCACGGTGACCGCCACGGAGCCGGTGACCACGGGCAGATAGAAGATGCACCGGAAAGCGGACAGGGCGACGTTGTTCAGCTTATAGATAGCGGAGCCCACCCACAGGGAGAAGGCACAGACGGTGGGCACGCTGACAATCACGATGATGAAGGTGTTCACAAGCCCCTTCTGGAACACCTTGTCCTCAAAGAGCTTGGCGAAGTTTTTCAGTCCCACAAACTGGCCGAACATGGTGGTGTCGTTCATGTTGCTGGCCGTCAGGCTGGTGAAGATACAGATGAACATGGGGATGATGACGAACCCACAAGAAGATCAGGCTGGGAAGCATGAACAGGTAGCCCGCCACGTCCTCCCGCCGCTGGAGCGCCCGGCTCATAGGCGCCGACGATTTTGCCAAGGTAGACACCCCTCTCTCTCAAATCTCTCAATTACTGGAAAACTAGACCGCCCCCTCCCCGCGCGGAAGCGGAGAGGGGGCGCGCGAAGCCCTTATTATGTTAGGTTCCGAAATCAGCCCGCGGCTGAGTTGGCGGCGGCCTCGTGGGCCTCCAGCACGGTGGCAACGTCAGCGCCGGTGCCGACCTCCTGGAGCATGTTCCACCACTCGGTACGAGCGGCGGCCCAGCCGGTGGTGACCTGGTAGTAGTCGCCCAGGTAAGGCATCAGCTTGGTGTACTCGGCCATGATGGGGTTGTCGGCCCAGATGCTGGACAGGTCGGTGCCCTCGGCGGCAGTGCGGACGGCGAAGTAGTTGGCGGTCTTCACGGCATCCACAGTGTGGGCGGAGTCGCACATGAACTTGATGAACTGCTTGGAGGCGTCGATGCGGGCCTGGTCGCCGTTGTCGAAAATGCCGAAGCCCCAGAT
>LJKK01000068.1 GCA_001421185.1 Methanomassiliicoccales archaeon RumEn M1
GGTGGTGATCTATCTCCAGAAGAACATCCCCTATGACCGGCTCAACCCCGGTCGTCTGGTCCCCAAGGGATTGGGCGAGTGGCGGCCTGTGGCCGATAACAGCACCGCCGAGGGAAAGGCGAGAAACCGGCGTGTGGAGATGGTCATTACCGGCAAGGACCTGGACAGCGAGCTGTCCGGCAACTACGAGTATTATGAGACCATGCTGCAAAGTACAGGCAGTATCGAGGTGCCTGACTGAAACGCGGCTCCGTCCGTCTCTGAGCGGGCAGGTTAAGCAGTTAAATGAGGGAACAATATGGCTGAAGTCTTATCACAAAGTCAGATAGACGCCCTGTTGAACGCGGCCAGAAGCGGTGAACTGGATGTAGACAAGCCGGCGGAGAAATCAAGCGAGCAAAAGTATCGCAAGTACGATTTCTACAGCCCGCGCAAGTTTACCAAGGACCGGCTAAAAATGCTCAACAGCATTTTGAGAGCTACGCCCGGGTCATCAACTCCAGAATCAACGCGCTTCTCCACGCCACCTGCGAAATCGAGGTGGACAGCGTGGAGGAACAGCGGTATTATGAGTTTGGCAACGCGCTGACAGAGAGCGATGTGGTGGCCCTGGCCCGCATCGACCTGGAAAAGCTTCAGGGCGAGGACCCCATCCTGGTCCATATGGACACCCCTGTGGTGCTGTCCATGCTGGACCGCATGATGGGCGGCGAGGGCGAACCGGACCCCAACTTGTCCAGCGAGTACAACATGACGGACCTGGAATTGAATATGTATGAGGACCTGATTAAGGACCTGATTCCCATTATGGGCAACAGCTGGGAGAACTACATCACCGTCCAGTTTTCCTACATCCGGACCGAGGTGAACCCCACCCTGGTCCAGCTCATCGGCTACGAACGAGACGGTGGTGATTGTGGGCATCAATATCAAGTTCCCCAACTGCACAGGCCGGATGAGCCTGTGCCTGCCCGGCGAGATGCTGACCAACATCTTCAGCGAGATCAGCAAGAGCACCAGCCGCCGCACCACGGGAGGATAAGTCCGAGGAGATCTTCGGCACCTGCGGGAGTCCGAGCTGGAGATTGTGGCCGAGCTGGCCAGGACCCGAATTTTGCTCAGCGACCTCTATCACCTGAACGTGGGTGATGTGGTGGATATCAAGCGTCCCAAAGACTCACCCGTCTTCCTGAATATCGGCGGACGCCGGTGGTTCGATGGGCGGATGGGCACCAGCAACAAGCAAGTGGCCGTGAAAATCGGCGAGACCTATTACAAGTCCTGATGAAGGAGCGAGACTGAATGGAAGACATTATTTTAGCCCGATGGAAATAGACGCCATCGGGGAGATTATGAACATCAGCTTGGGCTCCTCCGCCACTGCGGCATCCAACATGCTGGACCATCGTGTGGATATTACAACCCCACGGGTGAGCGTGATCAACGCGGAGGATTTTCCCTGGGCAGGATCGAACCGGCGGTAGGCGTTGAGATCAAGTATGTCTGCGGCCTGGAGGGCAGCAACATCATGTTGCTCAAGCGCAGCGACGTGCGGGCCATCACAGATATCCTGCTGATGACCGAGACGCCCGACGAGGAATTTGAGCTCAACGACCTGTCTATCAGCGCGGTGTGTGAGGTTATGAACCAGATGATGGGCTCCTCCGCCACCGCCCTGTCCGACCTGCTGGGCCGGATGGTAAACATTTCTACCCCTGAGTCCTTTGAGCTGACCGACCTGGACAAGATGAAGGAGGAGCACTTCCCCGTCACCCACGGCCCGGTGGTGGTGGTCCGCTTCAACCTGACCATTGAGGGCGTGCTGGACAGTGAGTTCATGAACGTCATGTCGGTGGAGCTGGCTAAGGAGCTGATCG
>LJKK01000067.1 GCA_001421185.1 Methanomassiliicoccales archaeon RumEn M1
GCTCTGGTCGTGGTCGGGAGCCAGGCCCACATACTCGTCCAGGTTGACGGAGCGCACGTTCTGGAAGCTGAGCAGGCCCTGCTTATACCAGTCCACCAGGTACTTATAGGCCCCTCGGGGGTGGAGCCGGTGGCCAGGCCCAGCAGGCAGGCGGGGTTGTGAACGATCTCGCCGGCGATCACGGTGGCCGCGCGGCGGCTCATGGCGTCATAATCCTTTTCACGGAAGATTTTCATACAGCATTACTCCTTTAGCAGTTTTGCGGTTCTATTTTATATCATATGCGGGGGATATGCAAGACTGAATTTGGGTCGTCAGCCCTTTACGCCGCCGGAGGCAGACCGCTGACCAGGTTCTTCTCGATGCCCATAAAGAGGATGACCACCGGGATGATGGCGAAGATGGAGGCGGCGAAGAGGTACTGCCACTCAATGATGTTGTAGCCGTTGAAGGTGTTGATACCCACGGTGAGGGGCTTGAGGGTGTCGGTGGAGATGAGGCACAGGGCCACGGTGTACTCGTTCCAGGCGTTGATGAAAATGAAGATCAGCGTGGTGACGATGCCGGGTGCGGCCACAGGGAGGAGGACCTTCATCATGGACTGGATGCGGTTGCAGCCGTCAATGGTGGCGGCTTGCTCCATATCCGCCGAGATGCCCATAAAGGTGCCCCGGAGCAGCCAGATGGTGAAGGCCTGATTAAGGCGGCGTTGACGAAGACCAGGCCCAGGATGCTGTCCGTCAGGTGC
Organism: Methanomassiliicoccales archaeon RumEn M1; assembly: GCA_001421185.1. Taxonomy (GTDB): domain Archaea; phylum Thermoplasmatota; class Thermoplasmata; order Methanomassiliicoccales; family Methanomassiliicoccaceae; genus DTU008. Next base: position 749 of record LJKK01000067.1, read on the forward strand.
AGGACCTGCATGACTGATAGATGCCGATGAGCAGCACCACCGGGGCGAACATCTGAGAGACAATCACAAAGCCCAAAAGGCGGTCTGGCCCTTGAACTTCATCCGGGATAGGGCGTAGGCGGCGGGGATGCCGCACAGCATGGCGATGATGGTGGAGCCGCCGGCGATCAGGATGGAGTTGAGCATGTATTTGGCCATGGGGCCCGGCTCCAGATGTCGATGAAGTTGGACCACAGGGCGGTGACCGGCAGAACAGTACCGGCGGCGGAGAAGATCTCCTCCCGGCTCTTCAGAGCGGTACACAGCATGGCGAAGTAGGGGTACAGGGTGATGACGCATACATCCAGCACCACGAAGTAGAGCAGCAGACGCAGGATTGTCTTCTTCATGGAGACAGGCTTCTTGGCGGTTTGGGTCACAGCTCCTCATCTCCTTTCCGCAGGGTGTAGACCATGTAGACGCTGGCGCAGCACAGCAGAATGATAAAGCCGATCACCGATACGGCGGAGGCCTCGCCCTGCTTGCCGTTGTAGAAGGCCAGCTTATATAGATAGGTTACCAGGGTGTCGGTGCGGTTGGCGGGGTCGCCCTTGGTCATGGTCCAGATGATGGGGAAGGAGTTGAACACGTAGATGATGTTCAGCACGGTGGACACCGTCAGGGAGGACTTGACCAGGGGCAGGGTGATGTTGAACAGCTTTGGAAGTAGCCCGCCCCGTCCACCGTGGCGGCCTCGTAGTAGGACGTGTCAATGCTTTGCAAGCCGGACAGCACGCAGAAGCAGACAAAGGGGATGGTGACGAAGATACCGCAGGCGATCTCCCAGGCAAACCATGCGGCGGGGGTGGAGGTCCAGTTCATGGGAGCGCTGATGATCTTCAGCTTCATCAGCAGAGCGTTCAGGGTGCCGTAGTCGGTGTTTACAATGAACTTCCAGGCGCTGGCCTGGATGACCAGGGTGGTGGCCCAGGGGAAGACCACGATGGCCCGGGCGATTTTCCGGCCCTTGAACTCGTTGTTCAGGATGAGGGCCAGGATGAAGCCAGAAGGGTGGAGATCACCA
>LJKK01000153.1 GCA_001421185.1 Methanomassiliicoccales archaeon RumEn M1
CAAGCGAGAGCGGCGTGAAGCTGGGCATGAACATCAGCCTGGACGGCTCCACCAAGACCATCACTATGCCCGATGTGCGCATCAGCAAAGGGAAGTACTACCTCAACGGTGACGAAGTGGCTGAGGAGGAATTTGCCAACAAGTACACCGAAGCCCTTCAGGACGAGGTCAAGAAGGCCTTCGGCGATAAGGTGACGGTAGAGAATAAGGGGACGGACGGAGCGCTTCAGCTGGAGTTCAAGGTGAAGAACGAGGGCTCTGACCTGGTCATCAACACCGGCGTGGGCGAGGCCCTGGGCATCGGAAACACCGCCACCTCCTACCTGAACACTAGCAAGACCTTGGGCGACCTGATGAAAAACAGCGATGGAACCAGCAAGCTGACAGACGATATGGCCGTCAAGGACAGCAAGGGCAAATTTGTTCTGGATGACAAGGGTAAGAAACAGTATGACTTCACCCTGAACGGCGTGAAGATCGGCACCTACACCGAGGACACCAAGCTGTCCGATATTATGGCCGACATCAATTCCAACAAGGAGGCCGGCGTGCAGGTCTCCTACTCCCAGGCCACCCAGAACTTCACCTTCACCGCCAAGGAGACCGGCGCCGACAGCAAGATCGATATGGGCGAGGGCTTAGCTCAGGCCATCTTTGGTTCCACCGAAATCCCCGATAAGAGCGGCAGCAGCTTTGCTGAGGGCTATGGTGTGGAATGGCTGAAGGAGATGCCGGAGGGCGAAAATTTGAGTTCTCCTTCTCGGTTCCTGGGCGTGAACTCAGATTCAACATCACGAAGGATACAACGATTCAGGAGATCGTCGATGAGCTGAACGATTCTCCCATGGGGATGAATCATTCCTTTGCCTATAACAAGTATACGGGCCAGATTGAGGCGAAGGACAAGAAGAGCGGCGCGGCGCTGGAGCTGAAGATCAACGATCACGATGGCGACAGTGTGGAATTTGACAAGGAGAACGCCCCCAAGATCGCCTATACCCCCGGTCAGGACCCAAGTTTACCGTCACGGTCAACGGCGAGACCCTGAACATGACCCGCAGCTCCAACAATGTGAGCATCGACGGGCTGTCCTTCACCATGAAGGAGGAGTTTGACGGCTCCTACAACAAGGACGGGACCCAGAACCTGGACGCCGCCGGCAATCCGGTTTATAAGAACAAGGTCACCTTCCAGAACCAGACCGACACTGACAAGATCGTGGACGCCATCAAGGGTATGGTAGAGGACTACAACGCCATGATGTCGGAGATTAAGTCCGCCTACTCCACCATGCCCTATCGGAAGTCCGGCGGTTCCTTCGCCAACTATGAGCCGCTCACCGACGAGGAGCGGGAGGGCATGTCCGAGAGCGCCATCGAGCGCTATGAGGAGAAGGCCAAGCAGGGCATCCTCTTCGGCGACCGGAACCTGTCCAGCCTGTATACCAAGATGAATCAGGCCTTCTCCTTCTCCAACAGGGAGGATGTAGACACTCTGAAGGATATGGGCATCAGCATCGGCTTCTCCCTCAACGAGGGCACGCAGGCCATCCAGCTGGACGAGGCCAAGCTGCGCTCCATGCTGGAGAGCGACCCCGACCGGGTGGCCGACCTGTTCACCAAAACTGACGGCGTTATGGACCGGATGAAGACTCAGTTGGAATACTATGGAAAAACCACCGGCGAGCCAAGGGCGTCC
>LJKK01000148.1 GCA_001421185.1 Methanomassiliicoccales archaeon RumEn M1
TGTTCATGGAGAAGTATACCCGCCGGCGTACCGACTCCATGCGCCAGGCGGTCCACTCCTCTAAAATTTCCCGGACGCCCATCACCCGGGGCATTCCGGCGATGAGGATGTTGAAGTTGCAGGACTGGCTGTCCAGCAGGGGGGTGAGCTTGAAGAGCTTGGCCATCAGCTTCTCCGGGTCGGTCCCCCGCTTCAGGTCGATGGTCAGCTTCAGGCCGGACAGGTCGGTCTCGTCCCGCATGTCGGCGATCTCCTTCACCTTGCCCAGCTTGACCAGCTCGGTCACCTTGTCCATGATGGCCTCGCTGGTGGTGGAGTAGGGAATCTCATAGACCTCGATGAGGTTCTCCGCCTTCACATACCGCCACCGGGCCCGGACCTTGAAGGAGCCCCGGCCGGTGCGGTAAATGTCCGCCAGGGCGGCCCCGTCGTAGAGCAGCTCGCCGCCGGTGGGCAGGTCGGGGGCCTTGAGGGTGGTCATCATGTCGTGGTCCGGGTTTTCAAAAGGCGATGGTGGTGTCGCACACCTCGCCCAGGTTGAAGCCGCACAGGTCCTGGCCATACCCACGGCGATGCCCTTGTTGGCGGAGACCAGCACGTTGGGAAAGGTGGTGGGCAGCAGGGAGGGCTCCTTCAGCTTGCCGTCGTAGTTGTCCACGAAATCGACGGTGTCCTGGTCGATGTCCCGGAAGAGCTCGGCGCAGATGGGGTCCAGCCGGGCCTCGGTGTACCGGCTGGCCGCCCAGGCCATGTCCCGAGAGTACACCTTGCCGAAGTTGCCCTTGGAGTCCACCAGGGGGTGGAGCAGGGCCCCGTAGCCCCGGGACAGGCGGACCATGGTGTCATAGATGGCCTGGTCGCCGTGGGGGTTGAGCTTCATGGTCTGGCCCACGATGTTGGCGCTTTTGGTGCGCCCGCCCCCCAGCAGCTTCATCTGATACATGGTGTACAGCAGCTTGCGGTGGGAGGGCTTGAAGCCGTCGATCTCAGGGATGGCCCGGGAGATGATGACCGACATGGCGTAGGCATATAGTTGATCTCCAGGGTCCGGGTGATGGGTTGCTCCAGCACCTCCGCCCGCAGGCCCATCACGTTGGGGTCCGTCTTTCGGGCGTTGTTCTCATTTGGCGTCTTTTTCTTCGGCATCGGTATCCATCCTTACTCATTTCGTCATAGGGCCTCCCCGCCCCGGAGCGGGGGAGCCGTTTGGGTCAAAGAAGTCTACAATCTCCGCGCCCTCGGGCGGGGCGGACTTGGGGGTGTCGCTGGTCTTCTGGCGGGCGGAGGTCCCGGACATCTCCAGCTTAAACTGGTTCTTCCAATGGAAGGAGTAGGAGCTGGAGCTCTTGTCCGCGGTGCCGGAGGCGTGGGATTCCACCCGGAAGTCGAACAGATTGGTCATCCAGGAGATGAGAGCGGCGGAGAGGGGATCGGAGCCCAACCCTCCCTGGGAAATGAGGGCGGCCAGGGCGTCCATGTCCAGGCGGAGGGCCATGTCGGAGGTCATTTTTCCGTTCTTGTCCGCCGACAGGGTGACGCTGTACTCCTTGAAGATAGAGGCGAGCTGAGCGGCCAGCTCCTCGTCCTCCTCGGCCAGCAGGTTTT
>LJKK01000060.1 GCA_001421185.1 Methanomassiliicoccales archaeon RumEn M1
GGGTGGCCTTCCTGCCCGGGGCCATTGAGGGCTATAAGTATATGTTCACCCCCCCGGTGGGCCGACCTGCTCAACCCCATGGTGTGGATCTGGGCCATGGGACAGGCGTTTTCTCCCTGTCCATCACCGGCAGCGGCATGATCGTCTACGGGGCCTACCTGTCCCCGGAGGAGGACGTGGTCTCCCTGGCCAAGCGCACCGCCCTCTTCGACACCATCGCCGCCCTGGTGGCCGCCCTGGTCATCATCCCCGCCTGCTTCGCCTACGGGCTGGACGTGGGCTCGGGGCCCTCCCTGCTCTTTGTCACCCTGCCCCACATCTTGCAGGACATCCCCCTGGGCCGGCTGTTCGCCGTCATTCTGTACACCGCCATGGTGTTCGCCGGGGTGAGCTCTCTGCAAAATATGTTTGAGGCGGTGGGCGAGTCCCTCCTTCACCGCTTCCCCGCCTGGACCGGAAGATCGTCCTGGCCCTGCTGTGCGTCATCTGCCTGGGCTTTGGTCTGAATATGGAGCCATCTTCAAGTGGGGCCCCTGGATGGACATCGTGTCCATCTATATCATACCCATCGGGGCCACCCTGGGCGCGGTGTCCTGGTTCTGGATTATGAAGCGGGACGACCTGATGGACGAGATCAGCAGAGGGGCCAAAAGCCCGCCGGACAGCTCTGGTACAGCGTGGGCCGGTATCTCTACGTCCCCTGCGCCGTGGTCCTGTGCTGCGTGGCGCTGTTCTTAAAGGTGGCGTTCTGATTAGCCGGGGCGGGTATTACCCGCCCGCCCAACAAACCAACAGCACGCTTAGCGGGCGGATGATATCCGCCCCTACGCACAAAGATTTTATAGAAAGGGCGGCGAAAGCATGACATTTGACCTGAAACGAGGGAAGCTGCAAGCGAAGGTCCGCGCCAAGGGCGGAGAGCTGATCTCCCTGACCGACGGCGATGGACAGGAGCATATCTGGGAGGGGACCCGGCCTTCTGGGCGGGTCAGAACCCCATCCTATTCCCCATTGTGGGCGCCTTGAAGGACGGCAGGGTGGATATCGGCGGCAAGACCTATGAGATGGGCCGCCACGGCTTCGCCCGGGAGATGGAGTTCACTACCGTGGGCCAGGGGGAGGACTTCGTCACCCTGGAGCTGCGGGAGGACGAGACGACCCTGGCTCAGTACCCCTTCCCCTTCTCCCTAAGGTGACCCACCAGCTGCTGGAGGACGGCTTTTCCACCACCTTCGAGGTGGAGAACCCTGGAGCCTCCCCCATGCCCTTCTGCGTCGGGGCCCACCCCGCCATCCGCATCCCCGAGGGGAGAATTTGAGGACTACGAGCTCCTCTTTGACGAGGCCGAGCGGGCGGACAGCCATCTGCTGACCCCGCCGGGGATCATCCGCCACGACGGCCGGAGGCCCATGCTGGAGGAGAGCGGAAAAATCCCCCTGCGGTACGCCGACTTCGCCGAGATGGACACCCTGATCTTCAGCATGCTCCGCTCCGGGAACGTCTCCCTGTTCAACCGGAAAACCGGCCGGAGCGTGGGACTGGACTTCCAATCGACCTCTAGA
>LJKK01000099.1 GCA_001421185.1 Methanomassiliicoccales archaeon RumEn M1
CAGGTCCGCCACCGGACGCCCCCGGAAGGCGGCGGGCGGCGCGGTCCCCTCGCTAGGGTATGGGACCGTCCTCGAACCTTTTCCAAACAACCGTCTCAGCAGTACACGCATTTCCTTCCTCACAGATCGTTACCGGCGTATGACAGGCTGAAGCTCTTGTTGATCAGCGGGAAGTCGGGCACGATGTTCCCGCGCACCGCGAACTCCATGCCCAGCCAGTTGCAGAAGCTGGGGTCCCGCACCTTGTGGCGGAACGGTCGGTCCTCCCCGCTCATGATCCAGTGCAGGAGCTCGCCGCGGGGCGCCTCCACCAGGCTGAACGCCGTCTCTCCCGCCGGTATCTCCTTAACGTCGGCGCGGATGGGGCCCCCGGGCAGGCCGTCCAGGGCCTGTTCGATGATGGCGAACGATTCCTTCACCTCGTCCATCCGCACCCTGGTCCGGGCGTCCACGTCTCCCGATCCCTGGACCGGCGCCCGGAACGACATGTTGCGGTACGCCGCATACGGGTGGTCCCTCCTCACGTCCATGTCGATCCCGCTCGCCCTGGCCACCGGCCCCACGCAGCCCAGCTGCATGGCTCGCTCCCTGCTCAACACCCCGGTCCCCTCGACGCGGTCCATCATGGAGGTGGAGGAGAGCATGGTGGCCGTCAGCCGCTCGAACCGCTGCCGCACGTCGACCAGCCAGGCGAGCAGCTTGGCCGCCTCCTGCCGGTCGATGTCCTTGTTGACTCCCCCTATGGTGTTGACGGAGCGCAGCAGGCGGGAGCCGGTCAGCTCTTCGTTCAGTTCCATCACCCTCTCCCTGAGCACATAGCCGTCGGCGGCCGGCACCGCGAAGGCGGTGTCGAGCGCTATGCCCGATATGTCCCCCAGGTGGGTGTACAGCCGTTCCATCTCCAGCAGCACGGTGCGGATGTGCTCCGCCCTCTCCGGGACCTCCGTCCCGGAAAGCCGCTCCACCGCCTGGCAGTAGGCGGTGGAGTGGGCCACCGAGCTGTCCCCGGAGATCCTCTCGGCCAGGAACACGCCCTTCCGGTACGGCGTGCTCTCGGAGAGCTTCTCCACCCCCCGGTGCACGTATCCCAGGCGGACCTCCAGGGCCATGATGGGCTCCCCGGCCACCGAGAAGCGGAAATGGCCTGGCTCGATCACGCCGGCGTGCACCGGCCCCACCGGGATCTCGTACACCCCCTCGCCCTCCATGCGGCGGTAACGATACTCTCGAGGTGTTCGAGGCACCGTGACCGAGGGGTCGAAGTCCTTGCGGAGCGGATACATGCCCTCGGGCCAGTCGTCGTACAGCACCAGCGGGCGGGGGTCAGGATGACCCTGGAACATCAGCCCGAACATGTCCTGCACCTCCCTCTCGTACCAATTGGCCGAGTGGACCCGGGGGACCAGCGATGGCAGCGGGCCGTCGGGCACCTGGCACCTGACCTGGGCAAGACGGCCGTCAAGGTCCAGGAGAGCGTACAGGGCGAACGCTCCGGTGCGCGGACGCTCGTCGGCGGCGTGCAGGCTGG
>LJKK01000117.1 GCA_001421185.1 Methanomassiliicoccales archaeon RumEn M1
TTTGTTACAACCTGTAACCTTTTTTCTCCGGGGGAAAGGGGAAAATGCGCTTTGCCTCGATACAGAGCTGAACTGTGACCGTGGTTTCTTTTTAAATCCTTCGGGAAAAGCGGTTTTTGCCACGATTTAGGCAGGAAAAAATTTCTTAGAGAAAAATGCGGAAAAGGTTTGACAAGAGGTAACAAATATGTTACAATTCGGTTACAGTTTGAAAATCAAATTTGCTTTTAGGAGACACAGCTATGGCCAATGAGAAATTACCGCTTACCTATAAGGGACATCCCCTCCGTCGGAAGGACAGCCTGATCTACTACGGTACCATGGCTGAGAAGTATATCATTATGCTTCAGGTCCTCTCCACCAAGACTGTGGGCGACATGCCCGTGGCGGATAAGGTGTCTGTTCAGCTTCAGCTCACCGACCCCGACCTGAAAAGCCGGGACCGGGTGGTGAAGAAGAGCGAGAAGGACAGCCTCTACGCCGCGATGGACGTGGCCTCCGTCTGGCTGGACCGGGCGCTGTCCGGCAAGTAAGTCAAACCGTACACAAGAGGATACAGAGATAAGGAGGACGTACTCATGAAACATACCGCAGCCCGTCTGACCGCCGCCGTTCTTTGGTCGGCACCATGATTACCACCCCCGCGTTCGCGCTCACCGGAACCGTCAATGACAACGGCGTGCGCCTGCGCGAGGAGGCCAGCACCAGCAGCACCGTTCTGAAGAGCCTGTCCAACGGGACCAAGGTGGAGATTACGGACACGCTGACCGACTGGTACAAGGTAAGCTACAACGGGAAGACGGGCTTTATCGCCAGCGATTACGTCACCATCAAGGATGACAGCACCTATGTTCAGGTCGCCGACGGCCCCTTGAACATCCGGGAGAAGCCCACCACTGACAGCAAGAAGGTCGGCTCTCTGGGCAACGGCAAGGTGGTCAAGATTCTGAAGCTGATTGAAGCCAAGAGCGACGACGAGATCGCGTGGTATCAGACTGAGGAAGGCTACATCGCCGCGGAGTATGTCGTCCCCTGTGACGACCCCGACCGGAAGGCTCCGCCGCCTACGTCAAGGTGGAGGAGGGTCCCCTGAACATCCGCTCCGAGCCCGACACCAAGAGCGAGAAGGTGGGCACCGTCGCCGCCGGCAAGATCATTGAGGTCAACGGCATGACGGACGGCTGGTACAAGATCGGCGAGGGTTATATCTCCGCTGACTATGTGGTCCAGTCCAGCGCCGACGAGGCCAAGGCCCAGGAGAAGAAGGCCTCTGAGTCCAAGCATCAGGCAGCTCCTCCTCCGACAGCCAGAGCAATAAGAGCACTACCTCTTCCGTGCCCGCTCCCCAGGGCTCCGGCGCGGGCCAGGATATTGCCAACTACGCCCTCCAGTTCGTGGGGCTACCCCCTATGTCTATGGCGGCAGCTCTCCCAAGGGCTTTGACTGCTCCGGCTTCACCAGCTATGTTTACAAGCAGTTTGGTTATGGCATCAGCC
>LJKK01000019.1 GCA_001421185.1 Methanomassiliicoccales archaeon RumEn M1
CCAGAGCATTCAGGGCGGACAGGTCGAGGAGATCCAGCTTGGACAGCAGGACGACGACGATGACGGGGATAAAGATCACAGTGTACAGATAGGGCCGGGCCCGCTCCGCTCCCAGCTTGTAGTTCAGGGGGAGGATTATAGCGGGCACCAGCAGGCCAATGCTGGCGGATACCATCAGAGTAAGCAGCATTTCCACCAGGTCCTCCTGTTGGAGCAGATAAATGATTGCGATGCCAAACAGGGCTAAGGAGAAGGTACACAGGGCCAGAACCAGCACAAAGAGATCCGGGCCCCCACCACCTTGCTCCGTCCCAGGGGGAGGGACATTGCGTACCGGTCCCACTTGGCCTGTTCGTCGTAAGCGAAGGCGGTAATGGGCAGCACCATGAGCATCACTTGAACAAACGTGATAATAAAGCCGAAATTAAAAATATCCAGCAAGGCCATCACGGCATAGAGCACCATGATAAACAGATAGGACGTCAAGGTCTTGCGCATCACGAGGATATCCTTCATAATCAAACCGGTCATTTGTCTTCTCCTTTCCCCACAAAGAGCATAATGTCCTCCAGCGTGGTCCGCTCCACCAGCAGCATGGGATACTTCCGGGCGAAGGCGGAGCGATCCTTCACCAGGGCCTCACAGCCGAAGGTCCCCCGCCGGGTGCGGAGCACGTCCCTGGGGTCAATGGATTCCAGCTGAGCGGCGGTGCAGCCCACCCGGCCGTAGGAGTCCAGGATGTTGTCCTTGGCGTCGGACAGCACTACTTCCCCCTGGTGGATGTAGGCGATGTAGTCGGCCACCTTCTCCAGGTCGGAGATGATGTGGCTGGACATCAAATGGCGTGGTCCTCGTCCTGGATGAGACCCAGGAACTCGTCTAAAATCTCGTCCCGGACCACCGGGTCCAGCCCGGCGGTGGCCTCGTCCAGAATGAGCAGCTTAGGGTGGTGGGCCAGGGCGGCGGACAGGGACAGCTTCATCTTCATGCCCCGGGAGAACTCCTTGATGAGTTTCTTTTCCGGCAGACCGAATTTGCCCAGGTAGTCCCGAAACAGCTTCTGGTCCCACTCTCTGTAGGCGGGGGCCAGAATTTTTCCCACGTCCAGGGGGCGGAGGGTGTCGTGGAAGAAGCACCCGTCCAGCACCAGCCCGATGTCCTGCTTGGCCAGCTGCTCTTCTCTCACATTGTCATAGCCCAACAGGCTGATCTCCCCCGCGTCCCGGTGGATCAGGTTTAGAATGCACTTGATGGTGGTAGTCTTGCCCGCGCCGTTCTCCCCGATCAGCCCCAGGATGGAGCCGCCAGGCAGGGTCAGGTCGATATTCTTCAGGGCGAAGTCCCCGTAGGATTTGCACAGCCCCTTGATTTCAATACAATTTGTCATAGCTCCTCACCTTTATATAATAAGTCAAGCATCTCGTGGAGCTCCTCCAGGGGAAAGGCCCCCTTTCGGGCCTCCTCCACCGCCTGAGACAGCCGTTCCTCCAC
>LJKK01000144.1 GCA_001421185.1 Methanomassiliicoccales archaeon RumEn M1
GGGCGCGGTCGATGTAGGTCCGGCCGGTGTTCCGCAGGTCGTTTTATAGGCGTTGTAGGCGATATACGCGGCCTTCACCGCCGCCGCCGTCTCACGCTTGGGGATGTGGAACTCGTTGAAAACCACTCCCCGGCCTTGCGCTCCATGTCCTTGGGGCGGTGGAGGCCGAAGTAGGGGTAGAGGTACCGGGTCCGCTTCAAATCGGGGACGTTTGCCGCCAGCAGCTCGGGGTAGTAGGCCACCACGGGACAGTTGTAGTTGTTGTCCCCGCTCCCTCGTCGAAGTTGTAGGGCATACAGGGGTAAAGATGGCGTCCACCCCGCCTCTGCCAGGGCCCTCCACATGGCCGTGGAGGAGCTTGGCGGGGTAGCACACCGTATCCGACGGGATGGTGCGCTGGCCCTTTAAGTAGAGCTTCCGGGAGGACTCGGGGGACAGGACCACCTCAAAGTTGAGCTGGGTGAACAGCTCGAACCAGAAGGGCAGGTTCTCATACATATTCAGCCCGAAGGGGATGCCAATTTTCCCCGGGAGCCGTCCCCTCCCCTCTGCCCTGGAGGGCCCGGAGCTTGGCGTACTTATACCGCATCAGGTCGGGCAGGCGGCTGGGCTCCTCCCCCAGGGGCCGGGAGCACCGGTTGCCCGACACGAACCGCCGCCCGCCGTCGAAGGAGTTCACAGTCAGGGAGCAGTGGTTGGTACACAGCCCGCAGGTGGCGGGCTTGGCGGTGTGGGTGAAGTGCTCCAGGGACTTGGCGCTGAGGAGAGCGGACCGCTCCAGCCCCAGGTCCCGGGCGGCTAAGGCGGCTCCAAAAGCCCCATAATGCCGGAGATCACCGGGCGGGTGACCTCCCGGCCCAGCTCCTGCTCAAAGGGCCCGGAGCACCGCGTCGTTGAGGAAGGTGCCCCCTGAACCACGATGTGCTTCCCCAGATCATCGGCGGAAGCGGCTCGGATGACCTTGTAAATGGCGTTTTTCACGATGGAGGTGGACAGTCCGGCGGAGATATCCTCCACGCTGGCCCCGTCCTTCTGGGCCTGTTTTACGGAGGAGTTCATAAACACGGTGCACCGGGAGCCCAGATTCACCGGCTTCTGGGTGAACAGGCCCAGGCGTGCGAAGTCGGCGATGCTGTAGCCCAGGGCCTTGGCGAAGGTCTCGATAAAGGAGCCGCAGCCGGAGGAGCAGGCCTCGTTGAGCATGATGGAGTCCACCGCCCCGTTGCGAATCTTGAAGCACTTCATGTCCTGACCGCCGATGTCAATGATGAAGTCCACGTCGGGCTGGAAGTGGGCGGCGGCCTTGTAGTGGGCCATGGTTTCCACCAGCCCCAGGTCCGCAGGAGAAGGCGTTCTTGATCAGGTCCTCGCCGTAGCCGGTGACGGCCGCGCCCTTAATCTGAATCCTGTCTCCGCACAACCGGTAGATTTCCCGCAGCTGTTCCAGGACGATGGCCACCGGGTTGCCCAGGTTTGGAGTGGT
>LJKK01000108.1 GCA_001421185.1 Methanomassiliicoccales archaeon RumEn M1
GGGGCCCTCAGCCGCCTGACGGGCCCCGCAAGTAAGGAGAAAAGGGGAAATTTTCATGTCTGAATATCGTTTGGAAATGAGCGGCGTGGTCAAGACCTTCCCCGGCGTCAAGGCCCTGGATCACGCCCAGCTCAAGCTCCGCCCCGGCACAGTCCACGCCCTGATGGGAGAGAACGGCGCGGGCAAGTCCACCCTGATGAAGTGCATGTTCGGCATTTATCACATGGACGAGGGCGAGGTAATCTATGACGGCCAGAAGGTCCAGATCAAGGGCCCCCTGGACGCCCTGAACCGGGGCATTGCCATGGTGCACCAGGAGCTCCAGCCCATCCCCGAGCGGAGCATCGGGGAAAACATCTATGTGGGCCGCTACCCCACCAAGCGCCTGGGCCCCATTGTCACCATCGACCACGAGAAGATGTACGCCGACGCGGCCAAGGTTTTGAAGGAGGTCCACTTGGACTACGACCCCAGGGCCAAGCTGGGCTCCCTCAGCGTGTCTCAGATGCAGCTGGTGGAGATCGCCAAGGCGGTGTCCGCCGACTGTAAGGTACTTATCCTGGACGAGCCCACCTCCTCCCTCACCGCCGCCGAGGTAGAAGCCCTGTTCACCATCGTCAACGAGCTGCGGGAGAAGGGCGTCTCCATCGTCTACATCTCCCACAAGATGGACGAGATCCTCCGCATCAGCGACGAGGTCACCATCATGCGGGACGGCCAGTACATCGGCACCTGGGACGCCAAGGGCCTCACCACCGACTTCATCATCACCAAGATGGTGGGCCGGGAGCTGAGCAACCTGTTCCCCAAGCGGGAGAACGTCCCCGGCGACGTGGTCTTCGAGGTGGAGGACTTCACCTCTATCAACCCCAAGAGCTTCCGTCACGCCACCTTCACGTCCGCAAGGGCGAGATTCTGGGCGTGGCCGGTCTGGTGGGGGCCCAGCGCACCGAGCTGATGGAGGGCCTGTTCGGCCTGCGCAGCCACACGGCGGGCAAGATCACCTATAAGGGCAAGGAGCTGAAGATCAACCAGCCCAAGGACGCCATCAACAACGGCATCGCCATGCTCACCGAAGACCGCCGTGCCACCGGTATTCTGGGCGTGCTGTCCATCGCGGACAACGTGTCCATCGCCTCGCTGAACCAATACCTCATCGGGGGCATCATGCTGGACGACGGCAAGATCGAGCAGCTGGTTCAGGACAATGTCGCCAAGCTGTCCATCAAGACCCCCTCCTCCAAGACACAGATCCAGTCCCTGTCCGGCGGCAACCAGCAAAAGGTGCTCATCAGCCGCTGGCTGGCTAACGACCCGGACGGTTTATCCTGGACGAGCCCCACCCGCGGCATCGCGTGGGCGCGAAGTATGAGATCTACTGCATCATCGCCGCGCTGGCTAAGCAGGGCAAGAGCATCATCATGATCTCCTCTGAAATGAGCGAGCTGATCGGCATGTCCGACCGGGTGAA
>LJKK01000054.1 GCA_001421185.1 Methanomassiliicoccales archaeon RumEn M1
GATGTCCCTGAAAATCGGGTTCTGATAGAATAGGGTCTGTGTGTAGGGCGTGACCACTGGGCACGCCGCTTCAAGATACATCCCGGCGCGCCGAGGTCGTGGCCCAGGCCAGTATCTCTTGCCTTCGGCCAATTCACCTTCTCGCGCCCTACATCAGCAAAGAAAGGATCTGCAACATGAACGATTTATTGCCCCGCCTGGAGCGGTGGAACGAGGAGGACAAGTACCAGGAGATCATCGACGCCATTGAGGCCCTGCCGGAGGGGGAGCTGAATTTCACCCTCATCAGCGCCCTGGCCCGGGCCTACAACAACCTGGCCATCGACGTGATGCCGCCGGAGGACCGACCTCTGTATCAGCGGGCTCTGGACCTGCTCCTCCCCCTGGAGGACCAGCTGGAGGCGGCGGTGAAGGAGGACCCGGACGCGGCCCACACCTGGAATTTCCGGGTGGCCTACGCCTACTACTACCTGAACCAGGAGAGCCTGGCCCTGCCTTACTTCGAAAAGCCCTGAAGGGCCGTCCCGGCGACGAGGACACCCTGGAGTTCATCGACCGCTGCCAGCAGGGCCTGACCCTGCCCCTGAATGTGAGGCCCTTCCGGGCACGGACCCAGGAGGCTTGGACCGCCTTCCTGGCGGGGGAGGGAGAGCTGCGGGCTCTGATGGACCAGGAGGACCGGGAGGCAGTTGGCCGGGAGCTGGTGGACCTGTGCAGTGAACTGCTGGCCCCCGCCTTCTCAAACCCCGCCTTCGAGCTGGGCCACAACGGGGAGAAGTACGAGCTGATCCTGGTCCCCGAGGGGGACCGGACCCGGCTGTTTCAGCTGGCCTACTTCCAAAAGCACGCCCCAGGGAGCTGCTGGACAGGTGGAATATCCTGGTGGGCCGCACCCGGGCCCGGGGCTTCGGCCTGCGGATGAACGGACAGGACATCACCGAGGCGGATGTTCAGGTCTGGGCGGAAAAACTCCCGACAGCGGCGTGGGCTTGCGGATGTACTGCGAAAAGCTGGCCCCTCTGTGGCGGGAGGACCAGAACCAGGTATACAACATCATCTACATTCTCCTGGACCAGTCCCTGGGGGAGCTGGCTGCCATGCGGTATGTGGACTATCTGGACATTTTGAAGGCCCCGGCGGACGGCCCGTCCATGACCCTGGACAAGCTGGCCGATTATGTAGCCGCGGAGGTGGACCCGGAGGGCTGGCCCCAGGCCAATGACCCGGAGCTGGCCGGCCAGCGGTACACCGCCTATGAGGGCAAGCCCTCCGAGCAGGAGGACTGGCCCCTGCGGGCGGACGTGTATGTGGGGGTCACCTGCTGCGTCCCCTCCTCAACGGCTATTTCCAGCAGGACGACCGCTGCATGGACCGCCTCCATCGGGACGGGGTGGTCCCCGGCTTCTTCTACTACCCCCTGGACGGGGTAGAGCGGAAGGAAATCCTTGACCTGCGGGACCAGCTGGA
>LJKK01000129.1 GCA_001421185.1 Methanomassiliicoccales archaeon RumEn M1
GGACCACCCCGGTTCCCTGCTCCTTACCCTGGCCCTGTACGGCGTCCTGTCGGCGGTCTGCCCCATCCAGCGGGTGGACGCGGAGATCGTCGCCGCCCTGGAGGAGGGATTTTCCCTCACCTGGCCCACCGTACTGCCCGCCGCCGCGCTGCTCCTCCTGCCCTGGCTGAAGGTGAGCGCTATGGCCTCCATCGCGGTGAGCTGTGTGCTGTCCGCCGGGTGCGCCCTGCTGGTTCAGAAAATGCCTTAGGGGGAGGTCCTCCGGGCCTGCGCGCTGGGCTACCGCCCCGCCCTGCCCGCTCTGGCGGAGCTGATGGCCGGGGGCGGACTGATTTCCATGGTCAGTGTGTGCGTCATTGTGATCCTGTCCTGCGCCTACTCCGGCATGTTCGACGGCACCGGCCTGCTGGCCCCGGTGACCGGGCGGGTGGGCCGGATGTCGGAGCGGTACGGCCTGTTTGCCGCCCACACGGCGGTCTCCCTGGGAAGCAGCGCCCTGTTCTGCAACCAGACGGTGGCGATCGTGATGAACGCCCAGCTGCTGGGGGAGGAGTACCGCTGGCGGGGACTGGAGCCCATGGTCCTGGCGGAGAACATCGGCAACGGGGCGGTCAACCTGGCGGGGCTGGTGCCCTGGGCCATCGCGGCCAGCGTGCCCCTGGCCACCATGGGAGGTGGGACCGGAAATCCTGCCCCTGGCCTTTTACCTCTATCTGCTCCCCCTGTACTGCTGGGTCCTGTCCTACCGCAGGGAGAAAAAGGAAGAAATGGGAACAAATTGTAAATAATACGAAAACGATTGAGATTTTGAAGAGGGTGTTATATAATTACACTAATACCCACCGGGCGGAGACCCGGTCACGGCCCGCCGGAGGCGGGCGGGAAGTAGAGGAGAGAGTTAGTGAAATTTCATATTGTCAGCGACAGCTCCTGCGATTTAGGCCGGGAGGAGGCGGAACGGCTGGGGGTCTCCCTGGTGTCCTTTTACGCGTCCATGGGGGACGAGCGCAGCTACCGGGAGGAGCGGGACATCCCCACCCACCGGTTTTACCAGATGATGGCGGACGCCCCCGGCGTGTTCCCCAAGACCTCCATGCCCACCATGGACGACTATCTGGAGGCCTTCCGTCCGGTGGCCGCCCAGGGACTGCCTATCCTGTGTATCTGCCTCAACGCCCAGTTCAGCGGCTCCATCCAGGCGGCCCGGAACGCGGCGGAGGAGCTGCGGGAGGAGTGCCCCCAGGCCCGGGTGGAGGTGCTGGACTCCACCCTTGCCACCGTGCTCCAGGGCCTGCTGGTGCTGGAGGCGGCGGAGCTCCGAGACCAGGGCTGTACCCTGGAGGAGGCGGCTGCGCGGCTGGAGGCTGTCCGGTCCACCGGGCGCATCTTTTTTACCACCAACGATCTGGAATACCTGCGCCACGGCGGGCGGATCGGCCGGGCGGCGGCG
>LJKK01000082.1 GCA_001421185.1 Methanomassiliicoccales archaeon RumEn M1
TGCCGGACGGCAGGGGCGCCCCCATGAACAGCGCCGACACCAGCTCGGTCGAGGAGGCGGTGGCGATGAGCGCCCCCATGATGGCCAGGCTCATGCTCTGGCCCACCGTGCGCATGGTCGACAGCGTCCCCGACGCCACGCCCAGGCGGTCGCGCTCCACGCACCCCATGATGGCGCTGGTGTTGGGGGTGGCGAACAGCCCCATCCCGACGCCGAGGATGACGAAGTACGCCGTCACCTCCATGGCCGACGACGTCATGGAGAGGGTGCTCATCAGCAACAGGCCGACCGCCATGATGAACATTCCTGCCGAGGCGAGCGAGCGGGAGCCGATGCGGTCCGACAGCCATCCGCTGAAGGGCGAGAGCAGGCTCATCACCACCGGCATGGACAGTAGGATCAGGCCGGTGGTGTACAGGTCCAGGTCCAGCACGCGCTGCAGGTAGAACGACAGTATGAACGACACCCCGAAGAAGGAGGTGTAGTTCAGCAGCGCCGACAGGTTGCTGGCGGCGAACAGGCGGTTCCTTGTCACCAGGTCCAGCTGGAAGAGCGCCCTTCGACCCAGCCGCCTCTCGGTGACGACGAACAGTATGAACAGCAGGGCGGCCGCCAGCAGCAGGCCCAGGGTGAAGGACGACAGCCAGCCCTGGGACTCGCCGAAGGTCAGGGCCACCAGGAACGCCACCAGGGCGATGGCGAAGGACGATGCGCCGACCAGGTCGAAGCGGGTCCGGCCCGCCGGTAGCGAGGGCCTGGCGATCTTCCACTGGGCCAGCACGATGACCGCGGCGGCGATCGGAAGGTTGACCCAGAAGATGGACCTCCATCCCAGCTGCTCCGTGAGAAGGGCCCCCAGGGGCGGCCCCAGGGACAGGCCGATGTACACCGACATGGCGTTGATCCCCAGCGCCTTCCCGCGCTCCTGGGGAGGGAACGCGTCGGTGATCAGGGCGGTGGCGGTGGCCATGAGCGCCGCCGCCCCCACGCCCTGCAGGGCCCGGAAGGCGATGAGCTGCCCCCCGTCCTGGGAAAGGGAGCACAGCAGGGAGCCGAGGGCGAACACCGCGAACCCCGCGATGTAGATCGGTTTCCTGCCCCTCATGTCGGACAGCCGGCCCATGCTGAGCAGCAGCGCGGCGGTGACCGCCAGATAGGAGGTCGGGACCCATACCGAGGTGGTGTACCCCATCCCCAGGTCCTGGGAGATGGTGGGCAGTGTGACGCTGACGATGGTCGAGTCCAGGGGGCCCATGACCGAACCTATGCAGGCGATGAGCAGCACCGTCCACTTGTAGCTCCGTCCATCCCTCTCCATGCACTCCCCCGTCGAGCGGGGACAACGCCCCGTCAGGTAAATAGCTTGTCTGGCCGCCGCTGGTCCGTTGGTACGTCCGAGGACGTCCAGCGGCCGCTGGCATGGTGGGGTTTCAGGG
>LJKK01000003.1 GCA_001421185.1 Methanomassiliicoccales archaeon RumEn M1
TCTAGAGGTCGATGCCCTCGTTGCGGAAGATGCGGCCAATCTCATAGACCCGGTCCATCCCGCCCACGATGAGCCGTTTCAGGGGCAGCTCGGTGGCGATGCGCATATACATGTCGATGTCCAGGGTGTTGTGGTGGGTGACGAAGGGCCGGGCGGTGGCCCCGCC
The DNA here is from genome assembly GCA_001421185.1 of Methanomassiliicoccales archaeon RumEn M1. Classification (GTDB taxonomy): domain Archaea; phylum Thermoplasmatota; class Thermoplasmata; order Methanomassiliicoccales; family Methanomassiliicoccaceae; genus DTU008. The sequence continues at coordinate 167 of LJKK01000003.1, forward strand.
GGAGATGGTGTTCAGCACTGGCGTCTCCACCTCCATAAGCCCCGGCCGTCCATAAAGTCCCGGACGTGCTTGATGAACTGGGAGCGAATGGTAAGTTGCGCTTGACCTCCGGGTTGACGATCAGGTCCACATACCGCTGGCGGTAGCGCAGTTCGGTGCTGGTCAGGCCGTGGAACTTCTCCGGCAGGGGTAGCAGGGACTTGGACAGCAGGGTGACCTTCACCACCCGCACCGACATCTCCCCCCGCTGGGTGCGGAAGACCACGCCGTGGACGCCGACGATGTCGCCGATGTCATACTTTTAAAGCGGTTATACTCCGCCTCGTCCATCTCGTCCTTCCGGGCGTAGAGCTGGATGCGGCCGGACTTGTCCTGCAAATCGCAGAAGGACACCTTGCCCATCCCCCGCTTGGACATGAGCCGCCCGGCGACGGACACCTCCTGGCCCTCCAGGGCATCGAAATGGTCCTTGATGTTGGCGGAGTCGTTGTCCGCCGCGAAGCGGGTGATCTGGAAGGGGTCGTTCCCGCTGTCCTGAAGCTCCTTCAGCTTGTCCCGGCGGATTTGCAGCAGCTGAGACAGGTTCTCCTGCTCCACCCCGCCGGTCTGGTTGTTCTTATCGGCCATGTCCATTACTCCTTATCTCTCTACCTTCAGCAGCTTATACTCCACCAGCCTCCGGGGCGTCCACGGTGACCTCGTCTCCGGCGTTTGCCCAGAAGGGCCTTGCCGAAGGGGGAGTCCTCGGAGATCGCGCCGTTCATGGGGTCGGCCTCCTGAGAGCCCACGATCTTATAGGTCTCCTCCTCGTTGAACTCCTTGTCCAGCACGGTGACGGTGGAGCCCAGGCGGACGTATTCGCCCACGCCGTCGTCCTCCTCGATGATGACGTAGTTGGACAAATGTCCTCCAGCTCGCCGATGCGGGAGTGGAGCTTACCCTGCTCGTTTTTCGCCTCGTCATACTCGCTGTTCTCCGACAGGTCGCCGAAGGAGCGGGCCTCCTTCAGCAGGTCGGCCACCTCCTTCTCCCGGACCGTCTTGAGGTAGGTCATTTCGTCCTGTAATTCCTTCAGCCGCTGGGGCTCAGCTTATACTCTTTCGCCATGAAGCATCCGCAACCTTTCAAAATATAGTCCCGGCGCCCGTGGGCGCCGGCTTCTCGTTTCAAATGAGTATAGTCGGCATTCTGTGTCATTATATGTGTTTCTTCGCCG
>LJKK01000140.1 GCA_001421185.1 Methanomassiliicoccales archaeon RumEn M1
CCCACATGTCCAAGCGGGAGATTGAGAGCCTGGCCGGCGAGCTGGACAAGATCGACGCCGCCCATCTGGACAGCCGCATTGACCTGCCCCCCACCCAGAAGGAGCTGCGCTCCCTGGCCCAGTCCATCAACGAGCTGATGGACCGGGTGAACCAGGCCTACAGCGCGCAAATGCGCTTCGTCTCCGACGCCAGCCACGAGCTGCGCACCCCCATCGCCGTCATTCAGCTACGCCGCACTCCTGGACCGGTGGGGCAAGAGCGACCCGGAGGCCTTGCAGGAGTCCATCGTACGCCATCCCGGGGAGAGGCCGCCTCCATGGAGCGGCTGGTGGAACAGCTGCTGTTCCTGGCCCGGGGGGACAACGACTCCCAGCCGGTGAAGCCGGAATCCCTGACCTCACCGACCTGGCCGGAGAGGTACTGCGGGAGGAGGAGATGATTCACCCCGAGCGCACCTTCCTCCCCCGCTGGGGGGAGGACCCGTCAGCGTATACGCTGACCCCGGGCTGATGAAGCAGCTGCTGCGCATCCTGATGGACAACAGCCTGAAATACAGCCCCCCGGAGGGCCGCATCTACCTCCGGGTCACCCGAGACGGGAGCTATATCCGCCTCACCGTCCAGGACGAGGGCATCGGCATCCCAGCCGACGGCATCCCCCATATCTTCGAGCGCTTCTACCGCACCGACCAGTCCCGGGACCGCAAACCGGCGGGACGGGCCTGGGGCTGTCCATCGCCAAGTGGATTGTGGAGCGCCACGGCGGCTGGTTCGAGATCGTCTCCCGCCCCGACGTGGGCACCCGTATCACCGTCGTCCTCCCCGCCGCGCAGGAGGCAAAAAGCGTCATAAACCAGAAGGACCGCCGGAGTGCTCCGGCGGTCCTTCTGTTATTCACTCAGCGGTTGACCTCTCGCCTGTCCGTCCGGCCCATGAGCCAGTCCACGGAAACTTCATAAAGATCCGCAATTTTCAGCAGAGTATCATAATGCGTTTTGCGCCATCAGATTCCAGGCGATTGTACGTTCTCAGAGGCATGTCCAAGGCCCTGGCCGTACTCTCTTGGGTCAAACACTTCTCCTCGCGGAGAATTTTCAATCTTTCGTTGAAAATCATATAAATACCTCTTAACAAGCAATTACTTGCATATTATAATATAGGCAACTAGTGGCTTATATTATATCTCGGAGGGACTCATAATGGAACACGAAATCCCTATGATTGTGAAACTGCTCTACGCCGGCATGGTCACAGGGCCGGACCCCAGCTTCTGGCCCGAGGAGATGAAGGACGACCCGATCAGGGGCCACGGCCTCTGGACCTTCTACAGCGGGCTCCGGATGGGGCTCCAGCTGGGGCAGCCTGTCTGTGGGAA
>LJKK01000006.1 GCA_001421185.1 Methanomassiliicoccales archaeon RumEn M1
GCGGCTGCTGTGGTCCCTGTCCGCCCTGTTTTCCGCCACCGCCGCCTTCGGCGGCGCGCTGGCCTATGGACGTACCTTTCACAAGGCGGCCCGCCGTCGATCCCACACGGCGGAACTTCTCGTCGGCAGCTCGGGGACCATCTTCGCCGCCTCGGGGTACTCCTCGGCCAGCACCTTCTTGGCGGTGTCCAGAATCAGGTCGCCGCCCTTGCCGCTCATGACCCGGCCCAGAAGGAGGACATGGCGGCAGCCGTAGAGCTCGTGGTAGTAGGCCAGGGTGTGGCCCAGGTAGATGCCGATGGACTCATAGACCTTAGCGGCCCGGGGGTCGTCCTCCGCCATCAGCTTCTGGACCACCTTCAGCTTCTCGGCGGGACTGAGGCTCTCGTCCAGCTCGATGCCCGCACGGGGAGCCAGCTTGATGACGCCGTCCTGGGAGAAGTATTTCACGCCGCAGCCGATGTCGCCGCTCCACTCGTCCCGCATAGCGTCGGGGTTGGCGTCCACGGGGACGAAGGCCAGTTCGTTGAGCCAGCCGGTGATGCGGCCCTCTTCGTCCACATAGCCCACCGCCTCGCTGGTGCCCATGGCGATGCCCAGCACGTTGTTGTCCTCCAGGCTCATGGCCCCCGCCAGGGCGGACACGTCGCCGTCGTTGATGACGGCGTAGGGCACGCCGCCAAAGGTGTCCCGGATGGCGCGGATGTAGATATCCTTCACCTTGGCGTCATAGAGGTCGGGGGGACCTGGAGAAAGAGGGAGGCCCGCATGGTCCGGTCGTTGATAAACACGCCGGCAGAGCTGACCCCTACCGCGTCCACCCGGGGCATATGCTCTGCGGCCGATTTCAGCGCGGCCACGATGCCCTCATAGTGGTAATCCGGGTCGGCGTTGATTTTGGGGAACCAGACCACCTCTTCGGAGAAGACGGTTTCCCCATCCACCACGGCGGACACCTTCCGGTCGGAGCCGCCGGCGTCGAAGCCGATGCGGCAGCCGTCCAGGTGGCCGCCGATGGCCTTGGGGCTGTTCTTCTCCTCGGGGATCTCGTCCACATAGACGATCATAAAAGGAGCCTCAAACACATTGTGCATGAAATCCGCATCGAACCACTGGGGACCCTCCGGCCCATAGAGCTGGTTCAGCCGTTCGCACAGGTCCCGGTCGGTGATCTGGACGCAGTAGCCGCCATACATCCAGAGCATGGTCTTGATCAGCCGCTCCACATAATACAGGTCCGCCTCGGCCATTTCGGGGGTGCCGTGAATGAAGGTGTGTCGGACGGCCATCTGACCGCCGGCCCGCTCCACGGCGATGCCCACAGGCTTTTGGCGATCGACCTCTAGA
>LJKK01000157.1 GCA_001421185.1 Methanomassiliicoccales archaeon RumEn M1
TCTAGAGGTCGATGACCTCTCAGATTTTGTTCATTTGACGGGAAGGTTATTTCAGCTCCGGGCCGAGATCAGGTCGGGTAGCAGGTGACCAGATCGGGCACGAAGGTCAGCAGCAGCAGGACCGCCACCAGCGATAGGATGAATGGCCAGACCTCTTTTAGGAAGTCTGTGATCTTACAGCCTGTAATGCCGCAGGTCGTAAACATCATAGAGCCGAAGGGCGGGGTGATGCCGCCAATCATAATATTGACGATAGCAACCATACCAAAGTGATAGTCGTTGATGCCCAGCTGACGGGAGACGGGCAGCAACAGCGGCGTGATAATCATCAGGCCGCGCCGCCCTCCAGGAACATGCCCATAATCAGCAGAATCAGGTTGCACAGCAGCAGGAATACGTACTTGTTCTGCGTCAGGCTCAGCATACCGCTGGCGACGATCTTGGGCAGGTTGATCCAGCTCATGTAGTTGCCAAAGGTGTTGGCGGCCACCATGATCAGGACCACGCTGGAGGTACCGGCGATACTGTCCAGCAGGATGGGAATCAGGTGCTCCTTGAGCTTGAGGCGCTTATAGACGAAGGTGCCGATGATGAAGCAGTACAGCACGGCCACAGCGCCGCCCTCGGAGGGGGTGAACAGGGAGAAACGGATACCCAAATGATGCCGATGGGGAAGAACACGCCCCAGAAGGAGGTCATGAACTGCTTGCCGATCTCGCCCAGGGTGGCCCGGCGGGGACGGGAGCGCTCATAGCCCCGCTTGTTGGCGATGATCGCCACGGTGACCATCATGGCGGCGGACATCAGGATGCCGGGTACGTAGCCGGCGGCGAACACCCGGCCCAGGGAGACCTGAGCGATCAGGCAGTAGACAATCAGGTTGACTCCAGGGGGGATGACGGGGGTGGCCGCCGAGGAGGCGGCGGTGATGGCGGCGGAGAAAGCCTTGGAGTAGCCGCGCTTCTCCATCTCGGGCACCAGCATCTTGGACTGCATGGCGCAGTCGGCGTTGGCCGAGCCGGAGCAGCCGCCCATCAGCATGGACAGCACCACGTTCACCTGGCCAGGCCGCCCTTCATGTGGCCCGTTAGCACTTCAGCGAAATCCATCATCTTGTCACTGATGCCGCCGTAGTTCATGACGGAACCGGACATGACGAAGAAGGGGATAGCCAGCATGGAGAAGGACTGAGTGGACTTCATGACCTTCTGCATGATGAGCCACGCGGGGGAGGAGGCGTCCAGCACCAGGAAAAGAAGAAGGTGGCGCCGAACAGGGAGTACACGATGGGCATTCCCATGAAGTACAGCAGGAAGAGCATGACCACGGGGATCAGG
>LJKK01000070.1 GCA_001421185.1 Methanomassiliicoccales archaeon RumEn M1
CGGGCCAAGAGCGTGACGGTGGTGGCGCACATCGACGCCGACGGCATCACCGCCGCTCGATCGCCTCGGCCGCCCTGTCCCGGGCGGGGGTGCGGCACACGGTCCGCTTCGTCAAGAAGGTCGACGACGAGGAGGTCCGCCGGGTCAACGACGACCCCTCGGACATCGTCTGGCTGGTCGACCTTGGCAGCGGCTCGTTCTCGAAGTTCGAACCCTCCCGGGTGGTGGTCAGCGACCATCATCGGATCGATGCGTCCGCCTCGGCCAAGGTCGACCTATTCTCGTTCGGCATCGACCACGTTAACCCCCACCGGTTCGGCATCGATGGCTCGACCGAGGTCTCGGGCGCCGGAGCGACCTATGCGGTGGCCAAGAACATGGGTCCGGACAACAAGGACCTGGCCGCCCTGGCGGTGGTGGGAGCGGTGGGCGATTTCCAGGACAACGCCTGCTGCCGGCTGGTGGGCTACAACCGGACCATCTTGAAGGACGCGGTGGACGCCGGGAGGGTGAGGGCGACGATCGACCTGCGGGCGTCGGACGGCAGACGAGGCCGCTCCACGCCTACCTGATGTATGCCAACGACCCCGCGCTGATGCCGGTGTTGAGGTCGACGTACCAGGCGACTTTTCGACGGGCGGACGAGATCGATGACGAGGACCGCGGCCTGATCTCCTCCCTCCTGTGCGAGCTGGGCATCGAGCCCCGCGACGAGTCGGGTTGGAGAAGCTGGGCATCCCTCACGCCGGACGAGAGGACGAGGTTGGCATCGGCCCTGTGCACCTGCCTCCTCGACGCCGGCCGGGGCGTCCCGTCCATCCGCCGGCTGATCGGCGAGGTGTACGCGCTCGACCCCCGGCTGGTGGACGCCCCCGAGGGCTGGCTGGGCGGAGATGGCATCGAGGCCGACGATGATGGCGAGTGGAGGCCGAGCGCCCGGGCGTTGCTGGACGCCAAGGAGATGGCCACCCTGCTGACGCCTGCGGCCGGCACGGTCGCCCGGAGATCGGGATGGCCATATGCCTGGGCGATCGCGGGAAGCGATTGGACGAGGCGCTGCAGCTGCAGGTGGACCATCGCAACGCGCTTCGGGAGGCGATCTCCCTGGTGCAGGAGGGGGGCGAGTTCGAGATAAGGGAGCTCTCCTGCCTGCGCTACTTCCATGGGAGGGAGCGCATAGAGGACACCATCGTGGGGATCGTAGCGGGCATGCTGCTGGGCGACGCCGCCCCCGCCGACCGTCCGCTCTTCGGCCTGGCCTCGGCATCCGACGGCACGGCCACGGTGAAGGTGTGCGGCCCGCGGCACCCGTCCGTT
>LJKK01000083.1 GCA_001421185.1 Methanomassiliicoccales archaeon RumEn M1
GAGGCTTCGCCCTCTACCGCTTTTGAACTCCAGCGACGACACGCTGGGCGAGATCTACGCCACCCCCGCCTTTATCGGCACCATCCAGAGCCGGGTGTCCGGCCAGGGCAACGCCAAGGCCAAGGAGACCGCCGCCATTACCCTGACCCAGAGCGGAGTGGTTCAGGAGGTCTTTGTCACCAGCGGCCAGACGGTAATGGCCGGCGACCCGCTGTACACCATTTTCAGCCAGGCGGCTGAGGACGCGGTGAAGGCGGCAAAGGACAATGTGACCGAGGCCCAGAAGCGGGTGTCCGACGCCGAGCGGGGGTAGTCACCGCCCAGCGGGCTGTCCCCGCCGCCCAGGAGGCCCTGGAGCGGCAAAATCCGACCTGGTCAAGCTCAACGAGCAGCTGGCCAAGCTCAACGAGGAGCTCACCGAGCTGAACAACAGCAAGTCCGACCTGACGGTGCGCGCCCCCCGGGCCGGCAAAATTCTCAAGCATGAGAGCTTTACCGTTGGCAAGGACGCCTCCCCCGGGCCGGTGTGCACCATCGCCGACAACCAGACCATGAAGCTGTCGCTGTACTACAGCTACGCCTATGAGAGCAGCATCTACACCGGCCAGAAGGCCCAGGTATCTATCCCCAGCCTGATGAAGGTCCAGGAGGGCCGGGTGGAGCAGATCAACCGGGTGAACTTCATCTCCCCGAGGGCGGCACCTTCTTCGAGGTGGTGGTCTCCCTGAGCAACCCCGGCGCCCTCACCAAGGACATGGCCGCCACCGCCACCATGACCGACTCCGACGGCAGCGACATCTACCCCTACGCCGACGGCAAGCTGGACTACGCCGAGACCTGGGAGCTGGAGCTGAAGATCGGCGGCCCCGTCCTGTCGGTAAACCTGAGCGACCACGCCCTGGTCACGGCGGGACAGGCTCTGCTCACCGTGGGCGACAAGGAGATCAAGGACAAGATCGAGGCCAAGCAGGATGAGATCGAGGCCCAGAAGGAGTCCATCAAGGCCAAGGAGAAGGAGATCAAGACCCAGCAGGAGGAGGTCATCCCCGACGCCAAGGAGGGCATCAAGACCGCCCAGGAGGCGGTGGAGACCGCCAAGCAGGGCGTGGCGGATGCTCAGCAGAAGGTGGAGGAGGAGCTGAAAAGCTGGCCGACTTCAACGCCGTGGCCCCCATTGACGGCACCGTCACCTCCTGCGCCATCGAGCCGGGCCAGGAGGTTAAGAGCGGCGACACCGTGGTCATGATCTCCAACACCGTCAACATGCTGGTCACCATCAATGTCACCGACCAGAACATCGCCTC
>LJKK01000163.1 GCA_001421185.1 Methanomassiliicoccales archaeon RumEn M1
AACCGACGCTGAGACGTTTATTGAAAGCTGCATCGCGGCGGACGAGACCCGTCAGATGTTCCGGACCATCGAGCGGAGGGCCAGGGTGGGCAGTATCGCCCTGTCCCGGGGCGGCGACGTGTACGCCAGGACTGCCGAGCTGGGCTACTGGCTGGCGGAGGAGTACTGGGGCCGGGGGATTATGACCCAGGCCGTCCGGCAGATCTGCGAGGAGGGCTTCGCCCGGTGGGACAGCCTGCTCCGCGTCTACGCCGTGGCCTACGCCCACAACGCCGCCTCCTGTCGGGTGCTGGAGAAGGCCGGGTTTACCCTGGAGGGCGTGCTGCGCCAGAGTGTGTTCAAATGGAACGAGGTCCATGACTCCTGCATGTACGCCCTCCTGCGGGAGGAGAGCCCCGATTAGAGGAACCCCCTCATATACCGCCCGGTCTCGGAATTTGGGCAGTTCAACAGGTCCGCCGGGACGCCGGCGAAGAGGACCTGGCCCCCCTTGCTGCCCCCCTCGGGGCCCATGTCGATGACCCAGTCGGCAGAGGCGATGAGCTCCATGCGGTGCTCCACGATGATGACCGTGTTGCCCTGGGCCACCAGCTGGCGGAGCAGAGTGAGAAGATGGGCGGCGTCCCGGCTGTGCAGGCCGGTGGAGGGCTCGTCCAGTACATAGACATTGCCCTGCTTGTGCAGCTCGCTGGCCAGCTTGAGGCGCTGGACCTCCCCGCCGGACAGGGTGCTGGTGGGCTGGCCCAGGGTCATGTAGCCCAGGCCCACCTGACACAGGACCCGGAGGGGGTCAACGATCTTGGGCTGGGTGAAGAACTCCACCGCGTCGCTCACCGTCATGTCCAGGACCTCCTGGATGTTCTTGTCCTGATACCGGTAGCTCAGGGCGGTGGGGTTGTACCGGGCCCCCCGGCACTCCTCGCACAGGATGGTCACCGGGTCGGCAAAGGCCACCTCGGGGTGATTTCCCCCTTGCCCTTGCACACGGGACAGGCCCCTTGGAGTTGAAGCTGAACCACTGGGGGGTGACCTTGTTGGCCTTGCCGAAAAGCTTGCGGATCTCATCCATCACACCGGTGTAGGTGGCGGGGGTGGACCGGCTGGAGGTGCCGATGGGCCGCTGGTCGATGACGATGGTCTCGGGGAAGCGGGAGACAAATTCCTGGCAAATCAGACTGCTCTTGCCCGACCCGGCCACCCCGGACACGGCGGTGAGCACCCCTTTGGGGATGTCCACGTCGATGTGCTTCAGGTTGTGGAGGGAGGCGTCCCGGATGGGGAAGGACTCC
>LJKK01000038.1 GCA_001421185.1 Methanomassiliicoccales archaeon RumEn M1
GAGAATGACCCGCTCCACCCAGGTGATGATGATGTCCTTTAGGGAGATGTCGATATCCGTACCCAGGATGCAGGGGATGGAGGCGGAGAAGAACAGCACCTCAGACACGCAGACGATGGCGGTCACATACTGGGCGAAGGGGGAGGCGCTTCCCACCACGCTGGCGGGGAGGAACATCTCGGCCAGGCTGATGGCGCAGGCCTTGCCCATCATCACGGCCTCAGAGCCGAAGCCCAGCAGGAAGGCGAAGGGGACAAAGATGTAGCCAATGATGTCGAACACGGGGGTGTACTCGGCCAGAAGCAGGCCCAGGAAGCCGATGGACATGAGGGTGGGGCCGATGTTCAGGGCCATATTCAGGCCGTCCAGGAAATTCTTCTTGATGCCCTCCAGGATGCCGGGGGACTTGGAGCAGGCCTCCAGGCCCTCGTCCAGGGCGGTGGACAGCAGCTTGCCCTTCTCGGGGATGGGCTCAGGGATGACGCTCACGCCGTTGTAGCCGGTGTCGGGCTTCTTGCCCAGGGGGTAGATTCGGGTGGTAATGGCGGTAACCAGGAAGGTAATAATCAGGGAGGACCAGAAATAAACGTTCCAATGGTCCATCAGCCCCAGGGTCTTGGCCACCACCACCATGAAGGTGGCGGAGACGGTGGAGAAGCCGGTGGCGATGATGCAGGCCTCCTTGGTGGAGTAGTAGCCCTCTTTATACACCCGGTTGGTGATGAGCAGGCCCACCGAGTAGCTGCCCACGAAGGAGGCCACCGCGTCCACGGCGGAGCGGCCGGGGGTCTTCCAGATGGGGCGCATAACCGGCTTCATGAACACGCCGATGAACTCCATCAGGCCGTAGTTAATCAGGAAGGCCAGGAACACCGCGCCCACGGGGACCAGGATGGTGACGGGGACAACCACCTTGTTCCAGACGAAGGGGAGCATGTCGCCGTCAAACCAGCGGGCGGGGCCGGTCTTGGTCAGCCACAGGGCCAGGAAGGGGATGCCCAGCAGCTTCAAGAAGGAGAACACCATGGTCACCTTGTCTTTGTTCCAGCTCTTGCGGATGAAGGGCAGGACCGCGCCCACCAGAACGATGATTACGCCGTAGATCAGCTCAAAGTTGGGGATGGAGCGCAGGAAGGTGACGATGTGGTCCACCGGGATGGAGCTCTTCTCGCCCACCTCCACGGTAATAAAAAACATAAAGATTCCGATCAGGTTGAGCAGGATAAACTTCCCAATGTTAGCGCCGCTTTTGCCGTTGTCTTCACTTCAAATACCTCCTAAC
>LJKK01000160.1 GCA_001421185.1 Methanomassiliicoccales archaeon RumEn M1
TCTAGAGGTCGATCGCGCCGGTCCGGGCCCCGGGAGCGCTCCCGAGGCCCGGCAAAGATGTAATAAGATCAGCCGTTGGACATGGCGCACAGCTCGGCCAGCATTTGGGCAGCTCCTGGTCCATGGTCTCGCTGCTGAACTGGCAGGTGCCCACCTTCTTGTGGCCGCCGCCGTTATACTTCAGCATGAGACTGCCCACGTCCAAGGTGGCGGTCCGGTTCAGGATGCTGTAGCCCACCGCCGCGGAGCATCCCTGGCCCTCACGGCCGCTGACGATCCAGGCGGAGATATTCTGCTCGGGGTACATGCTGTAAATCATGAAGCGGTTGCCGGTGTAGATGGGAGACACGCCCCGCAGGTCGGTGATGATCACGTTGCCCTCCACTCTGGTGTGGGCGGAGACCATCTCCTTAAACTTCTCGGTCTGCTCGTTGTAGACGGCGATGCGCTCCTGCACGTCGGGCAGGGCCAGGATGTCCTCGGTGCTCATGGCGTGGCAGGCCTCCAGCAGCTTCTCCATCAGCTGGTAGTTGGAGATGGAGAACTCACGCCAGCGGCCCAGGCCGGTCCGGGGCCATCAGGAAGCCCACCAGAATCCACCCCTGGGATTCATCACCTCGTCGATGGTCAGGTTCCCCGAGTCCACCTTGTCCACCGCCTCCATCAGCTCGCCGAACTGGGGGAAGCGCTCCGCGCCGCCGTAGTACTCATAGATGATCCGGGCGCAGGAGGGGGCGGTCCGGCTCTCGCCCTTATACTTGCCCTCCAGCTCCAGCCGCTCGTGCTCGCTGGAGTGGTGGTCGAACCACAGGCCGCAGCCCTCCACAAAGGGCACATTCGCCAGGCAGTCGTCCTCGGTGACCTCCACTAGGCCGTCCTGAATGTCCTTGGGGTGGGCGAACTTCCAGTTGTCGATGACGCCCGCCTCCAGCAGCAGCGCGCCGCAGGCCAGGCCGTCGAAATCAGATCGGGTTACCAGTCTCATAGATTGTTCCTCCTCACGTAATTCAAGCCTATCAGGCTTACCAGGGTCGTTTGAAATGCTCTGTGTTCCCTAGTATATCTGAACCAAATCAAAATTGCAAGTCAAAAGCGGGCTTTCTCCCAAGGGGCGTTCTTTATTTAAAGTACTCCGCGCCGCTCTCAAACAGGGGCTGGTGCTTGTCTCCGGGGATATTGACCGCCACATAGGGGCCCCGGCGCTCGGTATGGGTCATCTTGCCCAGGACCCGGCCGTCCGGGGAGAAAATGC
>LJKK01000119.1 GCA_001421185.1 Methanomassiliicoccales archaeon RumEn M1
TTGTTCAGGCCGGAGATGGCCCGGTCCAGGTCCCGCAGGCCGGTGGACATGCCGGGAATGGCGTTCTCGCTGGCGGCCAGCTTCCTCCAGGCGGTCGTACACGTCGATGATGACATCGGAGATGGGCACCAGCCCCCGGGCGGCGCGGCCCTGACGGATGGCGTAAATGCGCTGCTCCGCCGCCTCCAGAATGTCCTGCCCGGTGGAGATCCCCTCCTGAATCATGGCGGTCAGCTCCCCCGCCGCCTCGGCCACCCGGCGCAGAAGGGTCTTGTCCTTGATGATCTCGATGTACTCCCCCACGTTGGCGGCGGTAGGGGTGGTGTCCATGAGCTGCAATATGTAGCCCCGGGACTGGTTCTCGTCATAGTAGCCGTTCTGCTTCATGTTCTCCAGCACCGTCACCGGGTCGATAGTGAGGGAGTAGTTGAACATGGAGTAGATGGTCTCGTAAATTTCCTTATTCTGGCGGATGTAGAAGTCGTCAGTGCGCAGCTTGTCGATGACCTCCGACACACACCGGGGTCGATGAGCATGGAGCCCAGCACCGCCTGCTCCGCCTCCACGCTGTGGGGCAGCTGCCGGAGCAGTAATTCGTCCGTCTCTGTGGGCAATGAGGTCACCTCCCTTTTACTGCCGTAGGGCGCGACGACCCCGGCGCGCCGGATTAACGGAATTGCTTTCGTGGCGGCGCGCCGGGTCGTCGCGCCTTACACACGGATATGTTCGGCGGTTACCCTCCGTCACCATTACGTTGACGGTGCCGCTGACCTCATAGCCCAGCTTGGCCTTGATCTGATAGCTGCCGCAGGACTTGATAGGCTCGTCCAGGACCAGCTTGGCCTTGGGGATGCTGACGCCGTGCTGGGCGGACAGGGCGTCGGAAATTTCCTTTCCGGTGACCGCGCCGAAGAGGCGTCCGCCCTCGCCGGCCTTGGCGGGGATCTTCACCATCAGGCCCTCCAGCTTCTTGGACAGGGCCTCGGCCTCCGCCTTCTCAGCGGCCTCCTGGGCCTTGCGGGCCTTCTCCTGCTGCTTCATGGTGTTCACGTTCTCCGCCGTGGCGGAGACGGCCAGCTTCCGGGGCAGAAGGAAGTTCCGGGCGTAGCGTCGGACACCTCCACCAGCTGGCCCTTCTTGCCCTGGCCCCGTACGTCCTGCTGTAAGATTACTTTCATTGAAATCAAGTCCTTTCTGATGTTGTTTTATTTGGTAGGGGCGGCCTGTGGCCGCCCGCTGGGAGCTGCG
>LJKK01000053.1 GCA_001421185.1 Methanomassiliicoccales archaeon RumEn M1
TTTACGGCGGCCTGACCAAGCTGGCCCAGGTGTCCGGTGAGACGGCCTCCGGCCCGCCGCCGGGCTCCCGGGGTGTTTGCCTCCTTCTTCGGCCCTGACCCGGTGAATCTGCTGGGGGTGGTGATCCTCACCTCCCTGGGCACCTGGGGCCTGCCCCAGATGGTCCAGAAGTTCTATGCCATCAAGAGTGAGAAGTCTATCAACACCGGCACGGTGATCTCCACCCTCTTCGCCATGGTGGTGGCCGGGGGCTGCTACTTCCTGGGGGCTTCGGGCGGCTGTTCGCCGACGTGGTGGGCGTCACCGAGGCCGGGACCCCGTGGGCGGCTTGACGCCGTGATTCCCGCCATGCTCTCCGGCCTGCCCGCCTGCTGCTGGCGGTGGTGGTGATTCTGGTGCTGTCCGCCTCTATGTCCACCCTCAGCTCTCTGGTGCTCACCTCCAGCTCCACCCTGACCCTGGACCTGCTCAAGGGCCACATCGTCAAGGAGATGGACGAGAAGCGTCAGGTCTTCGTCATGCGGTGCCTCATTGTGGTGTTCATCGCCATCTCGGTGGTGCTGGCGATTATCCAGTACAAATCCAGCGTCACCTTCATCGCTCAGCTCATGGGCGTGTCCTGGGGCGCTCTGGCCGGGGCCTTCCTGGCCCCTTCCTCTACGGGCTGTACTGGCGGGGACCACAAATCGCCTGCTGGGTCAGCTTTGTGTTCTCCACTGTGGTCATGCTGGCCGATATCTCCCGCTGAAGGCCTATTTCCCCGCCATCCTGGTTTCGCCCATCAACTGCGGCGCGTTCTGCATGATCGCCGGACTGGTGATCGTGCCGGTGGTGTCCCTGTTCACCCCCAAGCCCCGGAGGGAGCTGGTGGACGACGCCTTCTCCTGCTATGAGGAGAAGGTCACCGTCCGCAAGAGCCAGGCCCTGGGCGACCTGCAATGAAAATTCTCTCTTTCTCTTCCCAAATGGCGGAGCCTGTGGTATGATACTACAGGCTTCGCCGGTTTTATACCGAGTAGGGGCGGATATTATCCGCCCGTTTTATGGAGCCGCGCCGTGTATCGCGGGCGGGTAATACCCGCCCCTACATTACGAACCCAGAAAGGAACCCTATACCCATGATCTTCGACATCCACACCCATACATTTCCGGACAAGATCGCCCAGTCTACCATTGAAAAGCTTCAGTCCATGTGCACACCGCGGCCTTTTCCGACGGC
>LJKK01000012.1 GCA_001421185.1 Methanomassiliicoccales archaeon RumEn M1
TCTAGAGGTCGATCCTTCGGCACCTGCTCCAGCTCCGCCACCCTGCCCATCAGCAAGCGGTGCGCCGACGAGCTGGGGGTCCCCAACGAGATCTCCTCTCTGGCCCTGCCCCTGGGGCCACCATCAACATGGACGCGGTGTCTGTGCTGATGTCCTTTATGATCGTCTTCTTCGCCAACGCCTGCGGGGTGGAGGTCAGCTTCGGTATGATGGCCATTGTGCTGCTCAGCAACACCCTGCTCAGCATCGGCACCCCCGGCGTCCCCGGCGGGGCTATCTCCTCCTTCGCCGCCCTGTCCGCCATCGCCGGCCTGCCCGCCGGTATCATGGGGGTGTACATCAGCATCAATACCCTGTGCGACATGGGCGCCACTTGCTGCAACGTCCTGGGCGACCTGGCCTGCTCGGTGGCGATGAAGGAAACCTGTAAGCTGGACCGGAGGTGATTGCTTTCCCTGCCTCGGGCCCAAAAGTTTTCCTTGCCGTTTGGCGCAGAATCAGCTATAATAAAATGTCACAATTTATCAAGCCTACATTTATAGGAGGAATGCAGCATGTCCAAATACGCTGGCACCCAGACCGAGAAGAACCTGGCCGCCGCCTTTGCCGGTGAGTCCCAGGCCCGGAACAAATACACCTATTTCGCCTCCAAGGCCAAGAAGGAGGGGTTTGAGCAGATCGCCGCCCTGTTCCTCAAGACCGCCGACAACGAGAAGGAGCACGCCAAGCTGTGGTTCAAGGAGCTGGAGGGCATCGGCACCACCGCCGAGAACCTGGCCGCCGCCGCCGAGGGTGAGAACTACGAGTGGACCGATATGTACGAGGGCTTCGCCCGGACCGCCGAGGAGGAGGGCTTCCCCGAGCTGGCCGCCAAGTTCCGCCTGGTGGCCGCCATCGAGAAGCGCCACGAGGAGCGGTACCGCGCCCTGCTGAGGAATGTGGAGGCCCAGGAGGTCTTTCAAAAGAGCGAGGTCAAGGTGTGGGAGTGCCGCAACTGCGGACACATCGTGGTGGGCACCCAGGCCCCGGAGGTCTGCCCCACCTGCAACCACCCTCAGTCCTACTTCGAAATCACCGCGGAGAACTATTGAGCCGCCGTTCCCCTTAGCGTATAAACCCGCCGGAGGTCCTGAGAGGCCTCCGGCGGGTCTTTTCAGTCCGCGAACAGGGGGGTGGACGAGATACCGGTCCCCGGTTCGTCGGGCAGAAGGACCACAATGGTCC
>LJKK01000058.1 GCA_001421185.1 Methanomassiliicoccales archaeon RumEn M1
GGTGAAGCCGCCGCAGAAGTCCATCAGCTCCTGAACGGGAGTGCCGATGATAACCTCCACGTTCTTGGGCTCCTTGATGATGTCGCCGTCCACGGTGAGGCGCTTGGTGGTCAGGGGCATACCGGTCTTGAGATACTTGCCCACGAAGGCCACGGAGGTGACGTTCATCACCACCACGCCCACATCGGAGGGCAGTCCGGGGAAGGGGACCTCCCGGCCGGTGCAGTTCTCAATGAGGACCTTCTCAGCGCCCTGGGGGTACCGGCAGGGCAGCTCCTTGACCTCGATACCGGCGGTGGCCACGCTCTTCATCTTGGCGATGGCCTCGGGCTTGTTGCCCTCGATGCCGATGATGCACTTGGGGATCTCTAAGTACTTCATCACCGCCTGGATACCCTCCAAGATATACTGGGTGTCCTCCAGGAAGCAGCGGTTGTCCGAGGTGATATAGGGCTCACACTCGGCGCCGTTGATGATGAGGGTGTCGATCTCGTCCAGGTTCTTGGGGGCCAGCTTCACCGCCGTGGGGAAGCCCGCGCCGCCCAGGCCCACCAGGCCGCTGGCCCGGACGGCGTCCTGGAAGGATTTGAGATCGGTGACGGTGGGGGGGCGACCGCCGGGTCCACCGTCTGCTTGCCGTCGGGGATGATGACCACCGCCGTCTGGGGCGCGCCGTTGGGGGCGGTGATGGTGATGATGCTGTCCACGGTGCCGGACACGCCGGAGTGGATGTCCATCGAGACAAAGCCGCCGGCCTTGCCCACTACGGTGCCTACGCACACCTGGTCGCCCTTGGCCACCGCGGGGGCGGCGGGGGCTCCGATATGCTGCCCCATCGAAAGGACGATCTTGGAGGGCAGAGGCATTTTCACGGTTTCCAGATTGGAAGTCCGCTTTTCATGCGGGACCTGCGCGCCCTGCGCAGATCGTTTGAGAAATTTGCTCATTTAAGTTTTCGACCTCCCTATAACTGCTGCTTTTGCGCCCTGTATGGCATACAGAGCTGAACGCGGCCCCCTCGCTCACCCTCTCTGATGGACCGCGCCCGCCGCGCCCGTTTTGAGCGGACGCAGTGCAAAACACGCCGGTCCCCTCTCCCCTGAGCGCTTGGGACCGCCGGTTCTGCTGTTAGGTGCTATAATACACCTTTTCCCACAAAGCGCAAGGTTTTTCCCGCTTCCATTCACACTTTTTCTATTTCCCGGCGGATGTTTCCAGGC
>LJKK01000044.1 GCA_001421185.1 Methanomassiliicoccales archaeon RumEn M1
AGACAAAGTAGGTGTCCGCCATATTATAGACGGAGGTGACCAGCATACTGATGATGGTGGGCGCGGCCAGCGTGGGAATCAGCCTGGGGATGGGGGTCTCCAGCATTTCTCCCGCTGTCCGGACGGCTCCTGGGCATGGGACATGGGTCCCGCCTCCTTTTTCTTTATCTGCTCAGCACGAACAGGTTCTGGTCCGTGGTGAAGTTGGCGAAGGAGTAGAGCACCACCACGGCGTCAATCTCATGCTCCTCCACATAGCCCTTGATGCTGGTCAGGTTGTCCCGGGGGTCGAAGAGGTGGACCTCCGAGAACCGCTCGGTCAGGAAGGGAGCCAGGGAGTCGGAGTAGGAGTCCCGGATCACCAGCACCCTGGGCCCGGCGCTTCCCTCCTTCTCCACCACGCACAGGGCTGACGGCCTCCCAGGAAGTAGGAGTACTTGTCCTTCTCCGTCAGCCAGCTGTCCACGTACAGACTGCCCTCCTCGGGCGTACCCTTGAAGTAGGAGGTCACCTTGATCCCCTGGTCGGGAACATAGGCGTCGATGGAGTCGGGGGGCAGCCAGCGCACCCCGGAGGTGGAGAAGCTGGTGCCGTAAAACTGGTCGGAGACGGTGGTCTTGGTATAGTCCTCCAGCCGGATGGGCTCCAGGCCCATGGCCTCAAAGATGGCGTTGGCCCCGTAGAAGGCTCCCAAACTGGTCCAGTGGTGGTCGGTGCGGTAGTAGAGGTCCTCCCCCCTGTGGGCATCCAGCGCCCCGTACAGGTCGATGGTGTTGGCCCCGGTGGAGAAGTACAGCCGGTCGATGACGGCCTTCTCGTCGGCGGTGGGGGCTCCCGCCGGGAGGCGGTCCGCCCAGATTTCCGCGGCGGAGGGAATAAGCCCGAAGTACACCGGCACGGACAGGTTGCCCGTCAGGCGTCCACAAAGCCCAGGCGGGTCAGAAGTCCCTGCTTGGCGGGAACACCCTGCTGAGCAGGGGTATCCTCCCAGGCGGGAGTGTCCACCCGGTTGATAAGGGTGTCCTGGGCGGCGAAATAGACCCCCTCATTCTCCTGCTTGCCGGACAGACGCTCACTCCAGGCCTTGGCGGCTACCCAGAAGTCCCGGCCCACGATGTGGTCGGAGACGTAGTCCTCGGCGGCCTCCATGAACTTGCCGTCGGCCAGGTTCTCCGCCGACAGCTTAGGCGGCTTTTGCAAAAAGCGGTTCTCCAGA
>LJKK01000037.1 GCA_001421185.1 Methanomassiliicoccales archaeon RumEn M1
TCTAGAAGGTCGTGGAGCAGGTCAACCAAGGTGGCCAAGGTGGCCGCCATTTTGAAGGACTCCGAATTGGACGAGCGGTTTGCCGGTGAATTGCCTCTTACCCTTCTGGACAGCGAGGGCAAGCCCCTCACGGACCTGGAGGTTACCCTCAGCGCCGAGAAGGCCTATGTGGTGGTGCCGGTGGTGGTGACCAAGGAGGTGCCGCTGACCGTCAACATCCTGCCCGGCGGAGGGGCCACCGTGGACGACGCCGAGGTGGACATCAAGCCCTCGAGCATCACCGTCTCGGGCAGTCAGGCTGACCTAGATGCCTGACTGAAATTTCCCTGGGCGGGGTGGAGCTGTCCAAGGTGCTGGAGCGCAAGGTCATTCAGCTGCCCATCAACCTGGACCCCAGCCTGAACAACGAGAGCGGCAACGCCACCGCCGAGGTCACCATAACGGTGGAGGGCCTGAGCACCAGGACCTTCTCCGTGGAGAACATCACCACCACCGAGCCTCAGGAGGGCTATACCGCCCAGGTGGTCACCCAGAGCCTACAGGTGACCGTTCCGGGGCAGGGAGGAGGACCTGGAAACCATCGATCGCCAGTCAGCTCCGGGTGGTGGCCGACCTGTCCCAGGCGACTACCCTGGGCGGAAGCCGGGTCCCGCGCGGGTCTATCTGGACAGCTCCAGCAAGGTGGGCGTCATCGGAGAGTACACCGTGGCGGTGGGATATCAGCAGATAAGTGAGGATCATCATGGTTCAAACGCGATTGTAAAGAAATCGTCCGGGAGGGTGTGGCCGAGGTGTCCCTCCTCCGGCAGATGGAGTGCGGCCTGCACTGCGACGGCGCCTGCGCCGGCTGTACGGCCAAGCCCCCCCAGGAGATACTGGCCCTGGCCTCCAACGGCATCGGGGCCGGCCCGGGACTTGTGGAGGTGGAGCCCTCCGCCGGGCACAATATCAGTACCTCGGTGGTGGTGTTCCTCCTGCCCTGTGTGGGGCTGGGACTGGGCTACGCCTTTGGAATGAGCCTGCTCCACCTGGGCGAGCTGGCCTCTCTGGTGACAGCGGCCCTGGGGTCTGGCGGCGGGCTTTGTCCCCGCCGCCCTGATGAACCGGTCTATCACCCGGAGCCAGGAGCCGGAGTTCGCTATCTTGAAGCAGCTGCGCTGAGGACGGCCCGATGTTCGGCTATGTGCGCCCCCTCCGGCCAGAATTAAAGTG
>LJKK01000096.1 GCA_001421185.1 Methanomassiliicoccales archaeon RumEn M1
GGGGCCATCCCTGGCGGTGACGGAGGAGCCGGTGGTCCTGTCCTCCGGCCTGACGGGGCAGACCTTTACCTATCGGGGGAAGGGCCCCTATCAGATCCCCTGCTGGGGAGTATCAGGTCCACAACGCCGCCGTGGTGCTGACGACAGTGGAGGTCCTCCAGGGCCGGGGCTGGGATATTTCGGAGGGGGCCGTCCAGGAGGGGCTGTCCAGGGCCGTGTGGCCCGGGCGGCTGGAGCTGGCCCGCCGGAGCCCTGACGTAATCCTGGACGGAGGCCACAACCCCCAGTGCATGGAGGCCCTGGCCCGGGCGCTGAGGGAGCTGTACCCGGGGAAGAAGCTGATTCTCCTCACCGGCGTGCTGGCCGACAAGGACTACCCCGCCATGATGGGAGAGATTCTCCCCCTGGCAAAGGAGTTTTACACCATCACCCCGGACAGCGAGCGGGCTATGCCGGCGGCCGAGCTGGCCGCTTACCTGGAGAGCCGGGGGGTGAAGGCCGCCCCTGCGGGAGCGTCCGGGAGGGCCTGGAGCTGGCCCTGGTGTTTTGCCCCCGGAGGATGTGGTGTGCGTCACCGGGTCGCTGTATATGATCGGCGAGGTGCGTCACCTGCTGGGGCTGTGCTGAGTTTAAAGAGAAAGGCGGAGCATTTATGCTGAGTCCGGCGGAATTTATCAACCTTTACGCCCAAGTGGGGGCGAAAAATCCTCCAACAGCGCCCAGAGGCTGTATCTGTCGGCGGTGCTGGCCGGGTTCCTCATCGGGGCCGGGGCGGTGGTGGCTAACACGGCGGGGCATATGCTCACCAACGCCGGACTGTCCCGGGTGCTGTGCGGCCTGCTGTTCCCCTTCGGGCTCATTATGGTCATCGTCACCGGGGCGGAGCTGTTCACCGGGAACTGCCTCATCACTATCTCTCTGCTGGAGAAGCGGGCTTCTCTGGCAGGGATGGTCCGAAACCTGGTGATCGTCTACATCGGCAATCTGCTGGGGGCGCTGGTGCTGGCCGCGGCCATCGTCTACTGCGGACAGCTGGACCTGTCCGGGGGAGCCCTGGCGGTCCACACCATTCGCACCGCCGCCGCCAAGTGCGCGATTCCCTTCGGCAAAGCGCTGGTCATGGGCATCCTGTGCAACGTGCTGGTGTGCGCCGGGGTGATGTGCTCCCTGTGCGGCAAGAGCCTGGCGGGGAAGGCCATACGGGGCC
>LJKK01000008.1 GCA_001421185.1 Methanomassiliicoccales archaeon RumEn M1
CGCCTCGGCCACGGCCGACTGGGAGAGATTGCCCTGGCTGTGTTTCAGCTGGACGGCGGCGAAGTTGTTCCGCTCCAGGGCCAGGGCGTCCGGGCGGCGGTCAGGACCTGATCGTTGTCCTTGACCTTGAGGTACAGCACCCGCAGGCTCATCTCAAAGCTCTGCACGGCGGCGTTATAGGTGTGCTGGGACGCCTGCCACTGGTGCTGGGCCTGGACATACTCATAGTGCTTTTCGCTGTGGTTGTATTTGCTGCCGGCGTCGTCAAAATCCTCCTTGGCCTGGTCCAGGGTCTGCTTGGCCTCGTAGAGGCTGTAGCTGGCCTGCTTGGCGGCGGCTACGTCCCGCTCCAGGTCCATGCTCTGGAGCTGCTCCGCCGCCACCTGGGGCAGTCCGCCCAGACGGGCCTTGCCGGTGAGCTGGGCCCCAATGAGCATTTCCAGCTGCAATGTGTAGGCCTCGATGTTGCTGTTCAGGGTCTGCTGATTGCTCAGCAGAGCGTCCCGGCGCCCTGGGTCTGGGCCAGGGTCTGGGCGGGGATGTGCCCCAGCTCATACCGCAGCTCCAGCTCTTTCAGCGTCCGGTCCAGGGTGTTCAGCCCCCGGTCGATGGCTTTGCTGCTCTGCTCCATGTTCACTAGGGCGATGTACAGCGTCTCCCCCGCCAGGATCACCTGGTTCTGGGCGTTCTCCAGCTGCCACACCAGGTCCTGATGGTCCGCCTGGAGCTTGCCGTCCTTGATATCGTCAAAGGTCTCCCGCATGGCGTCATACTGGACTTGAAGCTGTTGAATGGTGGAGGCTGTGGACAGGGAGGCAAGGCCGGAAAGGGCCTCACCTAACCCCGGAAGGGGAACTTCAGCGCCGATCCCGGACCCTATGCTGATCAGGTTCCATTGGGTGCTGGCGATCTCGTTCAGACCCTTCCGCAGGTCCTCCTTCAGCTCATCGTAGTCGGTGGACTGAATGACCTGTATGTTCTCCTCCAGGGCCAGCACGTTCAGGTTGTTCTCCCGCATCCGCCGGCCCAGGTTGTCAAAGGTGATGGTACCCGCCGGGTCGGGAACATAGGGGTCGGGCTCCACCTCCGGGGACACCCCGTCCTGGGGTACGTCCTCCGCAGTGAGGGCCCCGACGGTCACCGTGGGGCGGCCCAGGGGCTCAGAGGAGCTGTCCCCGGCCTCCTCTCCGCCGTCCTCCGAGGC
>LJKK01000106.1 GCA_001421185.1 Methanomassiliicoccales archaeon RumEn M1
CCCCAAGGAATCATCTCCAGAGAAGCAGGCGCACCGCCCGCCGCAGGGTGGAGCACTGCGTCGCACAGTCGGCGCAGTCCGTCGGGGAGAGGCCGGCCTCAAAGAGGAGCACGTCTCCGGCCTGACGGTACTGCTCCGCCAGGGCGGCGAAGCGGCCCTCCTCCAGGGCCAGCAGCCGGGACTTGAGGGACTCATTCTCCCTCAGCAGCCGCTCCACTGCCGCCCCCGTCTCAAAGACCTTGGCGGACAGCAGGCGGGAGACCTGGATGTTTTGCTCCAGCGCCCGGTCCAGATAGCGGAAAGCCCGTCCGCCACACACCAGCTCAATGCGGACGCCCTCCCGGAGCTTCTGCATGGACAGCAGCTTCACCAGCCCCACCTGGGCGGGGTACCGCACATGGGTGCCGCAGCAGGCGCAGCAGTCCGCCCCGGGGAACGTCACAATGCGCACCTGTCCGGTGAGCTCCTTTTGCTCCGGTAGTGGATGTTCTCCAGCTCCTGGGGGGAGGGGTAGGTGATCTCCGCCGGTTCGTTGACCTGCCAGAGGTGCCAGTTGGCCGTCCGCTCCAGCTGGGCAAACTGTTCCTCGGTGAGAGGGCGGTCGAAGTCGATGGTAATGACCTCCGCCCCCATATGGAAGCCCACATTCTCACAGCCCCACAGATAGTGGGCCAGCCCGGAGACGATATGCTCCCCGGAGTGTTGCTGCATCAGGTCAAACCGCCGGTCCCAGTCGATGACGCCGGTGACCGCCGTCCCCGCCTCCAGGGGGTGGTTGCAGGTGTGGACGATTTCGCCCTCCCGATTGTGGACCTCCAGTACCTTCACCTTGTCCCGGACGCCGGGGAGCTCCAGCCGCCCAGTGTCATAGGGCTGGCCGCCCCCCTCGGGGTAGAAGGCGGTGCGGTCGAGGATTATGTCAAAGCCCTTTTTGCCCTTGACACAGGAGAGGACATTTGCCTCAAATTTGACCAGAAAGGCGTCCTGTTCGTATAATTTTCTGTCATAGATAGCTCTCATCCCTCTCTGACCGTTTGGCCCGCCCCATCAGGCCGGTAACCACGGCGTGTACGTCCCGGCCCTCATAGAGGACCTCGTAGGCGGCCTGGGGCAATGGGCATATCCACCCCCGCCTTCCGGGCCAGGGCGATCGACCTCTAGA
>LJKK01000162.1 GCA_001421185.1 Methanomassiliicoccales archaeon RumEn M1
ATGCCGGTCCCGCAGCAGGGCCATTGAGCGGTCCCGCCGCTCGATGTACTCCGGGAGCGCGTCCTCGGCCCAGCTCCCCGGGACGGGGACCTCGGATGGCATGTAGTACTCCAGCTCGCTCTTGCCCGCCTTGTCCAGAATCACCTGGCCCTTGCTGTCGCGCAGGGTCATGCCGTCACCGAAGGTGATGACCCCCTGGAGCTTCTCCGTCATGTCGTAAAGGGGCTCCGTCACCTGCTTTTCCTTCTTCTGGGTCTCCGCCGGACTGGCGCTGTCGAAGGAGTAGACAGCCTGGATCATGCTCTTGCACTGGCGCAGATGGTAGAACAGGTTGCGCTTGATCTCCACCAGCTCGGTCTGGTTTTGGTAGACGTATCCCGCCACCCCCTCCAGCTGGTTCTTGGCGTATTCCCCGTTCTCCCCCTCGTCCTCGGGGCAGGCGGCCAGCAGGATGATCTCCATGTCGTCCTGCGCCAGGGTGATGTTGTTCCGGTCGCCCACATGCTCAATGTGGAACAGCTCCTCCACCCGGTCCAGCACCTTCCTGGGGTCGGGCTCCGGGCAGAACAGCATCGCCGCCCCCTTCACCCGCTGGGGCCCTTGGGACTCCTTGGGCTTCTTGAATTTGTCGAACAGTCCCATGGCGTTTCCTCCTTACAGAAAACGGTTTTGTCCTCGTCGTAGGTGTAGCCCACGACCTCCAGCCTGCGGGCAAGCTCCTCCCGGTCCGCGTCCAGGGCGGCGCACAGCTCGTCCAGGCTGTTGTAGTCGTCCCGGAGCTTGGTGTTCACATAGCTGAGTAAATGATGGGGTCCTGGGGAAGCATAGGAAAACCTCCTTCGCCTAATCTTCCAGGGGAATCTCAATCTCCCCGTTTTGCACTCATACTCCTCGATATAGCGCTGTATCACAATTCGATAAAATTATTCATGGAGCGCTTCTCCCTGGTTGAAATCACTTTTACTTTCTCATAGGTCGTTTCATTCAGGCGCAGCCCCGTTTGAATTTTATTGGTCGGCATTTGGTATCACTCCTCGTCCATCATGACCAGAGCATTGTCCACCATCAGGAGGTTCTGGGGAAGCGTAGGGAAACCGTTTTATCATCATCTCTCGTCCCCGCCGCAGCGGACAAGGCTCCTTGGAAAGGAGC
>LJKK01000103.1 GCA_001421185.1 Methanomassiliicoccales archaeon RumEn M1
TCTAGAGGTCGATCGCCAGAGCGGCAAGGAGCCGGCCATCATCTACGGCGCCTCCCCTACGCCACCCGCCGGAAGCAGATGGAGGGCTTTCTGGAGGGAAGGATGGAGTATGTGGTCTCCACCGACGCATCGGCATGGGGCTGAACCTGCCCATCCGGCGCATCATCTTTATGGAGACGGAGAAGTTCGACGGCATTGAGCGCCGGGAGCTGAAACCGGAGGAGATCAAGCAGATCGCCGGACGGGCGGGGCGGTTCGGGATGTACAGCAAGGGCTTCGTGGGGGCCACCCAGAACCTGCCCGCCATCCGGGCGGGGCTGGAGGCGGTGGTCCCGCCTCTGGAATACGCCGTGGCCGGCTTCTCCGACCTGGTCCTCCAGGTGGATTTCGACCTTTTGGAGGTCCTGACTCAGTGGAACCAGATGCCCACGGCGGAGCCTATCAAAAGCTGGACATCACCCGATATATCACCATCATCTCCAAGCTGCGGGAGATGGGCTTTGTCCTGTCCAAGGAGCAGGAGCTCCGCGCCGCCAACATCCCCTTTGACGAGACCGAAGAGGCCCTGCGGGAGCTTTTTTCAGCTCCTCCGCCGCTGGCAGCAGGGGGAGGCGGTGGAACAGCCCGGCCTTTCCGAGGAGGAGGCCACCCTGCCCGAGCTGGAGCTGTACTACAAAAGCTGGACCTCTATTTCTCCTTCGCCAAGACCTTCGGCTGTCCTGTGGACGAGGACAAGCTCTACAACAGCCGGGAGCGGGTGGCCGACGAGATCAATGAAATCCTGCTCCACCGCCTGCGCAGCAACATCCGCTTCTGCGCCCGGTGCGGCAAAGCCCTCCCCCTCCACCACCGGGGGCGGCTGTGCGACGCCTGTTTCCGAAAGAACCGCCGGACGCCTCAGTCAAGCTACAGCGATCACCAGAATGTATGACGCCCTGTAGGGGCGGATATCATCCGCCCGCGCGATTGCGCGGCGCGCGCCAGTGGAGCGGGCGGGTAATACCCGCCCCTACAGAACGCCGTCAGTCATCCTGAATCTTATAATCGCAACGGAAAGGAAGAGAAGAAACATGGAGGACAACAGACCTAGAGGCCGGGAAAAGAACGTGACCGGCCCCGGAAAAGAGGTACATAAGCGGGGCTCCGG
>LJKK01000031.1 GCA_001421185.1 Methanomassiliicoccales archaeon RumEn M1
GCCCGGCGGCCAGCGCGCCGCTCTGCAGCGCCTCACGGCGATGTCCGCGTCAAGGCCCAGCACGGCCGAGTGGCATAGGCCGTTGAGGGTGAGCGCCCTTAGATAATCGCCCTCCTCGGCCAGCCGGAAAGCGACCTCGACCATTCCGCGGACGGCCGCTATGCGCTCCAGGGGCAGGGACGACTTGCGGATCTTCCGCTCCGGTACGTGTATGAAGACCGCCAGGTCCTGCATGACGTCGCGGGCGAGCACGCTGTCCGAGGTATTATCGGTCAGGAAGACCCCGCCGAACCGGGCGGCGCAGGCATCGTCGAACGCGCCGGTGACCGAGACCCCCGCCCTGACGGCCGCCCGAGCGCCCAGGCGCACGGCCTCCAGCTCATCGTATTCCACGTCGAGCGCGTCGAGCATGGCGGCGATGATGGCATTGGCCGCCGCGCTGCTGCTCTTCAGGCCCCGGGAGACGGGGATGTCCGACCGTGTGACGATGCGGACATGATGCTCGCGTCCGCCAGCGTACCTCTCCAGGACGGCGCGGGCGCATTCTTCCGCCAACGCGGGCGATTCGTCCGGGGCGCCGTCGATGACGACCTCGATCCCGGTGCCCTCCTCGAGAACGACGTCGGCGGTGGTGGTGAGGTCGATGCCGAAGGCGGCCCCCTTTCCGGTGGCGAACGCACTAACTATGGTCGCCGCCCCATGACTGGTACCATGTCCTCTCATTACTGCTCCTTCCTCACCGCCTCGGCCATGACCTCGTAGGAAGGACGCTGGCCGGTCCAGGCTTCAAAAGCATCCATGGCTTGATAGATTAACATTTCCCTGCCCGGAATGGTCTTGCAGCCCCGACCTTCAGCTTCCGTAAGGAAAGGCGTCCGTTCCGGATTGTAGATGACGTCCATGACCACCTGCCCCGGGCGGAACACTACCGGATCGACAGGTAGCTGCGACGGGAATCCCTTCATCCCCAGGGGGGTGCAGTTGACGATGACGTCGAGGTCCAGGCCGGCGACCTCGTCAAGGCCTACGACACGTCCGGAGAACTCTCTGGCGACCTCCTCGGCCCTCGACCGGGTGCGGTTGGCGATGATGATGTCGGCGTCCTCGCGCCGAAGGAAC
>LJKK01000120.1 GCA_001421185.1 Methanomassiliicoccales archaeon RumEn M1
TCTAGAGGTCGATCCCAGGCTGAGGACCTGGCCGCCGGTAAGCATGTCCAGAGCACCGACGACCTGGACGCCATCGAGGCCGAGCTGGAGAACTCCGCTCCCGCCGCTCCCGTTCACGCCGCCCCGGAGAAGAAGTTCGGCTATGTGGCCGTCTGTGCCGGAGCGGGGCTGGAGGCCGTCTTCCGGGACCTGGGAGTGGACAGCCTGGTGGGGGGCGGTCAGACCATGAATCCCTCCACCCAGGATATCCTGAAGGCCATCGACGCCACCCCGGCGGAGATCGTCTATGTCCTGCCCAACAACAAGAACATCATCATGGCCGCGGAGCAGACCATCCCCCTGTGCGAGGACAAGAAGGTGGTAGTCCTGCCCACTAAGACGGTGCCCCAGGGTATCTCCGCCATGCTGGCCGCCGATCCGGACGCCAGTGAGGAGGACAACACCGCCGCTATGACGGACGGCTTTGCCAGCGTCCGCACCAGTGAGATCACCTACGCCGCCCGGGACTCCGATTTCGACGGCTTCGCCATCCATCAGGGGGACTATCTGGCCCTGGTGGAGCACCAGCTCTTCGGCACCGACCAGGACCTGACCGCCATGCTGGAGCGGCTGGCCCAGTGGGAGGGCCACCAGGAGGCGGAGTTTATTTCCGTCTTCTACGGCGAGGATGTCACCGAGGAGCAGGCCCAGCGGGCGGAGGAGATCTTTGCCAAGGCCTGCCCCAACGCCGAGGTCACCCTCCTGGCGGGCGGACAGCCGATCTACTACTATATGATTTCCGCCGAGTAACTTCTCTTCCGCAATCAAATCCCGGTCCGGTTTCTCTGTGAAACAGACCGGGATTTTTGTTTGCCGTTTACAGCGGCGAACCTTTGTTGTATAATGAATAGGCTTAGAAAACCAGACCTGGTGAGGAAAGGATGGATTATGTATGGACACGTGTTTTGAGTGGCACGAGGAGTACAACATCGGGGTTGACACCATTGACAGAGAGCATGAGCGGCTCTTCAAAATCATCAACAAGCTGTACCGGTTCCGGGAGGAGCAGAAGGACAGCCAGTGGACCTGTCAGGAGGGCGTAAAGTTCTTCAAGGGCATCGACCTCTAGA
>LJKK01000076.1 GCA_001421185.1 Methanomassiliicoccales archaeon RumEn M1
GGCGCAGGCGGTGGGGATCTGCTCGCTCTCCACAAAGTACATAGCCAGGTCCTCGGCGATCTCCCCGGAGAACAGGCCGATGGACCCCACATAGGGCTCCTTCAGGCCGATGTCCTTGATGACGGTGAGGGTGCCGTCCAGCCCTACGGCGGCTCCCACGTCCAGCTTACCGGGGCGCTGTTCCATCAGCTCCACCTGGGGGTTCTGGACATAGCCCCGGACGTTGCCCTCACAGTCGGAGACGGCCAGAATGGTCCCCAAAGGCCCGCCCCCCTTGATTTGGAGGGTGAGGGAGCCCTTCTCCTCCTTGAGCATGTCCCCCATGAGGGAGGCCCCCATCAGGGTCCGCCCCAGGGCGGCGGTGGCCATCGGGAGAAGTTTGTGGATGTTCCGGGCCCGCTCCACGATGTCCCGGCCAGTGATGGCGGCGGCCTTAACCAGGCCGTCGCCGGTAATTGCTCTTACGATCTCGTTGGTCATACTGTCTGAGCTTCCTTTCTCGCGGTAAAAAGACGCGCTGTTCCCCAGGCTTAGGGGGACGCATGGTCAGCTCGCCATAGGTTCTGATGTCCTGAAAGCCGGCCTCCTCCAGCATAGCGGTGAGCTGGGCGATGGTGTAGGCCCGCTCCCGGTGGAGCTCCTCCCCCCGGTCCCACTGGCCGGTCTCCCGGTCCAGCCGGAAGATATCCATAAAGTAGGAGCACATCCGGCTACGCTTGGAGAACTCCGCCCGCCACACGCAGTAGGCGTCCTCCGTCTCGTCCAGAAAGACCTGGCCGTCCAGCCCCTCCAGCTTCTCCGGGGTGTTGATGTCGAAGAGGAACAGCCCTCCCGGCATGAGGAACAGATGGACCCGCTGAAAGGCCCGCGCCAGCTTTTGGGGTCGGTGACATAGTTCACGCTGTCCAAACAGCAGACGCAGGCGTCAATGGTGCCATAGAGGTCCAGCCGCTCCATGGGCTGGCAGAGGAAGATGGGCTCCACAGGGGCGATCCCCCGGTTTTCTCCGCCGCCTGAGCCAGCATCTCCGGGGACTGGTCGACGCCGATCATCTCATACCCCCACAGGGCCAGATCGACCTCTAGA
>LJKK01000016.1 GCA_001421185.1 Methanomassiliicoccales archaeon RumEn M1
TCTAGAGGTCGATTGGGACTGCTGGGCTGGTTCAAATACGCCGGCTTCGCGGCGGAGAACCTGGCGGCGCTGGGCCTGCCGGTGGAGGTACCCCAGATCGTTCTGCCCATCGGCATCTCCTTCTTCACCTTCCAGGGTCTGAGCTACGTCATCGACGTCTACCGGGGGGACGCCCGGTGTCAGAAAATCCCCTGTACGTGGCCCTGTACGTGGCCCTCTTCCCCAGCTGGTGGCCGGGCCCATTGTCCGGTACACCACGGTAGAGGAGGAGATTGTCCAGCGGAACGAGTCGCTGGAGGAGTTCTCCCAGGGCGTGGTCCGGTTTTGTTCGGCCTGGGGAAGAAGATGCTGTTAGCCAACGCGATGGGGGAGATTGCCGACGGGGTATTTGCCCAGTCCCCGGAGACCATGGCCCTGTCCCTGGCCTGGGTGGGGCGGCGGCCTATACCTTCCAGATCTATTTCGACTTCTCCGCCTACTCCGATATGGCAATCGGCCTGGGCCGGATGTTCGGCTTCCATTTTTAGAAAACTTTAACTACCCCTATATCTCCAAATCCATCGCCGAGTTCTGGCGGCGGTGGCACATCTCCCTCGCCACCTGGTTTCGGGACTATGTATACATCCCCCTGGGGGGGAGCCGGTGCTCCGTGGGGAGGAATATCCGGAATAGGCGGTGGTGTGGCTGTTAACCGGCCTGTGGCACGGGGCGGCCTGGACCTACGTGACCTGGGGCGGAATGATGCTGGTCCTGCTGGCGGGGGAGAAATACTGCTGGGGCCGGGGCCTGTCCCGCCTGCCCAGCCCCGTTCAGCACCTGTACACCATCTTGCTGGTGGTGTTCAGCATGGTCATGTTCCGCTCCAGCGGCATCGGCTATGGCCTGAGCTACTTCCGGTCCATGATAGGCCTGGGTGGACGGCCCGACGGCCAGGCGGTGTACTATCTGCTGGAGTACTGGCCGGAATGGATTGCCTGCGTGCTGGCGTCGCTCCCCGTCAAGGTGTGGGCGCAGAGGTCGCTGGAGCGGCGGGAGGGCCCCTGCCCGCCCTGACCCTGGAGTGGGGCCCCAAGTTCGCCG
>LJKK01000023.1 GCA_001421185.1 Methanomassiliicoccales archaeon RumEn M1
TAGGGGTGTAGCCGGCGACAGCGGTCCTGTCGTCGCTGGTGGTACCCGTTTTACCGGCGGCGTGCTGGCCCCGGATACCCTTGCCTCCGGCGGTGCCGCCGCTGGTGAACACACCCTGAAGCATATTGTTCATATACCACGCGGTGGTGGGACGGATGACCGGATCCTCCTCGGGGACCATCTCAAAGAGGAGCTTTTCCTCCCCGTTGACCACCTGGGTCACCTTGGTGAAGGTGCGGGAGGTGTTGTACCGGCCCTCGTTGGGGAAGGTGGCGTAGGCCTCGGCCATGTCCCGGACATTGGTGCCGTTGGTCAGGCCGCCCAGGGCCATGGAGAGGGTGTAGTCGTCCATCCACTCGCCGTTGACCATCCGGCCCTCCTCCAGGTCGATGTGATACCGGTCCTGGACGAAATTGAAGCTCTCCGTGGGGGGTGACATAGTCGCCCATGATGCGGACGGCGATGGTGTTCAGCATCCGCCTCAGCTCGCGGCGGGGCTGTCCCTGGGGGAGTACTCCGCCCTCTACGCCGCCGGGGTGTTCAGCCGGGGGACGGTCATCTCCACGGTGGCCCTCCGGGGCCGGGCTATGGAGGAGGCCGCCGCCGGATTGGACTGCTCCATGACCGCCGTGCTGGGCCTGGAGCGGAAGAAGCTCCAGGAGGCCTGTGACGGTGCTGCGGAGCTGGGCGTGGTTCAGATTTGCAACTACAACTGTCCCGGCCAGCTGGTCATCGGAGGCGAAAAGCCGCCGTGGACCGGGCGGGGGAGCTGGCGAAAGAGCTGGGCGCCAAGCGGTGCATGCCCCTGAAGGTAAGCGGCCCCTTCCACACCCCGGCTGATGAAGCCCGCCGGGGATGTTCTGGCTGCTCACTTTAAGACCATTGACTTCCAGCCCATGGCCCTGCCCGTCTACTTCAACTGCAAAGGCGGACCTATGGAGAGCGGGGACACCATCCCCGCCCTGCTGGAGAAGCAGGTCCAGTCCTCCGTCTACTGGGAGGACACCATCCGCCGCATGGAGGCGGACGGCATCGACACGGTGGTGGAGATCGGGCCGGGTAAG
>LJKK01000139.1 GCA_001421185.1 Methanomassiliicoccales archaeon RumEn M1
TCTAGAGGTCGATGCTCAGGTCCAGCTCCTGGCCGCAGCGGTTGTCGATGTCCGTGCCGTTGCCGGAGAACACCGCCTCGGGGAAGGAGAGGGACTCCTTGGTGGATACCCGCTCCAGCAGGACGGCGGTGCCGTTGTTGCGGAACACGTCCCCATGTAGCGGCTATCCATGGGTTTCCGCTGTCATGATTGAAGTGCAGGCCGATCTCGTTCTCCTCGAAGGTACAATCAAAGGCGCTGACCCAGGTGTCCTGTACCAGCACGCCGGTGCGCCAGCCGGAGAAGCGGCAGCGCTGGAGGAACGTCCGAGTGGAGGTGGAGAAGCCCACGCCGTTTCCGCTGCCCACGAAGTCAATGTCATAGATCTAGGAGATCCCTGTGTTTGGGGACACCATGCGGACGGGGCCGGTAAAACGGTGCGTCCACCCTCCTCGGCGCCATAGAGATCGATATACCAGGGATGGTGATGCCGCCGTCGTAGGTCACAGGGGCAGATGGATCTCCACGGTGTTCCGTCCGCCCTCTGCGATCTCATCTAAACTGTCCAGCAGGGCCTGTACCTCTTCCACGGTGTTCATGGGAGCGTCCTCCGGGGTGAAGCTGGTAGACCTCCTTGGGGATGGACTGCATGGTCTGATAGAGGTGGATGACGTCCCCATTTTTCAGCTCGACGGTCCACTGCAGGGTGCCCTGACCGCTGCCGGAGTAGAAGTGGATGGAGGAGACCAGGGCGGCCTCCGGGGCATAGCCCGGTCGGGGGATCGGCTCGTCGCAGGTCCAGGGCAGCTCCTCGCTGTCCGTCTCAACAAAGGCGGCGGTAACCCGCTCCACCTTCTCCATAAATTCGTCATTGGGCGTTGGCGCCGCTCTCCGGGTGGTTGATATACAGACACTGGGGGGAAGGTGTACAGCATGTCGCGCACATCCACCGGCTGATAGACCTGATGGGCCGGGTCGAACCGGTCGTCCAACCAGCCGGCCAGCACCTGATAGGTGACGCCG
>LJKK01000113.1 GCA_001421185.1 Methanomassiliicoccales archaeon RumEn M1
ATGTGCTGGGCGCGCCGGGGAGGCGGTGGAGCGGGGGCTGGACACCTTCACCGGGGCCGGACGCCGCTTTGAGAAGAAGGGCGTGTACAACGGGGCCGATGTCTATGACGACTACGCCCACCACCCCGACGAGCTGAGGGCTCTGCTCACCATGGCGGGGACCTTGGGCTATCAGCGGGTGGTGTGCGCCTTTCAGCCCCACACCTACACCCGCACCGCCGCCCTCTTTGACGGCTTTGTGGACGCCCTAAAGCTGGCCGGACTGACCGTGCTGGCCCCCATCTACGCCGCCCGGGAGACCGACACCCTGGGCATGTCCTCCCAGAGGCTGGCCCAAGAAATCCCCGGGGCGGTGTGCCTGGACAGCCTGGAGGAGACGGGCGGTACCTGGCAAAATCGCCCGGCCCGGCGACCTGATTCTCACAGTGGGCGCGGGGGACATCTATCTGGCCGGGGAGATTATGCTGGAGAAGAATTAACCTTCGCCAAGCCTTTTCGATATTTACAAGGGTTAGCCGGGATGCTAAAATAAAGCACCGGCTGACGCTGAGACAGGGAGGGTGAGACATGGTCCAAAAGAAAAATGGAATACCGCATGGCGGGCTGTGCTCTTTACGGTTTGCGGCGGCGTTTTGCTGCTGGTCCTGCTGCTGATGCTGATACTGCGTTACCACGCGATGGAGATCGAGCTGGACCGGATGCTGACGGAGAGTCTGACGGCCCACACGACAGAGGCGGGAGAGGGCGCGGGCTATCTGCTCCATTACGCGGAGACCGCTTTGAAAATGCCGGCCTTCTGATTCAGGAGGACGCCCGCTCCCCGGATAAGAGCTGGGTTGTCCCCATGGTAGAGACATTTAACCTGGTGGACAACCGGATGGAGCTGAGCTATCTGGACCGGGAGGATATGCTGTCCTCCCACTGGGGCGGCCAGGACCCGGAGCTTCTGGACCGGGTCCTGCGCGGAGAGGCTGTGGT
>LJKK01000048.1 GCA_001421185.1 Methanomassiliicoccales archaeon RumEn M1
TCTAGAGGTCGATTTCCGTCGCAGTAGCGGGACAGCACCCGGGCGGTGTCCTCCACAGGCTCCCCCCGGCCAATCTGGCTCTCCTTCCCCGATAGGAACAGGGCGTGCCCTCCCAGCTGGAACATCCCAGCCTCGAAGGACACCCGGGTCCGGGTGGAGTTCTTTTCAAAGATCATCGCCAGGGTCTTGCCCTCCAGATACTTCTGGGGGATGCCGTGCTTTTTCTCGTATTTCAGCTGGTCCGCCTTGTTCAGAATGGCTTCAATGTCCTCCCTGGACAGGTCCAGCAGCTTTAACAGGTCTTTTTCATGGTCAGCGCTCCTAACAGATGTTGATTTGTGTGTAGGGGCGCATAGTATGCGCCCGCAGGCGGCCACAGGCCGCCCCTACGCGGAAATACACGGGCGGATGATATCCGCCCCTACAAGAATTATCCCAGCGTCTCCTTCAGAATAGCCAGCCCCTTGTCTATCTCCTCCTGGGTGATGGTGAGGGGGGGCAGGAAGCGCAGGCCGGGGCCGGCGGTGAGGACCAGCAGTCCGTTTTGATGAGCCTGGCGGCAAGGTCCCGGTTGGTCCAGCCCTCCTTCACCTCCACGCCGGTCATCAGGCCCATGCCCCGGGTCTTGCCCAGACAGGGCAGGGCCAGCTCCTCCACCTGGGCCCGGAGGTAGTCCCCCTTCTCCGTCACCTGGGCCAGGAAAGCGCCGTCCAGCCGGTCCAGTACGTGACAGGCGGCGGCGGCGGCGATGGGGTTGCCGCCGAAGGTGGTGCCGTGGGTGCCGGGGGTGAAGACATCCCGGCACCGCTCATTGCCATTACGCCGCCGAAGGGCAGGCCCCGGCGATGCCTTGGCGAAGGAGACCGCGTCGGGCTGGATGCCGTACTGCTGGAATGAGAACAGAGTGCCCGTGCGCCCCACGCCGGTCTGGACCTCGTCCACCAGGAAGAGCCATCGACCTCTAGA
>LJKK01000022.1 GCA_001421185.1 Methanomassiliicoccales archaeon RumEn M1
TCTAGAGGTCGATGCAAGTTCTCCAGCATTATTACCCAGTCCAACGTCAAGGTGGGCGGCATAGACTATGTGGCGGGCATCATGAACAACCTTGGACCGCTCCAGCGAGAAGTCCATCTTCGACGGCCTGTCCGCCCACAACGCCGACTTGGCGGACGAGATCCGCAAGCGGATGTTCGTCTTCGAGGATATTATCACCATGGACGACCGCTCTGTGCAGCGCTTCGTCCGGGACTGCGACCCCAAGGACCTGGTCCTGGCCCTGAAGACGGCCAATACCGACGTAGCCAGCAAGCTGTTTACCAACATGTCCGCCCGTATGGCCGACAGTATCCGGGACGACCTGGAGGTGACCACCAACGTCCGTATGAAGGACGTGGAGGACGCCCAACAGCGTATCGTCAGCGTCATCCGGGATTGGAGGAACGAAACGAGATCATCATCATGAAGGGCGGAAAGGACGATATCATTGCGTAACATCCTGAAAGGCTTCCTTGAGCCCAAGGCGGAAATTATATACTCCCCGTCGCCAGCGAGATCGAGATGGAGGAGGACCCCTTCCCGTCCCCGAGGAGGAGCCGGAGGCGGAGTTCTTCGACTTCACCGTGGGGGGCGAGGGCGAGCCGGAGGTCCAGGAGGACGGACCGGCCAAAGAGAGGCCCAGGAGCCCGAGACCCCGGTACACTACGCCCAGCTCCAGGCCGAGCTGATTCTGAACCAGGCCCGGGAGGAGGCGGAGGCGCTTCTGAACCAGGCCCGGGAGCAGGCCCAGAGCGAGATTGAGGAGATTCGCGCCGGGGCCAGGGACGAGGGCTACCGGGACCTACGCCCAGGGCATCGCCAAGGCCATGGACGACGCGGTCCGGGACCGGGAGGAGACTGCCGCCCGGATGGAGCAGGATGTGAAGGCCTTTTGGAAAAGGCCTCCCTGCCCGGGAGGAGCTGATCCTCCAGAGCCGGGACGAGCTG
>LJKK01000043.1 GCA_001421185.1 Methanomassiliicoccales archaeon RumEn M1
CCAGGGGGAGGACCTTCTCAACCTTATATTTTGGCTTCAAGGTCATGATGTTGACCCCTGGGTGCTTCGGGTGGTCTTGGGGTTGAGGCTGGCGGTGTGGAACACCACGCAGCGGCCCTCGGTGGAGATGACCGCCGCCTCAAAGTCGTCCCGGAGGAGGAAGGCGGAGGCCAGGGGGGATTTGTCGGAGTAGGCCCGGTGAGCTTCTTCCGCCGGGTCTGGGTCTGGTAGGCGGACAGCTCCACCCGGGCGGCCTTGCCGTTCTCAAAGAAGAACAGCAGGTGTCCGGAGTAGTCCCCGGGGATACAGGCCCACAGGGCCTTCTCCTCCGGGTCCATGGCCAGCTTGGAGGGCAGATAGTCCCCCAGGGCGCTGGCCTTGGTGTCGTCGAAGTCGGCAAGCCGGGTCTGTAGCACTGCTGCTTGTCGGTGAACACCAGCAGCTCGTCCCGGTTATTGGCCTCCCACTGGAGGAGGGGGCCGTCTCCCTCCTTGTACTTCTGGTCGCTGGCCATCCGCAGGGATTGGGGGGTAATCTTTTCAAATACCCCTCCTGAGAGAAGAACAGGTGGACTGGGTAGTCCGGGGTCTCGTCCTCCACGGTCATGACGGGCTCGTCCATGTGGTCATAGACGATCTGGGTGCGCCGGGGCTGGGCGTACTTCTTTTTGACCTCCGTCAGCTCGTCCACGATGATCTTCCGGATGCGCTTGGGGGAGTTGACGATGTCCTCCAGGTCGGCGATCTCATCCTCCAGCGTGTCCACCTCCTGGGTGCGCTTGAGGATGTATTCCTTGTTGATGTTCCGCAGGCGGATGTCCGCCACATACTCCGCCTGGATCTGGTCGATGCCGAAGCCGATCATCAGGTTGGGAATGACCTCGGCGTCCTCCTCGGTGTCCCGGATGATCTGGATGGCCGGTCGATGTCCAGCAAATCCGCCGCAGGCCCTTGAGCAGGTGCAGC
>LJKK01000167.1 GCA_001421185.1 Methanomassiliicoccales archaeon RumEn M1
TCTAGAGGTCGATACAGCAGGGCCAGATTGAAGATGATGGAGGAGGCCACCGCCAGCTTGCCCCTCTGTCATTCCCCTTCGCCTTGCAGCGCTCTACCAGCAGTCCATGGGTGAAGTCGATGGCGGTGGACAGGAACATGATCGCGACATAGACCCGCTCCCCCCAGAAGTAGAAAACAGAGAGGAGAGCAGCAGCACCACATTGCGCCCCCGGCGGGGGACACGTAGTACAGCAGCAGGGTGAAGACCAGGAAATAGAACATGAAAATAGGGGTGGAAAATACCATGGCGGACACCTCTCGGAATATTTTGTGGGAGCTGTTGTAGGGCGGGACGACCCCGGCCCGCCGCTCTCAAGGGCTGGGCCGAACTTTGGCGGCGCGCCGGGGTCGTCGCGCCCTACAGGTAAAAGGGCCCGCCCAGAGGGCGGGCCCCACAGAATGTTAGGATGCCTTAAAACAGAGCGTTAAATTCCTTCACGATGTCGGCGCAGTTCTCATGGACGACCATCATCACATAGTTGCCGTTGGAGACGATGCGGGAGTTGTTCTGCCACTGCTCGGTGGGGCCGGGGTACCACGCGCCGCCGGGGCCGTTGCCGTCGCCCACCATGTAGTCGATACGGGCCTGGAAGACAGCCTTGACGGTGTCCACATCCTTGCTGTCCTTCACCTGGACCAGACCGAACTCGCCGTTGTTCATGGACATAAAGGTGACATAGACCAGCATTTGCTCGGTGCTGACGCCGGTGAGGCCTGCGTACATCTGGTCCAGAATGCCGCTGTCGGCCAGCTCCAGCATACCGAACTCATACTTGCCGGTGATGGTGCTGTAGAAGGCGGACAGGTCCACATTCTTGGAGGGCTTGCTGGAGCCGCCGTCGGACCAGGAGCAGGTGACGGGCACGGTGGCGGTGGCGTCGCCGCAGGTAATGGTGATGATCGCGCTGCCGGGGCCACGGCGG
>LJKK01000130.1 GCA_001421185.1 Methanomassiliicoccales archaeon RumEn M1
CAACGGGGAGGAGCACTACGATCACATCACCGAGCGCACCGAGAAGGCCGCTCAGAAGCGAGTCAAGGGTATCTACAAGGACGCCGAGATCACCGACACCGAGCTCACCAGTACCGACGTCAATGCCACGAAGGAGCAGGAGCGGGAGACCCTGGAGAAGATCAAGGCGATGGTCGCCGAGCTGGGCCCCCAGTCCTACCTCAAGACGGCCTTCGAGGGCGTCTACGAGGTCGCCGAGATGAACATCGACGAGGACGCAGCCTACAGCTTCCCGGGGCGGGTCAACATCCTCGAAGAGCAGCTCCGGGAGATGGGCAGCAAGTACAACGCGGCCCGCTCCGACGTGGAGGTCTTGAGGAGCCAACTCGACCACGCCCAGGAACAGGCCGACGCCCTCAAGAAGCAGCAGCTCCCCGTATGGCTTCACAGCGCCGTCTATGGGCTGGCAAGTGAGGAGCTCGCCACCTCCAAGGCGCGGATGGAACAAGCAGCCGAGACTATGGCCTACTACGCCGAAGCGCCCCAGGACATCGCCTTCGCCGAGGCCGTCAAGGGCTACCGGGCCGCAAAGGAGCGCCGGGAGGTATGCGAGCAGATCGTCAAGGGCCTGGAAGCCCTCACCGAAGAATAAGCCGAAACGCCCGCGAGGGCGTCGCCCGGGGGGGGAGCCTACCGGCCTGACGATGGCAGGGCACATAGAAAGGAAGGACAAGCAGAATGAGAAAACTGAAGAAAATCAACGGCTATCTGGTCGTCCGGTTCAACGACCGGGAGAAGCGCGAGTACGAGGGCACCGGCCTGGGCAACTTCGGCGTGATCGACGCCGAGCTCTACACCGGCATCCTGGACGTCGACCGGAGCGTCATGGAGTACGACGACGCCGAGACCCTGGAGATCGCGCTGGAACAGGCCCGGGGCCTGGAGTCCGAGCTGGACGTGGCGGAGCCGGAGGTGAATCGACCTCTAGA
>LJKK01000051.1 GCA_001421185.1 Methanomassiliicoccales archaeon RumEn M1
TCTAGAGGTCGATTCTGGCTTCATTACCAGACAGGCCATTTTCGACAAGCTGAAGGCCGGGATTACCCGGCCTCCTTTTTTGCATATATTTAATGCGTTAGTTACACGTTGGATACATGTTAGTTACAAAATCCTGGAATCATTGCGGCGCAACGGTTACAAAAATCAAAATTTAAGTGCTTCTTAATATTTTCCCACTTGCGATTTAAATTGTCTGTGCTATGCTATGTTCAGAAAGGAGGAGAGGGAAGTCTATGTATACCATTTTGATCTGCGACGACGACCGGGATATTGTGTCCGCGCTGGACATCTACCTCACCAGCGAGGGCTATCAGACCGTCAAGCCTACGACGGCCGGGAGGCCCTCCGGGCGGCGGAGACCCATGAGATTCATCTGATTCTCATGGACATCATGATGCCCGAGCTGGACGGCATCCGGGCCACCGCCAAGCTGCGGGAGGGGAGCAACGTGCCCATCATCCTGCTCACCGCCAAGAGCGAGGACACCGACAAGATTCTGGGCCTGAACATCGGGGCGGACGACTATATCACCAAGCCCTTTAACCCCCTGGAGGTCATTGCCCGGGTGAAGAGCCAGCTGCGGCGGTACACCGCCCTTGGCGGGGCGGAGAAGGGCCCCGGCCTTATCACTGCCGGGCCCATCGCCATGGACGACGGGGCCAAGGTGGTCACGGTG
The DNA here is from genome assembly GCA_001421185.1 of Methanomassiliicoccales archaeon RumEn M1. GTDB lineage: Archaea > Thermoplasmatota > Thermoplasmata > Methanomassiliicoccales > Methanomassiliicoccaceae > DTU008. The sequence goes on from LJKK01000051.1 coordinate 698, forward strand.
GACGGCGAGCCCATCAGCCTCACCCCATCGAGTACAATATCCTCAAGCTGCTGCTGTCCCACCCGGGACAGGTCTTTTCCTCCGCCCAGATTTATGAACAGGTGTGGAACGACCCGGCCTACGGCTCGGAGAACACGGTGGCCGTCCACATCCGCCATCTGCGGGAGAAGATTGAGATCAACCCCGCCGAGCCCCGGTATTTAAAGGTGGTCTGGGGGCTGGGCTACAAGATCGAGAAGGGAGGATG
>LJKK01000065.1 GCA_001421185.1 Methanomassiliicoccales archaeon RumEn M1
TCTAGAGGTCGATCGGGCGCTTTTTACGGTTTCAAAGGGTTTTAGTCCTCCTCGGGCTCCTCAATCTTGGCGTCGGGGGCGTTCCTGCCCACCGACGCGATGCCGTTCATACAGCTGGCCTTGGCCTTGTAGCCCTCGCTCTTGCCGATGTTCCCACCGTTCTTGGCTTTCAGGCGGAACCGGAACTCCCCTGCCTTATCCTGGTAGACCTCGAACTTGGGGTGGGTCAGCTTCTCGAAACCCTCCACCGTCTGGTCCTCCACATGGGCCAGGGCGTTCTTCTGTACGGAGGCGATGCCCCCTGACAGCCGGACATGCTGGTGTAGCTCTCGGAGGCGGTGAGGATTACCTCGCCGTTGCCCGCCTTCAGATTAAAGGTAAACTCGCCGTTTTGGTCTTGGAGATGACAAACTTGCCCATAATATGTGCCTTCTTTCTCTATAATTAAGGCCGTCCCGGCCTCGGAGGACTTATTTATATTTCTGGCTCTCCGCCACCGCCAGCTGGTCACAGCGGTTGTTGAACTCGTTCTCGGCGTGGCCCTTGACCCAGTGAAGGCTGACGGTGTGCTTCTCGCACAGGTCCAGCAGGCGGCCCCACAGGTCGGGGTTGAGGGCGGGTTTTGTCCGACTTCACCCAGCCCCGGGCCCGCCAGCCCTTGGCCCAGCCCTTGCCCAGACCGTCGATGACGTATTTGCTGTCGGAGTACAGCTCCACCGCGCAGGGCTCCTTCAGGGCCTCCAGGGCGGCGATGACCCCGGTGAGCTCCATGCGGTTGTTGGTGGTCTGGGCCTCTCCCCCGGACAGCTCCTTTTGTGCCCGCCGTACATCAGGATGGCCCCAGCCACCAGGGCCTGGGTTGCCGGAACAGGCTCCGTCGGTGTAGATGGTGACAGTTTCATAGTCTCTTCTTCCTTAAATAAATCGCTGTGGGTAC
>LJKK01000177.1 GCA_001421185.1 Methanomassiliicoccales archaeon RumEn M1
TCCTCCTTTTCCTTCTCTGGGCGGTGGAGCTTCCCCTCAGGGACGGAGGTCCGAATGGTCAGGTTGCCGTTGGCTGGGACCAGCCGATGGCCAGCTGGAAGACCCGCCCCTCCTGGACGGAGGTCTTAGCCAGGGTCAGCGAGCCCTCCTCGTCGGCCAGCTCGGGCCGCTCCTCCAGAATCAGATAGGTCTCGTCCACCAGCTGGAAGCCCTGCTCCTCGCCCATCAGAAGGTCCAGATAGCGGCCCACCACAGAGGCGTAATTTTCCATCTCATAGATATAGATGCGCCCCTCTACCGCAGGCTCCTCACCCTTGCTCTCCTTCTCCGGGCCCCGGTTGGCCAGCAGACGGCCCTCCTTCTGGTCCTCAGTGTCCACAAACACCGTGTCCAGCGCGGGGCGGCGTCCTCGCCGATCTCATAGTTCTCCACCGCGACGGGCTTCTTGGCCGCCTCGTCCACCTCCTTGCCGCCCAGGTTGGGCAGCACGAACCGCACCACCGCGAAGGCGCCGGCGGCAATCAGGATGAGGACGGGGATGAGGATGAGCAGCAGTTTTTCTTGCCGCCTTTTTTCCCGGTTTTTCTTTTTTCTCTTTTTTGCCTTCTTAGGCTTCTTTTCTTTCTTTTCCTTTTTTCGCGTGCCACAGCTGCTTCACTCCATTACTTTTCCAGATAGCGGTATGATCACTCATCCTGGGACCGCAGCTCCTGGGTAAAGGCGCACTCGGTCCCGTTGACCTGGAGCTCAACGCCCCGGTCCAGATGTTCAAAATCAATGCCGGAAAATCCAGCAGGTCCATGACGTAGTAGGGGGAGGCGTCCTCCTTGCCGGGCAGGTCCAGCGGCTTCCCGTTCAGTACCACATGGACCCCTTCCCTTGGGCTTCACCGGCTCCGGCAGCCTCGCCGGCTCCGGC
>LJKK01000052.1 GCA_001421185.1 Methanomassiliicoccales archaeon RumEn M1
CGACCACCCTGCGGTCGCCCTGCCGGTCCTTGGCATCCAGCCCCTTGACCGTGACCTTTCCCGCCAGCGCGCCGGCGGCCAGCGGGTAGGCGGCCGACGAGTAGTCGCCCGGAATGGTGATGGCGCACGGCCGATAGGTCTGCCCGCCCGGCACGTAGAAGCCGTTCTTGGTCTCCCAGCAACGTCCGCCGAACAGCTCCATCATGTCCATGGTGATGTCCACGTACGGTCGGGAGCGTAGCGGGGAGGTCAGCATGATCTCGGTGTCCAGCTCCTTCAGCGCGGAGCTGATCATCAGCGATGAGATGAACTGCGAGCTGATGTCCCCCCTGACGTGCGTCCACCTTCCCGTGTTGGGCCCGCGGATGATGAGAGGCGCCGCCCCGTCGTTGCGGGCCGACGTGGCCGAGACGCCCATCTCCTTGAGCGCGCTCAGCAGCGGCTTCATGGGCCTCTGCTGCAACGATGCGTCCCCTGTCAGCGTCACGGTCGACGGCAGCAGCGACGCGATGCCGGTCAGCAGCCTGAGCGTGGTGCCGGAGTTCCCGCAGTCGATCTCGCCGGTGGGGGCCCGCAGGCTCCCGCCCCGCACGATGAGGTCCGGACCTTCGCTCTTCGACAGGGTCCCGAACTGCTCCATGCCTCTCAGCGTTGACAGGGTGTCCTCGCTCAGCAGCGGCCTTCGGATGACGCTGTCACCCCTGGCCAGTCCGGCCAGTACGATCGCCCGATGGGTGTAGGACTTGGAGGGCGGCGCCTCCACGACGCCCTTCACGGTGGAACGGGATACTTGGAGCTTCATGTTATCGACCTGCCGTTATTGACGTTCGCCCTCAAGAGCGTGCATCCTTCCATCTGCCTCTGAAAATCGCTCGCCTGCGAAGGCTCCACCAGCATGACGGTGGCCGGCCCGCTGCCGGTC
>LJKK01000182.1 GCA_001421185.1 Methanomassiliicoccales archaeon RumEn M1
TCTAGAGGTCGATCAAGAAGCCGGTCCGCCGCCAAGAGCGGACCAGGGTCGAGGTCCGGCAGGCGGGAGCCGTCGCCCCCTTCGCAGTGGTGGGCTTCCTGGCAGTGGCGGTGTTCGCCATCATGCTGATTACCAGCTACACCCAGCTCATGGTAGCCAACAACGAGATGGTCACCCTCCGCCGGGAGCTGTCCAGCCTGAAGGAGGAGAACATCACCCTCTCGGCTCAGTATGAGAAGGTTTTCGACCTGGCTACCATCCAGGCGGCGGTGGGAGACACGATGATACGGCCCACCGGCGATCAGGTGGTGTATATCGACCTGTCCGCGCCGGATACCGTCACCGTATATGGGGAGCCCTCCGTGGCGGACGGCCTGCAAATTTGCTGGACGGTGTGGAGGATGTTTTCAGCAGCATCATAGAATATTTCCGCTGACCCCGCCATATAAATGAGCCATAGGCCGGCTGGGTCATCGCGCACAGACTTACCGGTACATAAATAGAAGGAACGGGGGCGCAAGAAGCATTCTTGCGCCCCCTCTCGCGGAGGAGGGCGCAGACATGAGAAGAAGATACGAGCAGGGGATCAAGTGGAGCGGCACGCCCTCCAACGCCACCCGGGGCACCCACTCCAAGCGGTCCATCTTCCGCCGGACCCTGTTTTTAATGGTGGTGTGCGGCGTGCTGATGTTCATTCCCCTGGGCTGGAAGCTGTGGGATATCGCCATCGTCCACCAGGAGGAGTATCAGAAGGCCGCCGCCCAGCAGCAGAAGCTGGACTTGTCATATCCGCCAGCCGGGCAACATCTACGACCGGAATGACAACGTGATGGCCATGTCGGCCACGGTGTATAAGCTGATCTTCTCCCCCATCGACCTGGTGAAGAGCGTCCCCAACAAGGAC
>LJKK01000112.1 GCA_001421185.1 Methanomassiliicoccales archaeon RumEn M1
TGGTATATTGAATATAAGGGATGCCGCTCACGAAGCGGTCCAGCCCGAATCAGATTGTGTTAAAAGACAACCGTCACCGGGGTAGGGTGGCGGTTGTCAGCGTTTATACGTATGGTTACGGTATAACCACGGAAATGAAACGTTACCGTAATTGGCATACGCTCACCCCCTTCCGGGTGGTGTAGCTGGACCGCCTCGCTTGCATTGAGCGGCATCCCTGCAAAATATACCATAATTCGTCCCGAGGGTCAAGGACGGCTTTCATTTATGGTAGCTGGAGCCCTCATTAATCTTAAAGGCGCGGTAGATTTGCTCCAGGAGCATGACCCGGGCCAGGTGGTGAGGGAAGGTCATGGGGGACATGGACAGCTGGGTGTTGGCCTCTGCCTTGATCGAGGGGTGCAGGCCATAGCTGCCGCCGATGAGAAAGACCATATGCTTCTCCAGGCTGCGGCCCGGAACGGGAAACATTTGGGGAATCTCCTCGCTGGAGCGCATCCGGCCCTCCACGCACAGGGCCACCACCCGGGAGCTGGGGGGGATTTGGGCGCGGATGGCGTCGCCCTCCTTGGACAGGGCGTTGGTGATCTCCCCCAGGGTGGGGTCCTTGGGCAGCTTCACCTCGGGAATCTCCACCACCGTCAGCTTGCAGTAGGGGGACAGCCGCTTGACATACTCGGCGCAGGCGTCCTTGTAGAATTTCTCCTTCAGCTTGCCCACGCAGATCACATAGACGTTCAGCATACCGGTGCCTCCTTGGGGCTCCAGGTGGGGCCCAGAGCGCTGGCCGGGGCCACCCACAGGGAGATGTCCCGCTCCAGGTCCAGTCCATAGCCATCAGGCGGAGGGCCGCCGTCTCATAGGCCCGGGCGGGGGTGTTGTT
>LJKK01000110.1 GCA_001421185.1 Methanomassiliicoccales archaeon RumEn M1
GGAACAGGGTCACATAGTCGGCGGTTTGTATTTCAGCTGACGCAGGCGGGTGCGGCCCTCGCCGCCGTGGTAACAGCGGCATTCCATCGCGGTAGCCAGCTCGTCAGCCCGGCGGAAGGCGGAGATAAACAGGGGCACCAGCAGGGGCAGCAGGGCCTTGGCCCGCTGGATGAGACTGCCGCTCTCGAAGTCGGCCCCCCGGGCCCGCTGGGCGGACATGATCTTGTCGGTCTCCTCGATGAGAGTGGGGATAAACCGCAGGGCGATAGACATCATCATAGCCAGCTCGTGGACGGGCACCCGCACCCTTTTCAGCGGTCCCAGCAGGGATTCCAGCCCGTCGGTGAGCAGGATGGGGGAGGTGGTGTAGGTGAGCAGGAAGGTCCCGGAAATGAGCATCATGATCCGAACGACCATGAAGAAGGCCCGCTCACGCCCTCCAGGGTGACGGTGAAGATCCAGAACTGAGCCAGCACATGGGGCCCCGGGGTGTAGAAGACGTTCAGCACGGCGGTGACCACCACAATGAACAGCACCGGCTTCAAGCCCCGAAAGACGGACTTGGGCGGGACCTTGGACAAATGGATGGACCCGGCCAGCACCAGGAGCATAACGGCGTAGGTGAAAAACCAGTTGGCCAGAAACAGCGCCACAATATAGAGGACCACGCAGATCAGCTTGGTCCGGGGGTCCAGGCGGTGGACGACGGAGTTCCCGGGGAAAAACTGGCCCAGGGTAATGTCCTTCAACGCCAATTACACCGCCCCCTTTCCCAATTTTCTAGGATTGCGGCCTTGGCCTGGTCCAGGGTGTAGACCGAGGGGTCAATATCGACCCCATAGCGTTCAGCCCGGTTGGAACACCCGGGTGAGCTGA
>LJKK01000095.1 GCA_001421185.1 Methanomassiliicoccales archaeon RumEn M1
TCCCCGACCCCAACACCGCCGGGGGCGTTCAGGCCGGCCTGCTGCTGGCCGCTACGGCGGCTACCCTGCTGTACACGGTGAACAAGGACAAAATCGCCTCCAAGGAGGTGGCCGCTCCCGCCGCGCGGCTCGTGATCGGCCTGCTGCTGGGGATGCTGGGCTCCTTTCTGGGCATCGGCGGCGGACCTTTCAACGTGGCGGTGCTGTACTACTTCTTCTCCATACCCGCCAAGAAGGCCGCGCAGAACAGCCTGTTCATCGTCCTGTTCAGCCAGCTGACCAGCACCATGAGGACCGTCCTGTTTGACTCGGTTCCCCCGTTCCCCTGGGCCATCCTTTGGGGATGGTTCTGCTGAGCATTGTGGGCAGCGAGGCGGGCCGGAGGATCAACAAGTCCATCGACAACCGGCAGGCCACCCTCTGGCTGGAGGGGGCGATGGTCCTGGTCATGGGAATCAGCGTTTATAATATCGTCAAGTTTTGGGATAATAGGAAGACAAGGGAGGAAACGATATGTTGAAGGAAAGAGCATCCTATTACTACGGGACCATGGGTAAGAACTGCGCCGAGGGCATCCTGCTGGCGGCCAACGAGGTATACGGCCTGAAGCTGACCGACCAGGAGATTCAGCTGTTCTCCGGCTTTGGCCGGGGGATGGGCTGCGGGAGCACCTGCGGCGGACTGTCCGGGGCCATCGGCGTGCTCAGCCGGATGTACGGAGGCCGGGAGGATTTCCGGGAGCTGTGCGGCGGCTTTGTGTCCAAATTCAAGGACGCCCTGGGCTGTGACACCATCGACTGCGGCCCGCTGGCCGGGAAGTATAAGACGGAGGCCGCCCGCTGTGTATCGGCGGTGGAGCTCACCGC
>LJKK01000141.1 GCA_001421185.1 Methanomassiliicoccales archaeon RumEn M1
ACAAGAAAGGAGGGTTGATTTTTGCCCTATGTGAATGTCCCCAATGACCTGTCCAGGGTCAAGACCAAGCTGGCCTTTAACCTCACCAAGCGGCAGCTCATTTGGTTTGGCGGGCGGCGGGCTGGTGGGCGTCCCCGTGTATCTGCTGACCCGTGGGGCTGTCGGCGGGACCGGGGCCATGTTCCTCATGCTGGGGATCATGCTCCCGGCGTTCCTCATGGCGATGTACGAAAAGGACGGCCTGCCCTTTGAGAAGGTGGTGCGGAACATCATCCGCGCCCGCTTCCTCCGGCCCGGCCCCAGGCCCTACCGAACGCAAAATATCTATGCTCCCTTTGCAGGAAAGGAGGTGTTTGAGCTTGAACATAAGGACCAAAAGCGCCGGGCCCGGAAGGGCCGGTAGGCGCTCCCTCTCCGCCCAGCAGACCATCCCCTATGTGGAGATGCTGAAAGACGGCATTTGCCGGGTGCGGGACGGTTTCTACACCAAGACCATCTCCTACGAGGACATCAACTACTCCGTGGCCTCCAGCGAGGACCAGTCCGCCATCTTCGACGGCTGGTGCGGCTTCCTCAACTACTTTGATAGCGCCCTCCCGTTCCAGCTCTCCTTCATCAACCACCGTTCCAGGGGCGGCAGCCGGTACAAGGTCAATATCCCCATGGCCCACGACGACTTTGACAGTATCCGGGGGGAATATGTGGATATGCTGAAACGGCAGATCGCCAGGAGCAACAACGGCATTGTCCGCTCCAAGTACATCACGTTCGGCGTCCCCGCCGACGGCCTGGAGACGGCCCGCCCCCGGCTGGAGCGCGTCTCCAGCGACATCATGGGCAACTTCAAGAAGCTGG
>LJKK01000097.1 GCA_001421185.1 Methanomassiliicoccales archaeon RumEn M1
GGGAAATCAATTTGCGTCTGTAGGGCGCGACGACCCCGGCGCGCCGTTTGCAAAATCTTCTCGTTAGCGGTGCGCCGGGTCGTCGCACCCTACAAATGCGACTTTATTTTCTCAAAATTGATTTCCCTGCGGCAAAACACCGGGCTGTCCTCTACATTCCCTCAATCAGCGCCACCGCATGGGCGGCCATGCCCTCGCCGGAGCCGGTGAAGCCCAAGCCCTCCTCGGTGGTGGCTTTATGTTGACCCGGATGGGGTCCACATCCATGGTCCGGGCCAGGTTATCCCTCATTTGGGGAATATGGGGGGCCAGCTTAGGCCGCTGGGCCAGGACGGTGGCGTCCACATTGCCCACAGAGAAGCCCCGCTCCCCCAGCAGCTTTACCACATGCTCCAACAGCTTGAGGCTGTCCGCTCCGGTGTAGGCGGGGTCGGTGTCCGGGAAGTGCCTCCCGATGTCCCCCAGTCCCGCCGCGCCCAGGAGGGCGTCCATCACCGCGTGGGTGAGGACATCGGCGTCGGAGTGGCCCAGCAGCCCCTTCTCCAGGGATGTCCCACCCCCCCAGGATCAGCCTCCGCCCTCCGTCAGCGGTGAACATCATAGCCGTGTCCAATCCTCACAGCACCCCCTCCCCTCTCGCCTGTAGGATGGCCTCCCCAGAATCAAGTCTAAAGGAGTGGTGATCTTTAGATTTCCGGGCTCCCAGCGGTCAAAGTCACCGGCATACCCATCCGCTCCACCGCGCCGCAGTCGTCGGTGAGCAGCTCGCCGTCGTCCAGCGCCTTCTGGACAGCCCCCTTAATCAGTCCGGCCTCGAAGACCTGGGGGGTCTGCACCGCCCA
>LJKK01000021.1 GCA_001421185.1 Methanomassiliicoccales archaeon RumEn M1
TCTAGAGGTCGATTGACGGAGGAACAGATCCAGCGGTACAAGGATCTTTATGACAACGTCATGGCCTTGACGGCGGAGGCGCTGCGCCGCTAGGAGGATCGTCCGAACAAGAAGAAAAGCCGCCCCTGAGAGGTGAACACACGCCTGTGGGGCAAAGGAGGCGCCTTATGCCCAACTATGACCTGTCCAACCCCGGCGCTATCTCCGCCGCTGCGGAGCTGGCCTGTGCCCGCGCCACCCAGGAGCCGGACCAGGACAGCTATAACGCCGCATGGCTCCACGCTACGCCAGCGCGCTGGCCAATGTGGCCGACGCGCTGGAACCCCGGCAGGAACTGATAGAGGCCATCATCGGCTACATGGGAGAGCAGCACGACAGCGCCGAGCTGTATGACATTCTCCATGAAGCGCTGGCAATGTCCGACCAGGACATCCTGTCCCTGGGCTTCGATTTGCCCCAGTGCCGGGAACAGCTCCGGCGCGAAACATCTGAACAAAAGAAGAAAAGGGGGAACCACTATGAAAGATAACTGTATCCTGACCGCCGAGTCGGTCACCGAGGGCCACCCGGACAAGCTGTGCGACACCATCGCGGACAGCGTCCTGGACGCCTGTTTACAGAACGACTCCGCCGCCCGTGTGGCCTGCGAGGTCATGGCCACCGCGGGGAAGATCATCGTGGCCGGGGAGATCACCGCCAAGGAGCTGCCGGACATCCCCTCTATCGTCTGCCGGACTGTGCGGGAGGCGGGCTACGGTGGCAGCGACTATGAGGTGGAGACCGTCACCCACGACCAGAGCGGCGATATCGCCGGCGCTGTGGAGGGTAATCCCAAGATATCGACCTCTAGA
>LJKK01000094.1 GCA_001421185.1 Methanomassiliicoccales archaeon RumEn M1
GGTCGATTGGCGGCGAACCGGTCGGGCCGCAGGGTGTCCAGGCTGATGTTCAGCCGGTCCACCCCCGCCTCCCGGAGGGGCTTGGCCAGCTGGGCAGAAGGGCCCCGTTGGTGGTCAGGCACAGCTCCTTGATCTCTGGCAGGGCGGCGATACCCCGGCAGATGTCTAAATTCCCCGGCGGACCAGGGGCTCCCCGCCGGTGAGGCGGACCTTGGTGACGCCGCACTTCGCCGCCGCCCGGACCACCTCCACGCACTCCTCCGCGGAGAGAATGTCCTCGTGCCGCCGCTTGCACACCCCTCCTCCGGCATGCAGTATTGACACCGGTAGTTGCACAGGTCGGTGACGGACAGGCGCAGATAGTCCACCGTCCGGCCAAATGTGTCGGTCATAACCGCCGCCTCCTTGTCTCTTACTTGGTCTCGGCCCGGAGCTGAATGAGCTGGGCCGCGATGCTCACCGCGATCTCCGCGGGGGTCTCGGCCTTGATGCTCAGGCCGATGGGGTGGTGACGCGCTGGAGGTCGGCGTCGGTATAGCCCATGTCCCTGAGCTTGGCGAACACCGCCGCCGTCTTTTCCGGCTCCCAATGACCCCGATGTATTTGGCCGGAGTTTTCAGGGCCTGGGCCTGGACGGTAAGGTCATCCTTGTGGCCCCGGGTCATGACGGCGACATAGTCCTCCGCCGTGATGCCCGCGTAGGCGGCGGGGTCGCCGTTCTGGATGAGCCGGGTCTCCTCCACGCCGGGGAAGAGCTCGGGCCGGCAGAAGTCCTCCCGGTCCTCCAGCACTACGCACCGGAAGTCCACCGCCGCCAGGGCGGGGACCAGGGCCTGGGCCACGTGGCCGCC
>LJKK01000149.1 GCA_001421185.1 Methanomassiliicoccales archaeon RumEn M1
GGTACCCCGGTGGTCTTCATCCAGGGCTATTTTGACAACTACACGACCGAATAAACCGGCATCAAAAACCTCCCTATGGCGAGGTTTTTGGTTTTCTCCAAAATGGCTCCCGGCGCGGTTAGATGACAATGTGCTCCCTCAGCAGCTTCTCAATATCCGTGCCCGCGATCTTTTCAGGGCCTCGTGGAGGACCAGCTTCTCCTTCAGCCCCAGGTCCATCTCCGTAATCTTCTTTCCGTCCCGGAGCTTCACCGTGGCATCCAGCAGGTCTCGGACATCGTAGGTACTGCCCCAGACCTCGGGGACGCCCCGGTCCACATCCAGGAGGGTGTAGACCGCCTCCATCCCGGTGCGCATGGAGTATTCGGTGGTGAAAATGGTATCCCGGGCGGTCTCGGCAAACTGGCCCAGGAAGGCGAAGTTCACCGCGCCGTCGGGCACCACACGGGGCCGGTCGGTGTCGTTGCGGGGCATGAAGAAGGCGTCGATATAGGGCATCATCACCGGCACCGTGTTGGCGCTGGCGGAGGCCAGCTCCTCGATCTGGTCCTCGGGGACCCCCAAATGGTAGAGCCACTCCATGCAGATCTCTTTACCGGTGCAGTCCCGCATGGGCTTCTTCACATAGTCGCCGGGCACGTCGCTGAACAGGGCGTACACCCACACCAGACAGTGGTCCTTGGGCTGGTCACGGAATTGGGGCTGGCGGTTGATGGTCCAGCTGAGGAGCCAGGAGGAGTCCTTTACCGTCACGATACCGCCGGTGACCACGCCGCCGGAGAAGGGGTCCCGCTTGCATATCTTGGTGATATAGGGGATGATCCGCTGGTCCACTCGACCTCTAGA
>LJKK01000079.1 GCA_001421185.1 Methanomassiliicoccales archaeon RumEn M1
ACTCCATCCGGGACCTGCTGGCCGGACAGAGCGTCAAGGTGACCATCACCGGCTCCGCCGGTCTGGGTGTGGCCGACGCCGCCGGCATCGACTTTGTCCAGGAGGTCTACGCCACCGCCGCCGCCGTGAATACATACATCCCCGACACCGACGCGGTCATCGAGCTGGGAGGCGAGGAACGCAAGATCATCTTCTTCGGCGGGGCGCTGGAGGAGCGGATGAACGGCTCCTGCGCCGGAGGCACCGGGGCCTTCATCGACCAGATGGCTACCCTGATGAACGTCACCGTCAACGAGCTGGACGAGCTGTCCTTGAAGCACGAGAAAATTTACCCCATCGCCTCCCGGTGCGGGGTGTTCGCCAAGAGCGACATCCAGCCCATCCTCAACCAGGGAGGCCGGAAGGAGGACGTAGCCGCCTCCATCTTCCAGGCGGTGGTGGACCAGACGGTGGCCGGCCTCACCCAGGGCCGGGAGCTCAAGGGCAAGATCGTCTTTCTGGGCGGGCCGCTCCACTTCCTCATGGGTCTGCGGGAGCGGTTCGTGGAGACGTTAAAGCTGGACGGCGACCACGCCGTGTTCCCCGAGGACGGGGACTGCTTCGCCGCCATGGGTGCCGCCCTGTGCGCCACCGACTACTCCCCCGCCCCCTTTGAGACGGTTTTGAAAAAGCTGGAGGACAGCGCCGCCGCCACTACGGTGGTGGACACCATGCCTCCCCTGTTCACCAGCCAGGCGGAGTACGACGAATTTGCCGCCCGGCACAACGCCAGCCGTCCCCCCGAGGCGGACATTTCGACCTACGCCGGCCCCGCCTACCTGGGGATGGACGCCGGGTCCACCACCACCAA
>LJKK01000114.1 GCA_001421185.1 Methanomassiliicoccales archaeon RumEn M1
TCTAGAGGTCGACTCGGTGAGAGAGACGGTCCGAACACAAGAAAGGGATGAAATGATGTCAGACGAGAAAATTGAGGCGTTCAAGCGCCAGGCCCTGGAGGAGTACGGCAGGACCTATGAGGCCGAGAGCCGGAAGACATACGGCGACAGCGAGGTGGACCAGATGCTCAGCCGCTTCAAGGGCGCGTCCCAGGAGCGGTACGCCCAGTGGGAGCGGCTGAGGGCGGAGATTTTGGAAAAGCTTGTCCGCCGCCGTAGCCGCCGGGGCCGACCCGGCGGGACCGGAGGGGGAGGAGATCACAGAGCTCCACCGCCGCTGGCTCACCGTCATGGGGGACAAGTACGACGCCCAGCGCCACCGGGGTATTGCCGAGCTGTATGTCCTGGACGAGCGGTTTACCGCCTACTACGACCGGGAGCGCCCGGGCTGCGCCCAGTTCCTTCGGGACGCGGTGCTCCACTGGGCCAAATAAGAGCGGGGACACAGGCTGAGGCCTGTGTCCCTTATGTTTTTCCGTCAGCTTGCCGATAGTATTCATAAATGAGGCGTCATCCATGACGGCCTGAGGAAAGGAGGGGTACCATGGGAGAGCTGTCGATCCGCAGGAACCGGGCCTTCTCTGTGCCTCAATATACGCCGCCAACCAAGGCGGAAAAGGCGTCCAGCGCCGCCTCCAGCCCCAAGACCTCCGGGACGGGACTGACCGTCTCCGAGGCCCTGAGCAAGCTGATGGGCCAGGTCAGCCAGACGGAGAACAGCGCCCGGGGAGCCGCCGTATTCTCCAGGCGGGAGAGAGCACCCTGGCCGCCGTCCAGGACCACATGACCCGAATCAAGGAGCT
>LJKK01000007.1 GCA_001421185.1 Methanomassiliicoccales archaeon RumEn M1
TCTAGAGGTCGATCGGCACCAACGAAATTGAGATCATGGAATTTACCATCGACGGAAGCCTGTATGGGATCAATGTGGCAAAGGTGCGCGAGATCATCTTGTCCGCGCCGGTCAAGATCATGCCCCACGCCCATCCGGCGGTGGAGGGCATTTTCAAGCCGAGAGACGCTGTGATTACTGTCGTGGACCTGCCCAAATACCTGGGCGTGGAGAAGGACAAGGGCGAGAAGGACCTCTTTATCATCACCAACTTCAACAAGATGTTCATCGCCTTCCGGGTCCACACCGTGGTGGGGATCAGCCGCATCTCCTGGACAGACATCCACAAGCCGGACAAGACGGTGTCCGGCGGCTCCGAGGGGGTGGCGACCGGTATCGCTCAGTGCGGCGAGGACCTGGTTACTATCCTGGACTTCGAGCGCATTGTGGCTGAGATCGCCCCCGAGACCACCATCCAGATGGATGAGATCAACAGAATGGGCCCCCGAGACCGCAGGGGAGAGGCCATATGGATCGCGGAGGACTCCATCCTCCTGTCCAGAATGATTGAAGACTGCCTGCACAAGGCGGGGTATGTCAACCTGAAGATGTTCCCCAACGGGCGGGAGCTGTGGGAGGCCCTGAACGCCCTGCCTGAGGAGGGCGATCTGTCCGAGAAGGTGGCCCTGGTGATTACCGATATTGAGATGCCCCAGATGGACGGCCACCGGCTGACCAAGCTGATTAAGAGCACGGCCAGATTCCAGGGTATCCCGCTGATTATCTTCTCCTCGCTGATCAGGAGGAAATGCGGATCAAGGGCCGTCAGCTGGGCGCATCGACCTCTAGA
>LJKK01000171.1 GCA_001421185.1 Methanomassiliicoccales archaeon RumEn M1
CGATGGCGGGGATGGACAGGACGTTCTCCGCCCGCTCCACGATGATGTCGGCGGACACGTTCATGCCCGGGTTCAGCCCGCCGTACTCCTCCAGAAGGATGGTGACGGGGTAGGTGGTAAAGCCGTTGGTGGTGGTGCCGTTGATGCTCACCCGGTCCACCCGCCCGATGAAGGTCTGTCCGGGCAGGGCGTCGGCGGTGATCTCCACCTCCTGGCCGGGCTGGATTTGTTCAGGTCCAGCTCGCTGATGTTCATCTCCAGCTTTAAGTAGCTCAGGTCATAAATGACGGCCAGGGAGCCCGACTCAATGCCGTCCACCTTGTCCCCCGCCTTCACATTCTTCTCAATGACGGTGCCCGAGATGGGGAGGTGACGGTGTAGTTCTCCAGCGCGTCCTGGGCGCTCTGGAGGGTGAGCTGGGCGTTTTCCAGGGAGAGCCGGGCATTTTCAGGGTGTCCCCGCGTTCTCCAGCCCCTCCTTGGCGGACGCCACCCCGTCTTTAGCGGTGGCTACCCCGTCCTGGGCGATGGTCACGCCGTCCTTGGCGGTGTCCTGGGCCCGGTTCAGGTCCTCCTGGCCGTTCTGGACGGATTCGCCCCCCAGGACGGCCAGGGTGGTCCCTTTAAAGACCAGACTGCCCGCCATGATGGGCAGCTGCTCCACCTGGCCGCTGGACTGGGCGGTAACCGTCCGGCGCAGGTTCTCCTGGAAGGTCCCGCTCCCGGCGCAGGAGATCTCCCCCACCGAGGCGGTGGCGGAGTTGGAGGGGGTGAAGCACTCCCCGGGTTATTCAGGCGCAGGGTCACCT
>LJKK01000087.1 GCA_001421185.1 Methanomassiliicoccales archaeon RumEn M1
CCCCGCCCCGTCGGGGGTCTCCACAAAGGACTCCTGCTTGGGGGCCCGCTTCACCAGGTCCTCATAGGCGTCCTGCTCATATTTCAGACAGCACATCAGCCGCCCGCAGGTGCCGGAGATCTTGGTGGGGTTGAGGGACAGGTTCTGCGTCTTGGCCATCTTGATGGAGACCGGCTGAAACTCGTCCAAAACTGGGCGCAGCAGAAGGGCCTGCCGCAGATGCCCAGCCCGCCCAGCAGCTTGGCCTCGTCCCGGACGCGATCTGGCGCAGCTCAATCCGGGCGGGAGGGTGCTGGCCAGGTCCTTCACCAGGGCCCGGAAGTCCACCCGGCCCTCGGAGGTAAAGAAGAACAAATCTTACTGCCGTCAAAGCTGTACTCCGCGCTGACCAGCTTCATATCCAGGCCGTGCTCCTCCACCTTCCGCTGGCAGATCTCCAGGGCCTGCTTCTCCCGGCCCTTGTTCCGCTCCGCCGCTTTGCCGTCCTCGGGAGTGGCCTTGCGGACCACCGGGCGCAGGGGGGCGGTGAGCTCGATCTCATCCACCATATTGTTGGCCCGGACGCACTGGGCGTACTCCATCCCCCGGGCGGTGTCCACAATCACCCCATCCCCCACCTGGAACTGGATGCCATTGGGGTTGAAATAATACTCCTTCCCGCCGTTTTAAAGCGAATGCTGATAATTTCTACCATTCTATTAACTCCTCACCATCAAATCACGATCAAAACCTATCGGGCGTCAAACATACCCGCGCACAACCAGCCGGACAAGCTGGCCCCGTTGACATTCAGCTTGGCCG
>LJKK01000072.1 GCA_001421185.1 Methanomassiliicoccales archaeon RumEn M1
GACACTGGACTTGCACCAGCGGCGGCTATACCGTCGGCCTTGCGGGTTTACTCGATTACTTCAAAGCACTTCCAGCCATGCCAGGTGTGCTCCGGGTCCATTTCAGCCCACCGCTGCTCGTTGTAGCAGAAGGCATAGTTCATGATGCCCTCATGCCCAGGCCGATCTGGGAACCGGGCACGGAACTTGCGCTCGGCCTCCTCCCTGGAGGTGGCCCTGACCTCCACCCAGCCGTTCTGATAGGGAAAGCCGGGGTCGGAGCCGAAGGTGTAAAAGTAGCGGTTCAGCACATCCTCGTCCCAATATACTGTCCAAGAAGGGCGGTCTTCGGGGATGACATACGACCATTCCCCATTGAGCATCATTCCATGTCCCTTGCGGGCGATGATATCAGCGCCTGTGTGCTGTGCCTGACAAGCAAGGGCCTCCTCCTCGGAGTAAAAGTTTCATGTCTCTCGGCCATGTCGGTAATCCTTTCTGCCCTCGTGACCTCCGGGGCGGGCCTCGTATCAATCGTAGAAGGGGCGGAGCTGGCCGTTCCAGCACTCCCACCAGTTGCGCCCGACGTGAACCGGATGTAGTGGTAGTCCGTGGCGCAGTAGACTGGGCGGCGGTCGATTTTCTTCCCGGTCCGGCGGAGCTGGTGGTGCCGGTTGACCTCGTACCCGTCAATCTCATACAGGATCGTGACCTTGCTGCGGTCAAAGCCGAACTCGCCGCAAACCCAATCCAGGGCCTCGGCATCGGTCATGTAACGCGCTGCGCCGCCGGGGACGCTCTCGG
>LJKK01000102.1 GCA_001421185.1 Methanomassiliicoccales archaeon RumEn M1
TCTAGAGGTCGATGACCGCCACGGTGATGACCGTCATCGGCAACAACATCGCCCTGTCCCTAGGCATGGTGGGCGCGCTGTCCATCGTCCGATTAGGACGGCCATCAAGGACTCCCGGGACACCGCCTACATCTTCTGGACCATTATCGTGGGCATCTGCTGCGGCGTGGGGGACTATCTGGTGGCCGGCGTTGGCACGGCGATGGTCTTTGTGGTGCTCCTCGCTCTGGGCCGGGTGCGGAACGAGAACCGCATCCTGCTGATTATCCGGGGGGCCAAGGACCGCAGCACGGACATGGAGCGGATTGTCTTTTCCTATTTCAATCAGCGGGCCCTCCTCCGGGTGCGCAACACCACCCGGACCATGTGGAGCTGATCTATGAGATGCCCCGAAAGGTCTGGCAGATGAACTATCAGAAGGACGTGGACATCTCCGACGCCCTGTACGCTCTGGGCGGCACCGAGTATGTGAACACCGTGACCCAGAGCGACGAGATCAGCGGGTGACGGCTATGCGTCGAAGCGTTGCGGTCATGGCGGGCATGGTGGTATGCGTGCTGCTGATGTCCATCCTGTTTCAGACCTGGGGGCCGGACCGGCGTGCACCGGTAATCAACAGCACCTGTCCCAGCCCTCCCGAGGCGGACCTGGGCCCCTGCCCCTCCTGTGGAGGCGGGGCGGAGCTGTGCACCCATCTGCCCATCATCCGCGTTGACACCGGGGCCAGACCATTCCGGGCCGGCCCTATGAGGGGGGAATCGACCTCTAGA
>LJKK01000151.1 GCA_001421185.1 Methanomassiliicoccales archaeon RumEn M1
CACAAAGACCAGCCCCAGCCCGGAGAGAATCAGGCCGGTCTTTTTCATGTCGTCCCGCTTGCAGACCATGCTCATCATCATGCCCGCGAAGACCAGGGTCTGAATATAGGTGGTGATGGGAAAGGCGCTGAGGGCCGCGATCTGGGCGGTGACGGTGGTGCCGATGTTGGCGCCCATGATCATAGCCGCCGCCTGGAAGAGGCTGATGACCCCCACGTTGACGAAGCCCACAATGAGCACCGTGGTCACGCCGGAGCTCTGGATCAGCGCGGTGGTCGCCGCGCCAATGCCCACGTTGACCAGCCGCTTGTCGGCGGTCTTGCCAAACAGCTCCTTGATCTTCCCGGTAGCCAGCTGCTCGATGTTGGAGGTGAGCAGATGCACCCCCACCAGAAAGACGCCGGTACCGGCCAGAAGCTTGACCAGGAACAGAGAAAGCTGCGCTAAGGTCATAGAAATCTCCTCTCTATTTATGCACGGCTGATGGTCGATTCTTCCTCATTTTAATATATACTTGATTTTCCCCTTGTTGTCAATAGGGAAATCAAAACCGCCCGTCCCCGGTGTGGGGACGGGCGGCAAAAGCCTAAAGAGAGACGGTATAGGACTTAGAACAGGCCGGAGATGACGCCGTTCTCGTCGATGTCGATGCGCTCGGAGGCAGGCACCTTGGGCAGGCCGGGCATGGTCATAATATCGCCGGTCTTGGCGACCAGGAAGCCGGCGCCGGCGTTGACCTTGACCTCGCGGATGGTGATCGACCTCTAGA
>LJKK01000081.1 GCA_001421185.1 Methanomassiliicoccales archaeon RumEn M1
TCTAGAGGTCGATTGCCCGACCTCCTGCCCCGGTTTGAGGAGCAGTACCCCGGCGTCCAGGTGGTCCTCCACGAGGCCCCGGTGCCCGAGCTGGGGGAGCTGGCCGAGGCCAACGTCATCGACTTCTGCATCATGCAGGTCCCCGACAGCCTGGAGGAGCTGACCTACGAGCCCGTTATGCGGGAGCGGGTGTTCCTGGTGGGCCGCCGGGACCACCCCATGCTCCAGGGGCTGGAGAGCAGCTGGGACGACCCCATGCCCTTCCCCGACCTGCGGCTGCTGGAGCGGGAACGGCTTATCATGCTGCCCGAGGACTGGCGGCTGTCCAAGCAGCTGTACAACCTGTTCTCCGTCCACAGCGTGGAGCCCCAGAACATCCTGGTGACCACCAACACCACCACCGCCATCAACCTGGCGGCGGAGCGGATGGGACTGGCCTTTCTTCAGGAGAGCGGCATCTCCCGCACCTCCTATCTGGACCGGCTGGCCTGCTTCACCCTGGGCGAGCCCCCGCTGACCTGTCCCCTGGCGGTGGTCTATAAGAAAACGGCTTCCTCTCCCCCGCCGCCCGGGCCTTTATCCGCCTGATTCAGGAGTTCTACAGCCGGTATGACCGGGATACGGAATAAAAAGCTCCCTCTCTGAGAGCAATATCATTAAGCTAACGCCAACCCCTCGCTATTATGAGCTAGATTCCAGCAATCTGGCACTTAATAGTGGGGGATTATTTGTATAGTTCCATTTATTTAATCGTTCTATATAAATTAGA
>LJKK01000073.1 GCA_001421185.1 Methanomassiliicoccales archaeon RumEn M1
CGAAGAGGGAACATTAACTAAAGGAGAAAACAATTATGCTGACCTTTCGAGATATCACCCCCGGCGACCGGGACCTGGTGATCCCCATGGTCCGGGACTTCTATCAAAGCGACGCGGTGGACCATCCGGTTGACGCCGCCGTTCTGGAGCGGTCCTTCCAGGACGCCGCCGACCCCGCCGAGCCTCTGCTCCGGGGGGTGCTGGTCCAGCGGGACGGGGCCCCGCCGGCTATCTGTATGTGACCCAGTGCTACTCCGCCGAGGTGGGGGGCCGGTGCATCTTTATTGAGGAGATCTTTCTGAAACCGGAGCTCCGGGGACAGGGGCTGGGCACGGAGCTCATGGCCTGGCTGGAGCGGGAGTACCCCGCCGCCCGCCGCTTCCGGCTGGAGGTCACCCAGGTCAATCAGAGGGCCGTCCGCCTGTATCAGAGGGCGGGGTATGAATTTCTGCGCTACGACCAGATGGTACTGGACAAAATCAACTGAGAGAGAGGAGAATTATGATGACCCACCTGGAAAAGGCCCGGGAGCTCCGGGCCTGCACCGACATTCACTTCAACTGCTGTCAATCCGTCCTGGTCCCCTTCGCCCAGGAGATGGGCCTGACCGAGGAGCAGGCCTACGCCCTGGGGGACAATTTCGGCGCGGGGATGCGCTGCGGCTCCACCTGCGGGGCCCTGTCCGGGGCACTGATGGTGCTGGGGATGACCCACTACCCCCCGGAGGAGGTGGACAGCTTCCGGCGATCGACCTCTAGA
>LJKK01000015.1 GCA_001421185.1 Methanomassiliicoccales archaeon RumEn M1
CCCCGCCGCCTCCGCACCCGGACAGCAGCAGCAGCACAGCCAAGGCAATGACATACAGCTTTCTTTTCATACATAACCCTCCTCAATTTTGGTATCTACTCATATAGACGCAAAACCTTTGGAGTGGTTGCGGAAAAATGATTTTTTTATTTTCAGGCCTCCAGCTTCGCCTTGGCGGAGATGTCCTCCATCTGAATTTCCCACACGGCGGTGACGGACAGGCTGTCCTCCAGCGCTTGCCCGAGGCCCCCATGTGGTCGGGGGTGACCTTCTCGCACAGGGCCCGGAGGGCCTCGGTCTTCTCCTCGGGCCGGTGACCTCCCGAGCCGTCCCAGTGACAATGACCGACTGAAACCAGGTGGAATACATGGCCGGAGCCTGGAAATAGGGCCGGTCCTCCCCACAAAGGTGACACACACCTGGGGGCAGGCCCGCAGCAGCTCAATTTTCCGCCCCTGGCGGGCGCAGTGGAAGTAGAGGCTGTCCCCATCCGGACGAAGGAGAGGGGCAGGCAGTAGGGAGCCCCCTCCCGGTTGGACAGGGCCATCACCCCATGGGTACAGCGGTCTATCAGCTCCAAGGCAAATTCCCGGCCCTGGGCCCGGTCCTTTCTTCTCATGACAGTCCCTCCCGGTCCAGCAGCTTGATGACGCCGTGATAGAAGGCGGCGGGGTCCTTCTTAAAGGTCTCGGCCCACCGCTCCGCCTGCTCCGGGCTGGAGGCC
>LJKK01000109.1 GCA_001421185.1 Methanomassiliicoccales archaeon RumEn M1
AAAATGAGATATATAGCCTGGGAGTAGGATACCATACATTCAGAAAAGCTGGATGGTGGTAACAGATGAAACGTGATAAGCATCTTGGCATAACGATCAGCAGCGAGCATCATGGGAAGCTGGTCTATATCTCGGAATATGAGGGCCGCTCTATGAGCGGTCAGATACTCTATTTGATTCAGCGGTGTATCCGGGAGTTTGAGAAGGAGCATGGTCCGATCCCGGAGGACGAGCTGAAATGAAGGTCTGGGAGCGGGCGCTGGACCTGCTGTTTCCGCCCAAGTGTCCCTTCTGCCAACGGGTCCTGGACGACCCTCGGGCTCCGCTGTGCCCCAAATGTCAGGGGAAGCTGCCCTGGCTGGAGGGCAGGGCGGGGGAGCGGAGGATTGATTTGCCGACGGCTGCTGGTCGCCGCTGGCCTACGACGACCTGGTGCGCTCGGCCGTCCACCACTATAAATTCCACCGGGTCCGGGCGCTGGAAGGCCCTCTCGCCGTCCTGATGGCCCAGTGCCTCGCCGGCCGCCTGCCCAGGGGCCGATCTGATCTGCTGGGCCCCTCTGTCCAGGAAGCGGTTCCGTAAGCGGGGATTCAACCAGGCGGAGCTGCTGGCCCGAGAGATCGGGCGGCTGCTGTCCATCCCGGCGGAGCCCCTTTTGAAGAAGGTGAAGGACACCGGCCCCAGTCCGACCTGGAGGAGGAGAGCGCCCGCCGGGCCAACGC
>LJKK01000080.1 GCA_001421185.1 Methanomassiliicoccales archaeon RumEn M1
TCTAGAGGTCGATCGGTGGTGTCCTTGGGGTCCATCTTCTCAAACTCAGCGTAGAACTCCTTCTGGAGGGCGCTGAGCTGGTCCAGGACATACTGCTTGTCCTCGGCGCTGACGGGCTTGCCGGTGATCTCCTCGGCGTAGAGAATATAGCCGCCCAGGCCCTCGAAGGTGAAGTAGAAGGAGTCTCTCCAGTTCTCGGGTATTCCACATACATGCCGTCGTTCCGGGTGGTCCAGGTGTGGAAGCCCTCGGGGACCTTGTCGCTCTGGGTCACCACCTGAGTGGAGACCTGATAGCCCTCATACTGGTCCTCCAGCAGCAGGGGGTAGTAGGGGATGAATACGTTGTTGGACATATTACCGACGCCAACCCAGCCCACAGTGCCGGTCTGGACGGGCTCGTCCTTGAAGAGCTGGAAGATCTCGATCTCCTGGTTGCTGGGCTTGCCGATGCTGCTCAGCTTGTAGTAGTTGAACACATCGTCCTTGGTCAGCTTGCGGTCCACCTTGATGTTGGTGTAGAAGGGGCCAAGCTTGCCGTCCTTCACGTTGGAAATGGTGAACTTGGTGTTGTCCGCGAAGAGGTCGGCGGGGGTGTAGTCAGAGTCCTTGTCCAGAAACTTCAGGCCGTCGGACATACGGGGGGTGCCCACCCGGGGGCTCTCCTCGGTGCCCAGGTTGGCGTAGGAGGCCCGGAAG
>LJKK01000029.1 GCA_001421185.1 Methanomassiliicoccales archaeon RumEn M1
TCTAGAGGTCGATCCTCTAAACTCCGGTCGGGCAGATCCTGGAGGATAATATAGCTCAGGGGTCTTGTCAGTCAGGTCGTCGCACAGCTCCCGGAAGTCCTTTTCCGCAAATTCACCGTGCGGCCGGGGGCGCAGCTGTAGAGGATATCCCCATAACCGTCGCCGCCGCCCTTGACGTTGATCTCCAGCGTGCCGGGGAAGCGGTTGCCGTTCTGGTCCCAGCCGGTGAAGGGGATGTAGACGCTGCCGGTAAAGTCCTCGGCGGGGACGAAGGTAATCCGGTCCAGGCGGGGATTGCGGGTGCCGCTGTAGTAATTGGTATCTGTTTTGACCGCAGTGCCCACATTGCTGGCGGAGCGGTAGCCGTGGTAGAGCACGCCCTCCCGGGAGGCGGGCAGGGAGTCGAAGCGGATGTAGCTCAGCACCTCATCTCCGTAAAAGTCGGTGAAGTCCGTGTCGTCCAGGGTCTTGGTGGCTCCCTTGGAGATGCTGTAGTAGACATCGGTGCCGTGCCCGGTGTTCTCCCGTGTGACGTTGATGTCCACCTGACCGGCATAGCTGGACACCGAGCCTCCCGCCATACTGCGGGCGGTGTAATAGACGGTGACCGTCTCGCTCTTTCCGTCCCGGGGGCGCCCTCGGCGGGGACAAAGACGATGCTGTCCAGCTGAGCATCGACCTCTAGA
>LJKK01000176.1 GCA_001421185.1 Methanomassiliicoccales archaeon RumEn M1
GGTCTTCCGGTCGGGGGACCGGGTGATGCAGGTGCGGAACAACTACGACATCCTCTGGCGGGAAGAGGGAGGGACTGACTCCGGCATGGGGATGTTCAACGGGGACGTGGGGGTGGTCCGGTCCATTGAGAAGGAGATCATCACCGTGGACTTTGACGGCAAGGTCGTGGAGTACACCCCGGATATGCTGGGGGAGCTGGAGCCCGCCTTCGCCGTGACGGTCCATAAGGCCCAGGGCTCTGAGTATCGGGCGGTGATTCTGGCCGCCTTGAGGGAGCGCCCATGCTCATGACCCGAGGGGTGCTGTACACCGCCGTCACCCGGGCCAGAGAGCTGTTTATCGTGGTGGGCGACCCCGACGCCGTGGCCGGGATGGTCAACAACAACCGTCAGACCAGAAGATATTCCGGCCTGCGGGCCAGATTGATCGGGGAATGAGGGGATATCCGGTCCAAGAGGCCGCTGGACGCTGTGGGGCGCACAGTGAGATATAATTTACAATATTATATTTGGTCATTTTTTATATTGATTATTTTGGCCCGATGGGATATACTGTAGTCAGTGAAGAACATGATACCTTGATTCGAAAGGAGTGTGTCATATGCACGCTGACTTGATGACGGCCCAGAAGGCCCCTTTGACCATCCCCAAGCCCCGGCGGCGGCGGGAGGTCCGGGACCC
>LJKK01000059.1 GCA_001421185.1 Methanomassiliicoccales archaeon RumEn M1
TCTAGAGGTCGATCCATTTTACGCCTGGGGGCGTTTACCATGATGAAGGAGGTTTGAATGGCAGTCAGCAAGAGCGCGAAAATTTGGGCCGAGATGGAGAAAGTCAAGGCCAAGATCAACGAGCAGCAGGCCCGGCTGAAAGAGCTGGAGCAGAAGCACCGGGAGGCCGAGAATGAGGAGATCGTGGACATCGTGCGGGGCATGAGCGTGTCCCTGGACGAGCTGCCCGCCCTCCTGCGGCAGCTCCGGGACGGCTCTGGACACGGTGTCCAGAAGCCCGGCGAGAGAAAGGAGGAGACATAATGAAAAATCCCGTATGCTGGCGGCGACGCTCTGCGCCGTCCTGATGGTGGGGTACTCACCGTTCCCGCCTACGCGGGCGGAGGCGACGAGGGCGGCGAGTATGTCCCCTGGGTGGGGCTGGAGCCTGTGGACCCCCTGCCCGTGGAGCAGCCCCCGGACCCCAAGCCGTTCACCCCGGAGGGGACGGGGACGGTGTTGGACAACGCCACGGACCAGGACGGCAAGGAGTTTTCACCATCACCACGGCGGACGAGGCGGTTTTATCTTGTGATTGACCGGCAGCGTGGGGCGGAGAATGTGTATTTTCTCAACGCTGTCACCGTCTCTGACCTGATGGCCCTGGCGGAGCCTGGGCAGGAGCCGGAGG
>LJKK01000075.1 GCA_001421185.1 Methanomassiliicoccales archaeon RumEn M1
CCAACCACGGCATGCTCCACAGCGGGGCCAGGTACGCGGTGGCCGATCCCCTGTCGGCCCGGGAGTGCGCCGTCGAGGGGGAGGTCCTCAAACGCATCGCCCGTTTCTGCATCGAGGACACCGGCGGTCTGTTCGTATCGGCCAGGAGCGACGACGAAGGGTACGTGGACCGCTTCCTCCCGGCCTGCCGGGAGGCGGGCATCAAGGCGCGGGAGGTCGACGTCGACGAGGCCATGGGCATGGAGCCGGGGCTGGACCCGGGGATCAAGGCCGCGGTGGAGGTCCCCGACGCGTCCATCGACCCCTTCTTCCTCACGGTGGGGAACGTGAGCTCGGCCCGCGCCCACGGCGCCACCGTCATGAACCACGCTCCGGTGCGCAGCCTCAGAAGGTCCGGCCGGCGGTTCGAGGCGACGGTCGGCGGGAAGGGAACGATCGTCGCCGACGTGGTGGTCAACGCCGCCGGGTCCTGGGCCGGAGAGACGGCGGCCATGCTGGGAGCGGCCATCCCCATGTGCGTGGACAAGGGCACCATGGTGGTGTTCAACGGCCGGCTCGTGGGCCGGCTGGTCAACCGCCTCCGCCCTCCCTCGGACGGGGACATCCTGGTGCCGCACCGCACCGCCACCATCCTCGGGACGACCTCATCGGCCAGTGCTCCGGGGGCGC
>LJKK01000178.1 GCA_001421185.1 Methanomassiliicoccales archaeon RumEn M1
TGACTATCAGGGTCGCTGGGCGGTGAAGGAGGCGGCCACCCAGCGGCTGTTCCAAGGGGTCCGGGACGACATCCAGCGGCTGGCCCTGGGGTGCTACTTCGCCGAGGTGGCCGAGCTGCTGGCGGTGGAGGGACTGCCCAGCCCCGAGCTGCTGTCCCTCACCCTGAACAGCCTCCACGCCCTGGACAAAATGACGGAGAAGCCGCTCCCCCTGGTGAAATCCGCCTTCGAGTGGAAGGCTATGGCCCTGGCGGGGTATGAGCCCCTTTTGGAGGACGGAAAGGTCCGCGGGGAGGGGATATCCCTGCCCCTGCCGCCCCCCGCCCTGGCCGCGCTGGAGCACATCCTCCACGGCGACCCCAAGCGGCTGTTCTCCTTCCAGCTGGGGGAGGAGTCCCTGAAACAGCTGGCCGACACGGCGGAGGCCTATCTCCGCACCCAGCTGGAGCGGGGATTCTCTACGCTGGATTATTACAAAAGCCTGGAAATGCAGCCCGGCGGGGCGCTGGACAGGGGGCTCTCTCAAGCTTACGGAGGTGGGTAGCGTATGGAACAGGATCGGGTGATCTGTCAAATGAAGGAGCTGGCCGCGCGCTGTCACGCGAAGCGGCTGTGTCTCTTTGGGCTCCCGGGCGAGGGGGGACCACCGGCCTGGCAGCGACTATGAT
>LJKK01000047.1 GCA_001421185.1 Methanomassiliicoccales archaeon RumEn M1
TGATGTCCATCAGCACCAGGTCGGGCTTGAGCTCGTTGTACTTCTCCACGGCCATAGCGCCGTCCTCCGCCTCGTGGAGGTCGGTGTAGCCAGCCTTGCTCAGGGTATCCTTGATAACTTTGCGCATGAAAGCAGCGTCGTCGACCATAAGAATTCTAGCCATAGTAAACCATCCTTTTTAAATTTACTGAATACGATCTATAGTTACGGGAAGTGTTAGCCGGAAATCAACTATTTATGTCGGGCTTTTGCAGAATCTCGGTGATGCGGATGCCGAAGTTGTCGTCGATTACCACCACGTCGCCCTTGGCGACGCACTGTCCGTTGACCAGCAGGTCCACCTGATCGCCGGCCAACTTGTCCAGCACCACCAGCGAGCCCTTGGAGAAGGACAGAATCTCCTGAATCTTCCGCCTGGTGCGGCCAATCTCCACCGCCACCTCCAGGGGACGGTCATAATCAGGTCCAGATTCTGCTTCTGTTCCTGGTTCAGGTGGCTCTCCGCGCTCAGTGGGTGCATCTGGGCGGGCTGAGCGTTGATGACCTTGGGCTCAGGCGGCTGATACATGGGGTAGGGCGGATACGGATAGGGAGGGTACGCCGGCGGGCATCTGCCCATAGGGGGGATAGCCGGGGTACCCGGGCATCTCTCCTGGCACGCCCGC
>LJKK01000104.1 GCA_001421185.1 Methanomassiliicoccales archaeon RumEn M1
TCTAGAGGTCGATCGGTGAAGCGGAAGCGAAAGGCCGCCTTTATGACGGCTTTGTAAAGCCCCTGGTGAAGGAGGGGGCGTCCCTGGCCCTGACCGGGGAGGAATTATTGGCTATGATTCAACAGGCCATTGGAGAGGAGAGCAAAATGAACGCTGGAATTTAAAGGCGGAGCATCTGTGCAAGTCCTACAAGGACAAGGAGGTCCTTCACGACCTGGACCTGACCATTGAGCCGGGGAAAATTTACGGTCTCATCGGCCGGAACGGCGCGGGCAAGACCACTCTGCTGGGCATTCTCACCGCCCAGAACACCAAAACAGCGGCGAGGTCACCTACGACGGACAGCCGGTGTGGGAAATCAGCGGGCCCTGAGCGATATCTGCTTCTCCCGGGAGCTCCAGCCCACCCTGTTCTCCGGGCCCAACAATTTGAAGATCAAACACTATCTCAAATACGCCGCCATCTTCTACCCCAACTGGGATTTTGACTACTCCCTGCGCCTGCTGGACGAGTTCAAGCTGGATACCAAAAAGAAGATTTCCCAGCTGTCCAAGGGGCAGATGTCCATGGTGACCATCCTCATCGCCTTAGCCAGCCGGGCCCCCATCACCATCCTGGACGAGCCCGCCGCCGGGCTGGACGT
>LJKK01000145.1 GCA_001421185.1 Methanomassiliicoccales archaeon RumEn M1
CCGTGGAAGGCGCAGTTGAGGAGGGTTCCGGCGTTCTCCCCCGCGATACCGCCCACGGCGGAGCGGGAGCCCTCGGGGGCCACTGTCCCCTTGACGGTCAGCTCCTGGACCACCGCCCCGGGCTGAACATATCGGAACAGGCCCATATTGGACCCGGCGGAGGTGATCCGCAGGCCGGAGATGGTGTGCTCCTGGCCCAGGAAGGTGCCGCCGAAGGTGGGGATGGGGGTGAACTCCGCCTCCCCCAGGTCCAGGTCGGCGGCGAGGGTGACGGTCTTGCCCTGGGACCAGGCGTCCAGGGTACAGCGCTTGGAGAGGTCCTGAAGGTCCTCCACGCTGGAAATGATGATGCTGTCCGGCTCGATGGCCAGGGCCGCGGGGAGGGAGCATACCATCCACCCCGCCAGCAGCAGGGCCAGTACCCTGCTCGTCAAAGGTCTACGCATGGGTCTCCACCTCCTCGCTCCGGGCCGGCTCCAGGGGGAGCGGCTCCTCCTCCGGCGCTACGGTCCCCGACGCCACCGAGGCGTGATGGACCCGTGAAGGGTGCCGCTGAAATCGGCGTCCACCATGCCGGAGACATAGCCCCGGACGTGGCCCTCCACCCGCAGCGCGCCGATATGGCTCTGGATGGGCAGGCGAT
>LJKK01000002.1 GCA_001421185.1 Methanomassiliicoccales archaeon RumEn M1
GCCCAGCTTCTTCCCGCAGGCCGGGGCTGCTGTTGAGCTGGTGGAAGGCCTGGAGCAGGCTCTCCTCCCCCCCGTTCTCATACCGGGAGATATCCAGCGCCAGCATGGAGATCAGCGTCCGGGACAGGCCCATGTCGTTGGTCTTACTGGTATAAGACGACAAAAGGGCAGAATGGTTCCCTGGAGCAGCTTCAGCGCCCCGCCCGGTCTCCGGCGGTCAGCTTCCCCTCCAGCTGGGACACCATGGGAAGCAGCTGACTGCCATAGCTGGCGGGGATAGCCCGGGTCAGCTTGGTCAGCGTCCGCAGCAGGTTGGTCTGGAGGTGGGGGTGGAGGAATAGTCCCCGTATTTCTTCAAAACTGGAGGATATTATTCCGCACCGCCTCGGAGTTGCTGGAGCTGTACGCCTCCCGGAGGAGGTTGAACAGCGCCCCGCCGAAGCGGGTGCCGTTGGCCAGCTGAGACAGGAGGAACTTGCCCAGCTGGCTCTCGTCCATCTTCAGCATATTGAGCAGGGCGCCCATCTCGGCGGCCAGGCCCTCCTCAATACCGGAGGAGACCACCTTGCCCTCGATCAGGGCGAAGAGGGTGGCCAGGCTGTTCCCCATCTCCGGGGTGTTCATCAGCATCGACCTCTAGA
>LJKK01000150.1 GCA_001421185.1 Methanomassiliicoccales archaeon RumEn M1
CTAAGCTGGGAGGGGGTGGGCCTGCTCATCTTTGCCGGGGAGCGGACCCTGGTGAGCACTGCCTACAAGCTGGGAGCTGGAGCAGTATTACCCCTTCCCGCCTTTCACCAGAACGCGGTGGTCACCGACGACCCCATCGGTTACATGGAGGCACACAGCCTCCCCCTGACCAAGCTTCACGGGGAGCTGGACCCCGCCCGCTATCCCGTCCAGGAGTTGGCCGCGCTGGAGGGGGTGTTCCTCACCACCTCCAGCAGTCACGACTTGAGCTGGTAGCCGCCGGGGCGGACAAGGGCCGGGCTCTGGCCCTGATCGCCGGGCAATACGGCGTTTCCCTGGAGGAGTGCGCCGCCGTGGGCGACAGTGAAAACGATCTGGAGGTCCTCCGGGCGGTGGGTCTGCCTATTGTAATGGACAACGCCCCCCGGAACGTGAAGGACACCGCCGCCCGCGTTGCCCCCTCCAACGCCGAAGAGGGCGCGGCCTGGGCCGTGCTGAGCTGTCTGGAATGAAGTCCCCCGTCCCGCCCGCAGGCGGCCCGGCTCCTTTTGAAAGGAGCTGTCAGCGAAGCTGACTGAGGATTGCGTTCGCGAAGCGAACATACGAAGTAAACAAGATTTGCAGCAGA
>LJKK01000173.1 GCA_001421185.1 Methanomassiliicoccales archaeon RumEn M1
GGTACTGGGCTTCCCTCTCTTCTGTCCAAGGAGGCGGACAACCCGGAGCGGGTGCGGGAGTACACCGATAAGATCACCGCCTCCGGACAGCACCTCCTCAGCCTCATCAACGATATTCTGGATGTCTCCAAAATTGAAAGCGGAAAAGTCGTCCTCAACTATGAGGAGTTCTCCCTGGACAAGGCGGCCTCCTCCGTCTACGCCATCATCCAGCCCATGGCCAAGGCAAAGGGCCAGGAGTTCCAGATGGAAGTGAGCGGCATTCAGCGGGAGTACTTTGTCGGTGACGAGACCCGGATCAATCAGATTCTGATTAACCTGCTCTCCAACGCGGTGAAGTACACCCAGGAGGGCGGACATATCTGGTTCCGGGTCACCGGTCTGGAGCGGCGCTCCAACCAGTATGAGCACATCCGCATTGAGGTGGAGGACGACGGCTACGGTATGACCCCGGAGTATCTGGACACCATCTTCGACGCCTTCACCCGGGCGGAGAACAGCACCACCAACAAGGTACAGGGCACCGGACTGGGGCATGGCCATCACCAAGAGCATTGTGGAGCTCATGGGGGGCAGCATCGAGGTGTTCAGCGTGGTGGACCAGGGCTCCCTGTTCCGGGTGGAGCTGGAGC
>LJKK01000122.1 GCA_001421185.1 Methanomassiliicoccales archaeon RumEn M1
GGTTCATCAGCGTGACGTCCCCGCCGTACGTCGCCCTGATGAACTCCCGGCTCTTCTTGGCCGAGAGGTTCCGGAAGCCCTTCGGCAGCTCGAGGCAGTTGCGGGCCATGTGTGATCGTATGCGACGAACCTCGTCACTGAGCTTGTTCGACAGCTCCTCCTTGTAGCGGCAGATGTCCTTGAGCTCCGCCTCGACCTCGGTCGGCATGTACGACATCGAGATCTCCAGCTCGCCCATCTCCCACAGCCGGACGTACCGAGCGACCTTCCTGGCATCCAGCTCGTCGGTCTTGTTGTCCGAGTCGGTTATCATCTTGAGCTTGCCGGCGTGAGCCACGTGCACTTCGACGCCCATGCGCTCGAAGTATCGGAACGCGCCGTAGACGTAGGTGCTCGATTCCATCAGCACGATGTACCGGCGCCCGTCCATCCGAGCGTGCAGCACGCTCAGGCCAGCATCGTCCGAGGTGACGTTGGCGTTAAAATACTCCTTGCCGCCTGCGCCGATGGCGCAGGCCGTGGTCATATCCTTATGTACGTCCAGTCCCATGTATCTCATGCGGCATTCGCTCCTTTTGTGTTGTTACTCTAGGTAACGAGTGCCGCGCTTTTAGTCCATGGTCATTTCCA
>LJKK01000101.1 GCA_001421185.1 Methanomassiliicoccales archaeon RumEn M1
AACTGCTTCCACATGGCCCGGAAGTCATATTTTAACAATTTCAGCAGCATCAGAATCCTCCTCCTTCCATAGGCATCGCCCGGAAATCTCCCGAAAGAGGGCGTCCACGCTCTTGCCTTCCCTCTCCCGGATGTCGTCCACCGTGGCATGGAGCATGATTTTGCCCTCTTTCAAGAAATGGCCTCGTCCAGCACCTTCTCCACATCGGAGATCAGGTGGGTGGAGATGAGGACGGTGCCCTCCTCGTTGTAGTTGGTCAGAATGGTGCGCAAGATGAAGTCCCGGGCCGCCGGGTCCACCCCGGCAATGGGCTCATCCAGAAGATACAGCCGGGCGTTTCGGGCCATAACCAGCACCAGCTGGACCTTCTCCTTGGTGCCCTTGGACATGGACTTCAGCCGGTCCCCCGGGTCCACCCCCAGGGAGCGGCACATGTCGATGGCCTTTTCATACTGAAAGTCGCTGTAAAATCCCGGAACAGGTCGAACAGATCGGATGCCTTCATCCAGTCGGCGAAGTACATCCGGTCGGGCAGATAGCTCACCACCGACTTGGTGTAGGGCCCGATGGCCGAGCCGTCCACCGCCAGCTCCCCCCGGGTGGGCTGGAGCAGTCCGCACA
>LJKK01000126.1 GCA_001421185.1 Methanomassiliicoccales archaeon RumEn M1
CCAGCTCCGCCTTCAGGTCCAGGGGCTCCACCGACAGGGTGAAGCGTCCGTCCTCAATGCGAGAGAACTCCAGCAGCTCCTCCACCATGTTGCTTCAGCCGCTTGGCCTCGGACACGATGATACCCATGCCCTTGCGGATGTCCGCCTCGGAACGGAGCTCGCCGCTCTGGATGGTCTCCGCCCAGCCGGTGATGGCGGTGAGGGGGTGCGCAGCTCGTGGGAGACGGAGGAGATAAACTCGCTCTGGGTCCTCTCCGCCTGGCGAATTTTAGAGACATGTTGTTGATGGCGTCGGTGAGCTCGCCGATCTCGTCGTCATACTTTTCTCAATCTGGACGCCGTAGCTGCCGTCGGCAATGACCTGGGCGATCTCGGTGATTCCGGCCAGGGGCTCCACGATGGAGCGGACGAAATAGAGGTTGGAGAAGTACACCATGGCGAAGATACCCAGGGCGATGGCGGTGATTACCGTCATGGCGAAGATGAACTGCCGGTCGATGCTGGACAGGGAGGTGACATAGCGGATCACGCCCACGATCTCCCCCTGATAGATCACCGGGCTGGAGGCGGCCAGGATGCGCTCTCCGGTGGCCGGGTCCCGCCCCTTCCAGGGGCTG
>LJKK01000001.1 GCA_001421185.1 Methanomassiliicoccales archaeon RumEn M1
CCTGTACCTGCGGTCAATGAGCCCGGAGGACTTGCCCAGGCGGCGGAGCCCTATATCCGCCAACGGTGAAGCGGGAGAGCCTGCCGGCGGCAGAGATTTCCGCCCTCCTCCAGGCCCGGTGCGAGCGGCTCACCGAAATTCCCGAGAAGGTAGCCTTCCTCGACACCCTGTCCGAGTACAGCGTGGACCTGTTCACCAACAAGAAGTCCAAAACCAACCCGGAGGTCTCCAAGGCTATGCTGGAGGCGGCAATCCCCATGCTGGAGGGGGTCGCCGATTGGACCCAGGACGCCATTCACGGCGGGCTGGTGGCCCTGGCGGAGAAGCTGGAGGTCAAGAACGCCACCCTCATGTGGCCGGTGCGCATCGCCGCCGCCGGACAGGCCGTCACCCCGGGCGGCGCGGTGGAAATCTGCCGCATCTTGGGGAAGGACGAGACCCTGCGCCGCCTCAGACTGGGACTGGACAAGCTGTCATGATAAAAGAGCCGCCTGAGGGCGGCTCTTTTTCATATCTTTTGGTACAAATGCAGGTCAAATCCAATTTCACAGCGCAGGCGGTCCAGCGCCTCCAGCCCGGGCGACCCCCTCCCTGGGCGTTTTCCAGGATCGACCTCTAGA
>LJKK01000035.1 GCA_001421185.1 Methanomassiliicoccales archaeon RumEn M1
ATGGGGTCGAAGCCGTGCTGGACGAGGAGACCATGCTGGCCCAGGTCACCGTCCCGGAGACGGGATACACCGAGACGCTGGACCTGAACCGGTGGCTGACAAATTACGATAAGCAGATGAAGGAGTGGAACCCGGACGCCACCCCCGGGCCCATCTACAGCGAGGACGGGACCTTGGAATGGCCCGCCGCTCCCGGCAGATCGACGACTTCCACTACGCGGAGTCAGCCGAGGAGGGGATCGTCCTGCGGCAGTATCTCTACGGCACCGCCCACATGGACGGTATGGGGGATTTGGTGACTACTCTGAGCTGGGAGGGCGGCCAGCCTGTCGTGCTGAAACAGGAATTTGAATGGTATTATTAAGGAAAGATAGAGTGGGGAGGTTTTGCGATGCTCACGCCACAGGAGGTATCCGAACGCGCCTTTCAGAAGGCCAACTTCGGCGGCTATAATATGGCCCAGGTGGATGAATTTCTGGATATTCTCACCGGGGACTACTCCGCGCTGTACAACGAGAACGCGGTGCTGAAAACAAGATGAAGGTGCTGGTGGACAAGGTGGAGGAGTACCGCTCCACCGAGGAGGCCATGCGCAAGGCCCTGAATCGACCTCTAGA
>LJKK01000069.1 GCA_001421185.1 Methanomassiliicoccales archaeon RumEn M1
GTCGCCGCCGCGTCGTACATAACCATCTCGCCGTCAGGCTGAGCGGCGTCCGCCTCGGCCAGGATGGGGTCCTTATCCTTGGGGAAGTTGCTCATGGAAGAGGCGCTGGATACGTAGTTGATGTAGCCGGGGTACCAGGCCTCGGAGTAGAACCACTCCACAAAGGCTTTGGCGGCCTCGGGATTCTTGCTGTGGGTGGTTACGCCCATGAAGCTGTCGCCCTGGACAATGTAACGGAAGGGCTCAGAAGCGCTCTCCCGGACGGGAAGGTAGAAGGTGCCCAGCTGGTCGGTGCTGTCGGCGGCGCCGCCGATGTCCTGGAGTCCCCAGTCACCCAGCGCGGTGATGGCGGCCTTCTTCTGGGCAAAGAGGTTGGTTACCTGGTCCTTGCTCATGCCAAGGGGTCCTTGCCCAGCACGCCGCTGGTGAACAGATCATACACCCGGTGATAAGCAGTGTTGATGTCGCTGCCTTCGGCGAAGGGGGAGTCAGTCTTGGCCATATCGTTCCAGTTCTGGCCGTTGCCGCTGATGAGGGCGGGCATGAACTCCATGTAGGGGTAGGTGGGCCACTCATCCTTGGCGCCCAGAGCGATGGCCATAAAGTCGGGG
>LJKK01000034.1 GCA_001421185.1 Methanomassiliicoccales archaeon RumEn M1
TATCGCGTTGCTCTGCTGGCGCTCCTTCTGGGGGCCAGCTTAGCCAACGCCTGGTATGCCCAATCCCTCACCGGGGACATGACGGACCGGCTGAGGCAGGCCCAGTCGCTGGCGGAGGGGGAGAACTGGGATCAGGCGGAGGCGGTGACCCGGCAGGTCTATGAGGACTGGCAGGACCACCACTTCTACCTCCACACCTTCATGCGACACAGCGACACCGACCAGGTCCTCCGGGCCTTCCGTCAGGTGCTGGAGTACCTGCGCCTCCAGGAGCCCGACCAGTACAACGCCGCCAACGCCGACCTCGTGGCCCAGCTGGAGCTTCTGGCCGAGATGGAGCAGGCGTCGGTGGTGAACGTCCTGTAAAAACAGCGCCTGAGCCCCGGAAAGGGGGGCTCAGGCGCTGTTTGTCATACCAGCTCGGGGCCCTTGGAGATGGACATCTTGAGGAGCACGGGGGTCAGAAGAGCGGAGGCGATGACGGCCAGGACGATGGCGGGGAGGATAGCGGGGTCGATCATCCCCGCGCTGATGCCCCGCTGGGCCACCATCAGGGCCACCTCGCTCCGGGCCACCATGCCGATGCCATCGACCTCTAGA
>LJKK01000175.1 GCA_001421185.1 Methanomassiliicoccales archaeon RumEn M1
TCTAGAGGTCGATCATTGACCATATTGGCCAGGCGGCGCTGCTTGGCGTAGAGCATCAGGGTATTGATGACACGGCGGCGGACCACCATCATGTCAAAGGGGCGGCTGATGTAGTCGGTAACCCCCATGTCATAGGCCCGCTCGATGAACTCCCGGGTATTTTCCGCCGAGATCATGATGACGGGCACGCTGGTGATCCATTCGTACTTGTTCATGGCGGACAGCACGTCGAAGCCGTCCATGTTGGGCATCACAATGTCCAGAAGGACCAGGGAGATTTCCTGCTCCATCTGGCTGGAGCAGGGCCACCGCCTGAAGTCCATCCTCCGCCTCGATGATGTCGTAGGACTCCTCCAGCATGGAGCGGAGGATGGAACGGTTCATTTCTGAGTCGTCGGCGACCAGAATGGTGTATCGCTGTTTATCACTTGGAACCAAGATCGTTACTTCCCTTCCATTGGTTTCTTTCCGCGGGCCTCGTCCTGCTCAGACATCAGCTTGGTCAATACCGCGCAGAGCTGTTCAATATGAATGGCTTTGCCAAGTGGGCGTTCATGCCCGCCTGGGCGGTGCGGCTGATGTCCTCCGCGAGGTCGATGGC
>LJKK01000084.1 GCA_001421185.1 Methanomassiliicoccales archaeon RumEn M1
TAATGCGGAACACATTGCGCACCTCGGCCCGGCCCAGGTCCACCTCCTTGAACTTGGGAGCCAGCATGCCCTTCATAGCCGCCTCAATCTCGTTGATGGCGTCGTAGATGACCCGGTACATCCGCATATCCACGCCCATACGGGGGGCGGAGTCCTTGGCGTTGTTGTCCGGGCGGACGTGAAGCCCACGATGATGGCCCCGGAGGTGCCCGCCAGCATAACGTCGCTCTCGCTGATGGCGCCCACGGCGCAGTGGATCACCCGGACCCGGACCTCCTCGTTGGAAATTTTCTCCAGGGAGGCCTTCACCGCCTCGGCGGAGCTGGACATCGGCCTTGACAATGACGTTCAGGTTCTTCATCTCGCCGGCCTGGATCTGACTAAACAGGTCCTCCAAAGAGACCTTGCCCACGGGGGCGGAGGAGGCGGCCTTCTGCTCATGCTTGCGCTGCTCCACCAGCTCCCGGGCCATGCGCTCGTCGGCCACGGCGTGGAAGTCGTCGCCCGCGCCGGGGACCTCGCCCATACCGATGATCTCCACAGGGACGGAGGGGCCGGCCTCGGTGAGCTTCTGACCCCGGGCGTCGGTCATGG
>LJKK01000100.1 GCA_001421185.1 Methanomassiliicoccales archaeon RumEn M1
CGATCCTGATGCTCCGCCACCCCGAGGCGAAGATCGTGTGCAACGGCAAGGCCGTCAACATGATCCGCCAGTTCCACGCCGCCGACCCCAAAGGGGCCATCCTGGTGAACGAGGGGGACACTCTGTCCACCGGCCGCCATCATTTCACCTTTGTGGCCGCCCCCATGGTCCACTGGCCCGAGGTGGTGGTCAGCTATGACTCCACCGACAAGATCCTCTTCTCCGCCGACGGCTTCGGCTCCTTCGGAGCGCTGAACGGCGTCCTCTTCGCCGACGAGATCGACTGGGAGCGGGACTGGCTGGACGAGGCCCGCCGGTACTACACCAACATTGTGGGCAAGTACGGTCCCCAGGTCATGGCCCTGCTGAACAAGGCCTCCAAGCTGGACATCCAGATGATCTGCCCCCTCCACGGCCCCATCTGGCGCAAGGATTTTGGAAAATCATTGACCGGTATGTGAAGTGGGCCTCCTATGAGCCCGAGGTCCAGGGTGTTGTGATTCCCTTCGCCTCCATCTATGGAAATACCGAGACCGCCGCCAGCATCCTGGCCTGCCGCCTGGCTGAGCTGGGGGTGCCGGTATCGACCTCTAGA
>LJKK01000005.1 GCA_001421185.1 Methanomassiliicoccales archaeon RumEn M1
CCGGGGCGGTGGAGCTGGTGGACGGACACTACGTCTGGCTGCCCTACCAGCTGGTGACCCGGGAGGAATCTGGCCCTCTTTCAGCAGGGGGGCGGATGATATCCGCCCCTGTGAAATTTCTTTACTTTTTCTCCCGGTCATATATAATGAGCTGACAACGCTAGGAAAGTGTGGGAACAATATGCTCCAATTTGATGAATACAAGGTAAAGCTGAACAATCTGCTCCCGGCCCTCAAGGAGCTGGCCCAGGCTCTGGACCTGGAGGGGGCCGGGCGGGAGCTGGACATGCTCCAGGCCGAGTCCGCCGCCGACGGCTTCTGGGACAACCTGGCCAAGGCCCAGAAGGTACAGCAGCGCATCAAGAACCTCCAGGACAAGGTGGACAGCCAGAACAAGCGCCAAGCAGCAGTGGGACGACCTGATGGCCCTGTGTGAGATGGGCAACGAGTTCGAGGACGAGTCCCTCATTCCCGAGCTGGAGGAGGGCTTCGCCGCTCTGGAGCGCGGCATGGAGACCGCCCGGCTGGAGACTCTGCTCACCGGGGAATACGACCGGTCCAACGTAATCCTGACCATCCACCC
>LJKK01000064.1 GCA_001421185.1 Methanomassiliicoccales archaeon RumEn M1
AACAGGCCATAATGGCCGCGTCGCCGTACCGGCGGCTGTTTTGGGGAGCTTGAACTGCTCCTTCCGCTGTTCGATCTGCTCCCTGGCGTCCTTCATCATCTCGGGCCAGGTCGGGCTGACGCTCCCGCTCCTCCCGAAGGGCGGCGGAGAGCCCGTCGTCCTGGGCAGGGGCGGTCGGCTGGACCGGATAATACCCGCCGCTCCCGGCGGCGCTTATGGTGCTCACAGGCGCTCCTCCTCCCATTGAAAACGGTATATAATATGGTTATCGGCCAGAGGAGGGTGTTTCGATAGTGAGGGAGGAAAATTTACAGCGCTGGGGGAATCTTTCCCTTTACATCTGTGCCGGGGTATGGTAAACTAAATTGTACAAATCTAATTTAAAAGACCACGTATGGAGATGAAACACATGAGTTTTAAGATTGTAGTGGACAGCTGCTGCGACCTGACCCCTGCCATGCTGAAGGACCCCGTCTTTGTCAAGGTCCCCCTGACCATCCGCTCCAACGGCAGTACCTTTGTGGACGACGAGACCTTTGACCAGGCGGACCTGCTCTGGTCCATGCGGCAGAGTGAGGACGCCC
>LJKK01000062.1 GCA_001421185.1 Methanomassiliicoccales archaeon RumEn M1
GGTCGATCTCGGTGGAGGAAGGGCAGGGCGTCGTATAGATATTTGTTCATCCTACGCCAGGTTGCCCGGCCCGAAGCCCTGGGGGAGGAGCTCCCGGAGCGTAAAGATATCGTAGTGGTCCGTGCCGGTAAGCCAGGATGATCTGGAAGCGGTCCGGGTCGCAGAACTCCATCATCACCTGACGGCACACGCCGCAGGGGGCGGCGTACTCGGTCAGCACTCCGTCCTTGCCGCCCACCACGCAGATGGCCCGGAAGGACCGGACCCCCTCGCTGACGGCCTTGAAGAAAGCGGTCCGCTCGGCGCAGTTGGTGGGGGTGTAGGCGGCGTTTTCAATGTTGCAGCCGGTGTACAGCGTCCCGTCCTCCGCCAGGAGGGCGGCCCCCACCTTAAAGCCGGAGTAGGGCGTGTAGGAGAAGCTCAGCTGCCGGATCGCCAGGGAGATCATCTCCTCCACAAGGGAGGTCTCCAGGGCTTCCGCCCCGCTCATGCCTGGCCTCCCTTGCTCCGGTCCGCCTGAATCATCCGGCGGATGGCCTGGACGGCCACCTGAATCGCGCCGTCGGTGTCGTGGACCA
>LJKK01000118.1 GCA_001421185.1 Methanomassiliicoccales archaeon RumEn M1
GATAATCATGTCCAGATACTGGCTCCAGAGGGTGAAGGGCACCTCCTCCGCCGGGTCGTTCTGGGCATCGGCGGGGATCTCCTTCCGGTAGACCAGGTGGAACCGGGCGATGATCTGTCCGATCAGCGCGCCGGCCTGACGGCGGATATCACCCTCACGGTGCATGAGCAGCTCATAGAGGAAGTTCAGCGCCTGGGCCTTCTGGCGGGCGGACAGATAGGTGAAGTACTCCTCAAACACGTTGAGATAGGCCCGCAGCTGCTGCCAGCTCTTGGTGGACCGCGCGCCCTCGATGATGTTGCCGAACTTCCGCTCGTTGGACAACATGTGCATCAGCTTCAGGTTGTGCTCCACCGACAGGAGGATCAGCCCCTCCAGCGTCTCCTCCGGCCCCATGAGGGCGGGGTCCTTCCGGGGAGCGGGAGCCTGCCTCTCCCCGGTGAGGCCCGCGTCCACCCCCAGGGAGCGCATATAGTCCTCAAATCGTGGAGCTTGCCGTAGACAAACTCATACCGCCGCCGCTTCTTCCTGTCCACGTTGTCCAGCTTGGACAGGATCGACCTCTAGA
>LJKK01000142.1 GCA_001421185.1 Methanomassiliicoccales archaeon RumEn M1
TCCCCGGCTGCTGGTGTGTCAGGGCTTGAAGGCCCCCATGTTAGCCGGACTGCTCCGCCCCGCCATTCTCCTGCCTCCGGGGGCGCTGTCCGGCGAGGAGCTGGGCTTCTCCCTGCTCCACGAGCTCACCCACTACCGCCGCCGGGACGTTTGGCTCAAGACCCTGGTGCTGTGGGTTAACGCCCTGCACTGGTTCAACCCCCTCATGTGGTATATGGTCCGCCTGGTGGAGCGGGACATTGAGCTGGCCTGCGACGAGGACGCCCTGCGCGCCCTGCCTCCCCAGGATTCGCCGCCTATGGACAGACCATCCTGGACGCGGTGGCGCGCCTGCGGGGGAAGGACGGCCTGTAGGGCGCGACGACCCCGGCGGAAAACTCCCTCAGTCACCGCCTGCGGCGGCGACAGCTCCCTCAGAGAGGGAGCCATTTAGAAAGGATGTGCCTCCATGAACAAGAACAATATGCCCCGCACGCCTTTTCCCGCCCCTGTCCGGGTCGGCGAGGGAGGTGGAGCTGCGCCTGAAAATATCTTCTCCGGGCCCAAGAAGCGGCCCCCGGCGCTGTTT
>LJKK01000174.1 GCA_001421185.1 Methanomassiliicoccales archaeon RumEn M1
AAAAGTCCTGGAGGCCGGGGGCCCGTCCCCCGGTAAACTGCTCCTGAAAGTCCAGCAGGCTGGAGAAGGCCCCGCCGGTCAGCTCCTTCACCGCCTCGTCCAGGGACGCGCCCCCCTCCACCCGGTTCAGCAGCTGCCGCAGGCCCTCCAGCATCTGGTCCAGGGTGGCGTCCGGCCCCGCGCCGGAGATCACCGCCCCAGATAGAGGACGGCCAGCCGGGCGGCGGCGCTGTTGTCCAGGGTACCGTTGGCGATAGCCGCCAGAATCTCCGCCCCGGTGGCCGTCTTGTCCAGGCCCAGCCCGGACAGCAGCTCCTCCGGGGACATACTGCCGTCCATAATCCCCTGTACAAACCACTGGGGGACCCTTCCGGTCTCCTCCGTGCCGGAGGCCAGGTCGTCCAAAATGACCTTCAAAAGGGCGTCCATGCCCTCGTCAACTCCCATGTCCTCGTCCAGAAACAGCGAGCCCTCCCCGGAGGCGAGGATGCGCTCGATCTCAGCCCGCAGGCTGTCCAGCTCCGCCTGGAGGGCGGCGCGGTCGGCCCCGCCGCTTCCCG
>LJKK01000036.1 GCA_001421185.1 Methanomassiliicoccales archaeon RumEn M1
CCATCGTCATCGGCAGCGAGGGGGACGGTATGGGCCGTCTCGTCGCTGAGAACTGCGACTTCACCGTGTCCATCCCCATGTTTGGCAAGATCAATTCCCTCAACGCTTCCGCCGCCGCCGCCGTCCTGCTGTACGAGGCGGTGCGGCAGAGGATGGGGCAATAAGCTCCAGGCCGAGATAACATAACCAAGGAGTCCCGCCCATGAGCGACCGAGACAAACAAATGAATACCGGCGAGCTGATCGACCTCAAATCGCTGATCGGAGACGCGGACGGCGGGGACTTCTCCCTGGACGACATTATGTCGGAGTTCAGCGGACATCCCCCCCGTCCCCCTGAGGAGCCCGGAGAACCAGATGGACCCGAGGAACCGGAAGGGCCCGGGGAGGAAGAGGAACCGGAGGGCAGGTTCAACACCATCTCTCTGTCCAGCCTGAGCAAGCTCAAGCCCGCCCCCGTCAAGACCTCGGGCCAGGCGGGCAAGGTGGTGGCCTTCCCCGGCCGGGCTCCCGCCCCGGAGCCGGAGCCTGACCCGGAGGAGCCCCCCGAGGAGGAGGGC
>LJKK01000011.1 GCA_001421185.1 Methanomassiliicoccales archaeon RumEn M1
TCTAGAGGTCGATCTCTCCGCGCCCCGGGCCTGTTGAAGCCGTGGACGGCGGAGATGGAGGCCCCCATGCACAGGGTCATATCCATAGCGGCCAGGGGGCCACCGCGCCCAGGGTGTAGCAGCCGATGTCCCCCAGGACAGTGCACTTGTTCTTGCTCAGGACGTAGAACAGGCCCCGGTGGGGGCACCCGGCGCACATGACGGGGGGCCGGGGAGGGATGGGATCGGCGATGGTCCGGCCGGTATGTACCGCTCCGCCCAGCTTTTCCGCGATGAGATTCTGGGAAATTCCCCTCCATGGGCAGCACATCCTTGCCGGAGACGGCAAGGCCTAATGCCTTACAGTGGTTCTCTATGATGGGGTCCATCTCCTCCACCACAACAAGCTTTTCTACTTTACAGGCGAAATCTTTTATCAGCTTCACCGGCAGAGGGTTGGCCATACCCAGCTTGAGGACGGAGACGGAATCTCTAAAGACCTCCTTCACATACTGGTAGCTGGTGGAGGAGGTAATCACGCCGATTTTGGCGCCCCCCATCTCCACCCGGTT
>LJKK01000124.1 GCA_001421185.1 Methanomassiliicoccales archaeon RumEn M1
CCACCGCCACCAGCCGCCCCGCCGACACCAGACTTCCAAACCGATGTTGACAAGCTTCAAACGGGTCCCCCTATTCGATATTCTGGACCTGCTCCCGGATCTTCTCGATCTCGGCCTTGATGTCCACCACATGGCCCGCTATTTCGATGTCACTGCACTTGGAGCCGATGGTGTTGGCCTCCCGGTTGAACTCCTGAATGAGGAAGTCCAGCTTCCGGCCTGTGGCCCCTCCCTTGGACAGCATCTCCCGGAGCTGGCTGATGTGACTTGCGCAGGCGGACGGTCTCCTCATCCACCGCCACCTTGTCGGCGAAGATGGCCGCCTCGGTGAGGATACGGGCGGGGTCCAGCTGAGTGTTGGACAGCACCTCGTTCATCCGGGCCTCCAGCTTGGCCCGGTACTCCGCCACCGTCTGGGGGAGCGCTTCTCCACCAGGGACACCTTGTCCTCAATGGCGGCGGCCCGGGACAGGATGTCCTCCTTCAACCGCTCCCCCTCCCGGGTACGCATCTGGTCGAAGTCGTCCAGGGATCGACCTCTAGA
>LJKK01000045.1 GCA_001421185.1 Methanomassiliicoccales archaeon RumEn M1
GATGGTGCGGAAGCCGCCCTTGAACTTGATCTTGGCGTTCAGGAGCATCGCCACCAGAAGGGACAGAAACAGACCCACGGGGACCGTCAGGATACAGAACAGGATGGTGTTCCAGGTGGCCCTCCAGACCTCGGGGGTCTGGAAGATCTCGGCGTAGTTGCCCAGGCCAATAAATTTATAGTGGCCGAAGCCCAGATGCTCGCAGAAGCTGGTATAGACGGTCTGGACGAAGGGCCACAGGTTCAGGATAACCAGGCCCAGGATGGTGGGGGCTACCATGATCCAGCCCCAATTCTCCTCCCGCCGGGCGGCGGGGGACAGTTTCATTCCTTTCACAGCGGGCCCTCCTCTCAGTCTCCCGCCAATTTCTTGGCGGTCTCGGTGTCAACGATCTTCTGCATGTTGGCCATCGCGCTGTCCAGGCTCTGCTGGCCGTTGTAGACCTTGTTCAGTTCGTCCAGCACGGGGCTCTTCCACTTGGGCTTGGCGGCGTTGTTCACGTTCTGCACGCCGTACTCGAACTGGTCCATGACCATCTCAACGTTG
>LJKK01000041.1 GCA_001421185.1 Methanomassiliicoccales archaeon RumEn M1
GCCGCAGCCCAGGTCCAGCAGGGACAGCCCCGGAAATCAGGCAGGAGCTTTTGAAGTTCGGCCCACTCTCCAGCTCCTGCCAGCCCCTGTTGGGACCGGGCCATCTGGCCGTACTTTTGGAAAAAGATGGGGTCGTCGTATTTATTTTCCTTCATAAGATCAGATCCTGTCTTGTATCTAAAACTCAGCAGCGCTCCCCCGCAGGGGCGGGCTGGGACTGAGGGTTGGGCTGCGCGCAGTACTTCGCGATGAGCCTCGGGGTGAAGCGGAGGAAGAGGGCGGTGGACATGACGCAGGCGATTGCGTCGCAGAAGGGCTCGGCGGCGAAGGCGGCGGCTGCGGTGAACAGCACGGGGAACAGCAGGACGCCCACCAGGAACAGGCTCTTGCGGAACAGGGAGCAGAACAGGGCCAGGTGGACGTTGCCCAGGGCGGTGGACATATCGGTTACCATCCACTGGGGGGCCATGAACAGTGTCCCCGCCGTGTAATGGTGATGTACTTCACGCTCCGGGATCGACCTCTAGA
>LJKK01000161.1 GCA_001421185.1 Methanomassiliicoccales archaeon RumEn M1
GCTGGAGAAGGACGCCTGGTGCTGGACGTGTTGGGCGAGCACGTGGCCCGGCAGTTCCTCAAGGGCAAGCTGGGGGAGTGGAACGAGTATCAGACCCGCGTGTCCAGCTGGGAGCTGGAGAAATATTTGGTAATCTATTGATGTTCGCAAAGAGACCGGGGGCGCGGGCCTCCGGTCTTTCTGTAAGCGTTTGCGCATAGTCTCTCACCGAAAGGGGGAATCACCCATGCGATTTACAAAATGGAGGGCCTGGGCAACGACTATATCTATCTCAACTGCCTGGAAGAGGTCCCGGAGGACCTGCCCGCCCTGGCGGTCCGGCTGTCCCGCCGGCATTTCGGCGTGGGGGCGGACGGCCTCATCTGCATCCGCCCTGGCCGGACCGGGGACTTTACCATGGAGATGTACAACGCCGACGGATCCCGGGGGGCCATGTGCGGCAACGGCATCCGGTGCGTGGGCAAGTACGTCTACGACAAGGGCTTTACCCAAAGACCCGCCTGACCATCGACACCGATGCCGGTCCCC
>LJKK01000111.1 GCA_001421185.1 Methanomassiliicoccales archaeon RumEn M1
GATGGTGATGGTGTAGGTGCCGGGACAGGTGTCCCGGGAGCATCACCAGATTGGGGAGGCTGATAGCTGGCCGCGAAGGGCTGAATGGGCCGGGCGTTGACCCCGTTGGACAGGGAGGCGGGGATGTTGGTGTAGTACACATGTCCCTGCCACGCGGGCACGGGGGGCAGGTCGGACTCCTTCTTGGCGGCGGGGGCGGCGGCAGGCTTGGCGGGGTCGGCCTTCTTGGGAAGCCGGCCTCCCGGTCCTTGAAGAAGGCCATAGCCACCTGGGGGAAGGCGATATAGCTCAGCACATCCTCGTCGCACTTGGCGGTGGCGCCCAGCTCCTTCTTGGTCTTTTCAAACTCGGGCTCCAGAGAGTCGGCAAAGCGGCCCTCCACCACGGGGTGCTGCCCAAGATCTTCTTCTGAATGGAGGGGTCGATGGGGGCGGGGTGCGGCCATACTCGCCCCGGCAGTAGGCCTTGATCTCCTTGCCCACCACCTTGTAGCGCTCGCC